>JAOPYH010000323.1 GCA_025964715.1 Streptosporangiaceae bacterium | reverse complement strand
GGACACCCGCGCGTAGGCGTCCCGGAAGATCTCGTACGCCCGGGCCAGCGGGACGGCGAAGTAGTCCTGAGGGCCGGTGTCCCGCTCCACGAACATGTAGTACGGCACCATGCCCAGCGCCTGCTGGGCGCGCCACATCTCCACCCACGTGTCGGGGTCGTCGTTGATCGACCGGATCAACGGCGCCTGGGTGCGGATCACCGCGCCGGTGTCCCTGATCGCCCGTACGGCGGTGTGGACGAGCTGGGACTCCATCTCGCGGGGGTGGGAGAAGTGCGCCATGAAGGCCAGGTTCTTCCCCGACTCCACCACCGAGGAGAATAGCCGCAGCGTGTCGACGGCGTCCGGGTCGGTCACGAACCGCCCGGGCCAGTACGCGAGCGACTTGGTGCCGATGCGGATCGACTCGAGCTGCTCCAGGCCGAGCAGTGGCTCGATGTATCGCCTGAGCACCGGACCACTCATGATCATGGGGTCGCCGCCCGTGAAGAGCACGCTCGTGACCCGAGGGTGCTCTCGCAGGTAGCGGACCAGCCCCTGCGCGTCGTCCGACGCCATCTTCAGGTCCGGCTCGCCGACGAACTGCGCCCAGCGAAAGCAGTAGGTGCAGTACGCGTGACACGTCTGCCCCTGCTTGGGGAAGAAGAGCACGGTTTCCCGGTACTTGTGCTGGACACCGGGGAGGGTGCCGTCGCCGAAGCTCGGGATGTTGAGCTGCATCTGGCCGGCCGGATGGGGGTTCAGCTTGACGCGCACCGCGTGCGCGGCCGCGTCGACCTCCGCCTTCGGGGGGTCATTGCGCAGCAGGTCGGCGATGTGGGCGACGTCCGCCGCCGGCAGCATGTCCTCCTGCGGGAAGACCAGACGGTAGATGGGGTCGTCGGGTGCGCACGACCAGTCAATCAGCTCGTCCACGACGTAGCTGTTGGTCCGGAAGGGCAGAACCGTCGCGACCGCCCGGACCGCCAAACGCTGGTCGGGCGACAACCCGGCACGTGAGGTGAGCTCGTCCAGGTGCTTCGACGTGAAGGCGCGGAATTTGCGGCCGGTGGATCGCACCGCGACAGGTGCCGCGTCATTGACCAAGGTCACGTTCGCCTTACTCCTTTGCATCGGTGGAACGCGTGCATACGCGCGCCGGCCGCCGTCGCCCTGGCCGAGGTCCATCGGCCTGACGAGCCGGTCGTACGACGCGCAGCGATCACCTCGGCATGCTCCCGAGGTGTCGCGGGCCGTCACCTCCTCACCACACGGGGTTCGGCGGCCTATGACGCCGAAGCGATGTCCACGCTCCCGCCCCCATTTGTACCGGTTTTGTACCGTTTCCGCTCCGTGCCGGGCCGGCGTCCGGGTCACGGACAGCGGAGGTCCACCGGCTCAACCATCGCACGGGACCCAAAGGTGCGGCCGGGCTGTCCGAATCCCGGGGAGCAGGCGTAATGTGCGCACTGCGCCGGACCCTCCGTGGGGTCCCGCACGGACGCTCCGGTGCCGTGGTAGTCCGCGCGTACATATCCTGAGTCCCGGCATGCCCTGGCTGGGCCTGCGGAGGGGAGGAGCGGTGAGTCCGGGGGGACGTACGGATTCGCCGGGCGTGGTGCCCGTACTGTGCGCGGTCCTGGCGGCCACCGCGGGGATCACCTACTCGTCCTTTCTCCTCGAGTCCTTCCTCAGCCCCGATCTCGACGTCATCGACGGATACGCCAGTGAGCTGTCCGCGGTGGACCAGCCCTTCCACTGGGTGTACAACGCCGGCGACTTCACCACGGGAGTGCTCGCGATCATCGTCGCGGCCACCGCCCTGATCACGCTGCGCCGGCGGCCGTGGGCGGTCATCGGCTGGACCTTCCTGCTCCTGTTCGGCGTCTCGGTGATCGGGGACGCGAGCTTCCCCCTGGACTGCGCACCCAGCCTGGAGACGACCTGCGCGCTCCGCGAGCGCGCCGACCAGGTGTCCTTCTCCCATCAGTTCCACGCTGTGACCAGCGGTTCAGTCATCACCTGCGCCATCATCGCGCTGTTCGCCCTTTCGATCGCGGCCCGGCGCTATGGCTGGTGGCCCTCCCTTGCCCGGTGGGGGTGGTGGCTCGCGATCGCCGAGGTGATCTCGGCGCTGGGCACACTGTGTCTCATGGTGAGCGGGACATGGCTCGGGCTGGCGCAACGCTTCCAGATCGTGGTCCTGTGCCTGAGCCTGCTCCTCATCGCGCGGGCGCTCTACGACGACCGCCGTACGCGGCACCGAACCGACGGCCGTACGGAGCAACGGCGGGAAGACGCCGTCGCGGGCCGGCGACCGAGGCTGCCCAGCGAAGTGAGGCCATGATCCGGCTGGTGGAGATCAACGGGCATCCCGTCCACGTCGTCGAGACGGGACGGGCGGACGGCACGCCACTGTTGCTGAGCTCCGGGCTCGGCGGGGCCTGGTTCGACTGGGAGCCGGTCGTGAACCTGTTGCGAGACCGCCACCGGATCATCTGCTTCGACCGGCCCGGCCTGGGGGCCAGCCCGGCCGGACACCGGGCGGCGCCCAGCCTGCGCGGGGAGACGGACCTGCTGGCCAGGCTGGCCGAGTGGGCCGGCGCCCCTGTGATGGTGCTCGCTCACTCGGTCGCGGCCTTCCACGCGGAGGCGCTCGCCCGGCTTCGCCCGGACCTCGTCGCCGGGCTGGTTCTCGTCGATCCGAGCTGTGAGGGCTCCCTCAGGCACACCGTACGGATGTCCGCGGTCATCGCCCCGGTGGCGCGGCTGTTCGGGACCCTGACCGAGGTCACCGGGGCCGCCACGGTCATCGGACCCTGGGCCTACCACCGCGTGCTCCGCACGGTCAGCAGAAGCGGCCCGGTGGCCCCTGAACGGGTCATACGTGCGGTGTACGGACGCGGGGACGTGATCGGCACCGTGCTGGCGGAGAACGCCGCCTACCGCGAGATGGCCGTCGACCTGGCGCGCCTGCGGGGGCGACGGAGCCTCGCCGCGCTCCCGCTCGTGGTGCTCACCGCACTGGGCGACCTGTCCTCGGCGGACGAGGCGCGTAGCTGGACCGCCTGCCATGCGGAGCTTGCCGCGATGAGTCCGCACGGCCGGCAGGACCTCGTGGCCGACTCGTTCCACATGGTGCAGCTGGACCGACCGGACGCGGTAGCGGATGCGGTGGCCCACGTCACCGCGCACGGCGCGAGGGGAGTGTCATGAGAATCGTGACGCTGATCCTGCTGGTACTCAGCCTGTGCGGCTGCGGCGTCATGGAGGGGATCTCGGAGAAGGCGTTCGCCAACGCCACCGCGACGGGGGCCAAGACGGAGCTCGGCAGGCTCGGCTACCGGGTGACCGGCACGATCGCCTGTGCGCTGCCGAAGAGCAACACGATGGCCGTCGTGCGGGTGAACTGCACGGGGCGCACAGCCGGCGGGCAGCCGGTGACCGTCACGGGGATCGCGACGAGCGCGAACACGCGCAATCCACGGCAGGAGTTCGTCATCACGGTCTCCGGCCGTGAAGTGCTGCGCAAGGCCTGTCTCGGCCTGGGCTGCGACAAGAGCACGGCCCGCTGAGGTCAATTCGGCGGAAAACTCGCCCGGCGGGACGGGCGAGCCGCGTCGTTTGTGGCAACGCTAGGCAGTGTGAGAAAGCTAGGCACTGTGAGAAATTCCGTCGCCGCTCTCGTGGCCCTCATCGGCATCGGGACCATCTGTGCGGCCGTCTTCGCGCTACTAGTGATCTTCGGGGGCCGAGAACTGCGACACAAGACGCAAGCGTCGCTGCTCGCCGCGACGCCGGCGATCGCCGGCGATGAACTGCGCTCCCGGGGCCATTATCTGGCGAACCCGTTGGCCTGTGACAACATGCCGGGCTTCACCAAGCGCCGGATGCGGGTCAGTTGCCTTGGCAAGACCACTGACAACAAGAGGGTGCAGGTCCTCGGCGCCGCCGAGGACCGGGTCAAGGAGGAGTACTTCACGATCCTGGTGAACGGCCGGCCTGTGGTGCAGAACGCCCACTGCCTCGGCCCGGACTGCCGCAAGAAGGACTGACGCCCCACGTTTCGACCCGTGATCAGGGGAAAGGCCGGTGGCCCTACGATGCTTTGAGGCGCACCATCGGCGCTGACACCCTTTCCTCCCTGATCCAGGAGCCCCGCATGCCCGGCAGCGCCGTACCTCCCGGGCCCGTGGCCGTGGACACGATGGGCGGCGACCACTCCCCCGACGAGATCATCGCCGGTGCGGCGGCGGCGGTGCGCGAGCACGGCATCCGGCTGATCCTCGTCGGCGAGGCCCCGCGGATCAGGCGGCAGCTCGACCGGCTCGGGATCGGCGACGAGATCCAGATCGCGCACACCGACGAGGCGCTGGCCATGGACGAGGGGGCGCTCGCCAGCTGGCGCAAACCGCGCTCCTCCGTCGCCATCGCCTGCCACCTGATCCGGCAGAACAAGGCCTCGGCTCTCGTATCGGCCGGGACCACCGCCGGGGTCGTCGCCACGTCCCGGTTGCGGCTGCGCGGACAGCACGGCGTGATGCGCCCGGCGATCGCGGTCACGCTCCCGACCCGGCCGCGGCCGACGGTGTTGCTGGACGCCGGGGCGACAGCGGATGTGAAACCGGAGACGCTGGTGCAGTTCGCCGCGCTCGGCACTGCCTACGCGCAGGTGCGGCTCGGCGTGGAGCGCCCGAGAGTGGGCCTGCTGAGCATCGGCGCCGAGCCGGGCAAGGGCAACAAACTCGTCCGGCGGACCCACGAGCTGCTCAGCGCCGGCCATCCGGGAATCGAGTTCACCGGGAACATCGAGGGTGACGACCTGCTCGCGGGCAAGGTCGACGTGGTGGTCACGGACGGCTTCACCGGCAATGTGGCGCTCAAGACGATCGAGGGCGCGGTGAAGCTGGCGTTCGACGAGGTACAGGCCGCGATCGCTTCGAGCAGGCGGGCCAAGATGGGCGCGATGATGCAGCGCCGGCCCCTGCGGCAGATGCGCGACCGCCTCGACTCGGGCACCTATGGCGGCGGGGTGCTGCTCGGCCTGAACGGCACAGTGGTGATCGCACACGGCGCGTCCGACGCCAGGGCCATCACCTCGGCATGCCTGCTCGCCCACGACCTCGTGGCCGGAGACATCGTGGAACGGATCCGCGAGCAGGTCTCCGCCACGAAACCCTCGCGGTTCGGCCGGCGGCACGGCGACCGCGAGCAGCCGTGCCCCCCGGACGCCGACGAGCAGGCCCTCGCGGACTGATCCGCTCCGCGATCCCGGACAACTGCGAGATCACGAGCGTGAGCTGCCCCGAGCGCCGATAACCTTGGAGCATGCCCGATCCGCAACTCGTTCTCGCCGCCCGTGTCCAGGCCGCGCTCGCCGCCGCCTTCGGACAGGAGTACGCGGACACCGACCCGGTCATCCGGCCGTCGCAGTTCGCCGACTTCCAGGCCAATGTGGCTCTGCCACTGGCCAAGAAGCTGGGCCGAAAGCCGCGAGACCTGGCGAACGAGATCGTGGCCAATCTCGAGGTCGGCGACCTCTGCACGGGGCTGGAGGTCAGTGGACCCGGCTTCATCAACCTCACCCTGACCGACACCTGGATCGCACAGCAGGCCGAGGCCATGCACGGCGACGAGCGGCTGGCCGTGCCCGAGGCCGACGAACCCCAGCAGGTGGTCGTCGAATACTCCTCGCCGAACGTGGCCAAGGAGATGCACGTCGCGCACCTGCGCACGACGATCGTCGGGGACGCGATCGCGCGGATCCTGGAGTTCCTCGGCCATAGGGTCGTGCGCGACAACCACCTCGGCGACTGGGGCACCCCGTTCGGCATGCTCATCGAGCGCCTGCTGGAGGTCGGCGAGGAGTCCGCGGAGGCCAAGCTGCTCGAGACGGACCCGAACACCTTCTACCAGGCCGCCCGGGTCCAGTTCGACACCGATCCCGCGTTCGCCGAGCGGGCACGGGAACGGGTGGTGAAGCTGCAGGGCGGCGACGCCGACACCCTGAGGCACTGGCACAAGCTGGTCGACCTGTCCAAGGAATACCTCCACCGAATCTACGGCCGGCTCGGCGTCAGCCTCACCGACGAGCACATTCGCGGTGAGAGCTTCTACAACGACATGCTGGCGCCCACGGCCGCCGAGCTCGAGGACAAGGGCGTCGCGGTCATCAGCGACGGTGCCCTGTGCGCGTTCCCGCCCGGGTTCACCGGCCGTGAGGGCGAGCCGCTGCCGGTGATCATCCGCAAGCGGGACGGCGGCTACAACTACTCGACGAGCGACCTCGCGACCATTCGGTACCGGGTGGACGACCTCAAGGTCGACCGGGTCATCTACGTGGTCGGCTCGGCTCAGGGGCTGCACTTCCAGATGGCCTTCGCGGTGGCCCGCATGGCCGGATGGGTGCCCGAGAACGTCAGCCTCGAGCACGCCCAGATCGGCAACGTGCTCGGTACGGACGGCAAGATCCTGCGGACCCGGGCGGGCGGCACGGTGAAGCTCAGCGCGCTCCTCGACGAGGCGGTGGAGCGCGCCGGCCAGGAGTTCGACAAGATCGAGCACGACAAGCCGTTCGACGCGGGAGCCCGGCAGGACATCGTCGAGACGGTGGGCATGGGCGCTGTCAAGTACGCCGACCTCTCGGTGGCACTGGACAGTGAGTACGTCTTCGACTTCGACCGCATGGTCCCCTTCAAGGGCAACACCGGCCCATACCTGCAGTACGCCACCGCCCGGATCCGCTCGATCTTCCGCAAGGGCGCTGTCGACCCGGCGGAGACGCCGGGACCGATCATCATCGGCGAGGCCGCAGAGCGGGCTCTGGCGCTCCGGCTGCTCGGCTTCGGTGCGGCCGTCGAACTCGCGGGCCAGACCGCCGAGCCGCACCGGCTCTGCGCCTACATCTTCGACCTCGCGTCCGCCTTCACCACGTTCTATGAGACCTGCCCGGTGCTCAAGGCCGGGGTCGAGCAGGGCGTACGCGCGTCACGGCTCGCCCTCTGCGCGCTGACGCTGGACACGCTCGTCCAGGGACTCGACCTGCTCGGCGTCACCGCGCCGGAACGCATGTAGCGGCCCGCCGCTGGTCCTCGCCCGGGCCACGCCGTGTTGGTCGAAGATCAGCCGTGGCCCGGGCGCTGATCTCCGTGGCCCGGGTGCCGGCCAGGAGCCTTCGGATCCACGAGGTCGGACAGGGGCTCGCCGTCCAGCACGGCCGGCGGCAGGAGGGGCGCGCCCGCCGACGTGACGGCCGGGGTGGGCTCACCGAGACCGGGCAGCGGTTCGAGCGCCACCGGTTCCGTGGGCTTCGGCTTGGCGGTCCGGGCCTTGACAGGGCCTCGCGGGACCGGCTTCCCCTCGGCCTTCGGTCTCATCACTGCGCTCTTCTTCGCGGTGACGGGAGGCTTTGCCGCGGCGGGGGCCGTTTGCTGCGCGTCCGGTGGCACCGTCCCACGCCGGGGACTCACGGAGCGTACGGGCTGCGCCGCCGGTGTCTCCTCGGGCGGCGCCGCGGATCTCGCCCTTCCCATCGTCGCGGCGGCCGTGTCGAGTGCCTTGGCCGTGGCCGCCATGACATCGGCGGCCTTGTTCATCACCATCGCGGCCGACGACATGGTGCGCGCCCAGGAGGGCATGAACGTGGCGGTCCACACCACCTTGGTGACCGCGGCCGTGAGCTTGGTCGCCACTGACGAGGCCCGCGCCGCCGCCGCGTCGTTCGAGCGGCGCGCCGGCCTCTGCCGGCCGGCGGGTGCGGACTTCACAGATCCGGTGGCCACTGAGCTCTCACTGTGACGATCAGTCATGCGGAGAGCTATTCCACAGTTACGCATCGGCTACACCCGCCGAGCACGCGGCGGTCGACGGGGATTCGGTGGCGGGAGCCTCCCCTCCCACGCTCCCGCCACCGAACCGGCAGACCACGTGGGACTCCAGCAGCGGCCGGTCGGGTGCCTGGAAACGAGGATGCATACGGGTACCCTCGGCACCGAGCCGGCCGGCGACCCACCTGGTCACTGAGGAGTATCCGGCCGCGGGCCCGTTACGGACATCGGGATGATGCCCGATGGGGGTACCTATTTTCCGCCGCGTGGTGCCGGAACGCCGACCGGGCTCAGCGCGGCACGCGCGCGACGCAGAAGACGGTCTGGCCGAACGGCGGCCGCAGGACGCGCTCGATGGCCCGGGTGGTGGGGACGACCGTACGGTCGTAGATCTTCACCAGCCGCGGGTCGGGGTAACCGGCTCCGCCGCGACGCACGGCAAGCCACCAGGCGATACCGCCCAGGAAGTTGATCGGCTTGAGCACCTCGGGCTCGAGCCCGGCCGCCTTCACGGAGGCTCCCAGGGTGCTGGGACTGTAGCGGGTGACGTGCCCGACCTTGCGGTCGAACTCGCCGTACAGCTGCATGTATCCGGGCACCCAGATGATGATCCTGCCGCCCGGTTCCATGATGGAGGCCAGATCCTTGAGGGCCTGGACGTCGTCCTGGATGTGCTCGAGGACGTTCATCATGATGACCGTGTCGACCTTGCGCTTGATCTTGATGTCAGCGGGCAGGGCCAGGTCCAGCACTTCGACGTCTTCATCGGCTTCATAGCGCTTGCGCAGCTGCTCGACACAGAAGGGGTCGTTGTCACTGACCACCAGATAATCGAGCCGGCCCGCGAACTGCTCGGAGAAGTGGCCGAGACCGGATCCGACCTCCAGGAGAGACCGCCCGACGTGCGGGGCCACCATGTCGTACTCGTACTGGCGGTAGTTGCGGGCCTCGTCACCACCGAGGTGGTTCTCGAGTGCGCCCTCCCCGGCCGCCGGCTGCACGATCTCCCCATCACCGGGGGTCGGGCCCATGCGGGTGGTCGGCTCGCGGCTGCCGAGCAGGTTCACGAGGCTACGGGCGACGATGTTCTTCTTCGGTGCTGACTGCATAGGTTCCGCTCGCTCAGTGCACTCTTCGGCCGGCCGAGAGTCTGCCGCGCATCCGCCGGCGTGGCCCGGGCATCCGGCAACACTACCGGGAGCCGAGCCCTGTACGGCAACGTCAGATCAACTCGCGCGTCACGGTGCCCGGGCGGAGAAGTGAATTCACCCGACTACTCGCGGGTATAACTCCTGAGTAACTTCATCGGACCGACACGACCCATGCGACATCCGGCATGAGGAGTGACATGAACCGACCAACCGGCACCGTAGACGAACGCACCGCACGCAAGGTCGCCGAGGAGGCCCGCGAGGCGGAGTGGCGGCTGCCCAGTTTCGGCAGGCAACTCTTCCTCGGCAACCTCCGGCTCGACCTGATCCATCCACATCCGCGGGCCACGGCCGAAGCGCGGGACAAGGGCGAGCGATTCCTCGCCCGGCTGCGGGAGTTCTGCGCCACCAAGGTGGACCCCGTCGCCATCGAGCGGGAGGCGCGCATCCCGGACAAAGTCATCAGAGGGTTAAAGGACATCGGGGCTCTCGGCATGAAGATCCCCGAGGAGTACGGAGGTCTCGGCCTCAGCCATCTCTACTACAACCGCGCGCTCATGCTGGCCGGGTCGACGAACGCGGCGCTCGGCGCACTGCTGTCCGCCCACCAGTCGATCGGGGTCCCGCAGCCGATCCAGCTCTTCGGCACCCCGGAGCAGAAGCTTGCCTTCCTGCCACGCTGTGTCGAGGAGATCAGCGCCTTCCTCCTGACCGAGCCGGACGTCGGATCCGACCCGGCGCGGCTTCACACGACGGCTGTCCCGTCCGAGGACGGCAGCGAGTACGTGCTGAACGGGGTGAAGCTGTGGACCACCAACGGCGTCATAGCCGACCTCCTGGTGGTCATGGCCCGGGTGCCGAGCTCCGAGGGACATCGCGGCGGCATCTCGGCGTTCGTGGTCGAGGCCCGGTCGCCTGGCATCACGGTCGAGAACCGCAACGCCTTCATGGGGCTGCGCGGCATAGAGAACGGCGTGACGCGTTTCCAAGATGTACGGGTGCCGGCCGCCAACCTCATCGGCAAGGAGGGCGCCGGGCTCAAGATCGCGCTGACCACGCTCAACACGGGGCGCCTGGCGCTCCCGGCGTTCTGCGCGGCGGCGGCGAAGTGGAGCACCAAGATCGCCCGTGAGTGGTCGAAGGCCAGGGTGCAGTGGGGCCGTCCCATCGGCCGGCACGAGGCGATCTCCAAGAAGCTCGCCTTCATCGCCGCGACCGCCTATGCCCTCGAGGCCATGGTCGACCTGTCGAGCCAGCTCGCCGACGATGAGCGGAACGACATCCGCATCGAGGCGGCGCTCGCCAAGCTCTATGCCTCCGAGATGTCCTGCCGGGTCGCCGACGAGCTGGTGCAGATCCGCGGCGGCCGTGGATACGAGACCGCCGAGTCACTGGCGGCACGGGGCGAGCGCGGGGTGCCCGCGGAGCAGGTGCTGCGTGATCTTCGCATCAACCGCATCTTCGAAGGTTCCTCGGAGATCATGCGTCTGCTCATCGCCCGTGAGGCGGTGGACACCCACCTGGCGGTGGCCGGCGCCATCATCGACCCCGAGGCCTCCCCGCGGCGCAAGACCCGGGCGGTGGCCAAGGCCACCGGCTTCTACGCCACATGGCTCCCCACCCTCGTGGTCGGCCCCGGGCAGAGCCCACGGGCTTACCCCGAGTTCGGACCGCTGGCGGGACACCTGCGTTATGTCGAGCGCGCTTCTCGCAGGCTCGCCCGTTCGATCTTCTACGCGGCCGGCCGCTGGCAGGGCGGGCTGGAGTACAAGCAGGGATTCCTCGGCCGGATGGTGGACATCGGCGCCGAGCTGTTCGCGATGAGCGTGGTGTGCGTTCGCGCCCACCGAGACGCGGCGGACGACCCGGCCCTGGCCACCGCGGCCTTCGAGCTGGCGGACGCCTTCTGCGCACAGGCCCGGCTGCGTGTCGGCGTGCTCTTCGACCAGCTGTGGCACAACACCGACGCGAGGGACGACCGGCTCGCCAAGCGGCTGCTGGACGGGAAATACGCGTGGGCGGAGGACGGGGTGTTCGACCCGTCGATCCCAGGGCCCTGGATCGCCGACACCGAACCTGGTCCCGCGGAGCGGGAGAACGTGCACCGGACCATCGGGTGACGCATCACCGCTGGTCTGTTCGGTGGCCCGCGGAGGCGCCACCGAACAGACTGCGTACTGCCCGGTGGGTCAGACGCGCTCGATGATGGTGGCGTTGGCCTGGCCGCCACCCTCGCACATGGTCTGCAGGCCGTAGCGGCCGCCGGTGCGCTCCAGCTCGTGCAGGAGCTTGGTCATCAGGATGCCGCCGGTCGCGCCGAGCGGGTGGCCGAGCGCGATCGCACCACCGTTGGGGTTGGTCTTCTCCAGCGAGGCGCCCGTGTCCTTGGCCCAGGCCATCGGCACTGGCGCGAAGGCCTCGTTGACCTCGAACACGTCGATGTCGTCGATCGAGAGCCCGGACCGCTTGAGCGCCTTCTCGGTCGCCGGGATCGGGCCGGTGAGCATGTAGACGGGGTCCGAGCCGCACACCGCGAGGGTGTGGATGCGGGCCCGGGGCGTGAGGTTGTGCTGCTTGACGGCCTCCTCGGAGGCGATGAGCAGTGCGGACGCACCGACCGAGATCTGCGACGCCACGGCCGCCGTGAGCTCCCAGCCGTCGCGCAGCGGCTTAAGCCCGGCCATCTTCTCCATGGTCGTGTCGGCCCGGGCGCCCTCGTCCTTGCTGACACCGGCGAGCGGTGCGATCTCACGGTCGAAGTAACCGGCCTCGATGGCCTTGAGGGCCCGGCGGTGGCTCTCCAGCGCGAAGGCCTCCAGGTCGGCGCGTTTGAAGCCCCACTTCTCCGCCATGAGCTGGGCGCCGCGGAACTGGGAGATCTCCTGCTCCCCGTAGCGCTCGGCCCAGCCCTCGCCCCACGGCAGGCCCGTGTTGGGCGCTACCGAGGCGCCCATGGGGACCATGGCCATGTTCTCGACGCCGGCCGCCACGACCAGGTCCTGCGTCCCTGACAGCACAGCCTGGGCGGCGAAGTGGATCGACTGCTGGGAGGACCCGCACTGCCGGTCGATCGTGACGCCGGGCACGTTCTCCGGCAGGCCCGCCGACAGCCAGGCCGTACGGGCGATGTCCAGGGTCTGCGCGCCGACCTGCATGACGCAGCCCATGATGACGTCTTCAACGGCCGACGGGTCGACCCCGGTGCGGTCCACGAGCTCCTTGAGCACGTGCGCGCCGAGGTCGGCGGAGTGAACGTCCTTGAGAGCACCCTTCTTGGTGCCCACGGGGGTACGGACCGCGCCGACGATGTACGCCTCGGCCACAACGCCTCCAAGTCAGGGTAGGGATACCGTCCCAAAAACCGAGCGAGATTCGGTTTAGTAAGAGGTTACCTTGAACCGGCCGCGCCGGCGTGTGAGCCTCATCTCGAACGCCGGCCGGCCGATCGGTCACGGCCGGATGCCAGGGCAGGGGCGGCGCTCTGCTCGGCTCGCAGCCTCGTCAGATCGGCGTCATCACCGAGGCACTCCCCCGACAGCCGGGCGATCCTCTTCAGCAGCTCGGGAGAATCCTCGGGATACCACCCGTCGAGCAGCTGGTTCATCGCACCCCGCATCGATTCCCGCAGCCGGTCCGCGACCTCTCGCCCCGCGTCGGTGATCAGAAGTCCGTTGTCCGTCCGGAGGATCAGGCTGTCGCCCAGCAGCCGGTCCAGGATCGGCCCGCTGCCGGCCAGTGTGTCGCCGGGAGCGAACATGCCACCTGAGATAGAACCGGTCCTGGCGATCCGGCAGAGCGCCCACATGCTCTCGGGCGGACAGTCCCCGCCCCCCCGGGCGCCGAGGCTGCTGTACACATCCGAGACCTTCTCCTGGGCCTTCGGGTCATTGCGCATCAGGGCGGTGAGGAGACGTTCGAGCTCGCTTCCCGACGAGCGGACGGTCGGCGCGCCGCCCAGGCACTCGCCGAGGTCCGTACCGCCGGCCGTGGGACGCAGCCGCACCCGGGGCAGGAAGAGCCCCAGAGCCGCACCCGCCAGGGCGACCGGCACCATCCAGAGGAAAGTGGCATGGAAGGACTCGGCGAAGGCGTGGATCACCCGGGTCCGGTCAGCTGATGGGAGCTGCGCCAGGATCGCCGGATCCCGCTGGATCGAGCCCCCGTCCACCCCCTCGGGCAGCCGGACGCCGCGAATGGCCGCCCCGACGCGCACCGCGAGCTGATGGCCGAGGATCGCGCTGAAGACCGTGATCCCCATCAGCCCGCCGAACGCGCGGAACAGGGTCACCCCGGAGGTGGCGACCCCAAGGTCCCGATAGTCCACGGCATTCTGCACCGCGATGACCGGCACCTGCACGACGAGGCCGAGGCCGCACCCGATCAGGCCCAGATGGAGGCTCATCGCCGGCATTGACGTGGAGCCGTCCATGCGGGAACACAGGAACAGCCCGAGCGCGGCTATGACCATGCCCACGACCGGATAGGGCCTGTACTGCCCCGTCGCGCTGATCATGTGTCCGGACAGGATCGACATGGCCAGCATGCCGAGCACCATCGGGATGAGATAGAGCCCTGAGTGCAGCGCGGACACCCCGGCGACGACCTGGAGGAACATCGGCAGGTAGATCAGGCAGCCGAAGAGGACGAAGCCGACCGCGCAGTCGATGGCACTGCCGATCGAGAAGACCGGGTGCCGGAACAGCCGTGGAGGCAGGATCGGTTCCGCCGCCCTGCGCTCGGCCAGTAACCAGGCCAGGGTGAGCAGCACCGCCGCCGCGCAGGCCGCGAGGATGACCATCATGCTCCACGCGTACAGGATCGCCCCGATGGCCGTGGCCATGACCACGCACGTGATGCCCATGAGCAGTGCGGTGCCCAGGTAGTCGATCCTGTGCTCCTCTCGCTCGGACTTGGGTTCGAGCAAGATGGCGGAGGCGGCGAGCATGATCACCGTGATGGGCAGGTTCACGAAGAAGATCCACCGCCACGAGAGGTGATCGATGAAGAACCCGCCGAACAGCGGGCCGACGACGCTGGAGACCGCGAAGACCGCACCGCAGAGCCCCTGGTAGCGACCGCGCTCGCGGGGCGGGACGAGATCTCCCACGAGGGCCTGGGTCAACACGATGATCCCGCCCCCGCCGATTCCCTGGAGCACGCGGTAGGCGATCAACGCGTCGAGCCTCCAGGCGAGCCCGCTCAGCGCCGACCCGAGGGCGAAGATGGCAAGCGAGGCCATGAAGAGTGGCTTGCGGCCGAACTGGTCACCGAGCCTGCCCCACAACACCGCCGAGGCGATCAGCGCGAGCATGTAGGCGAGCACCACCCAGGCCGGACTCCCGAACTGACTGGCCAGCGCGGGCAGCGCCGGGGCCAGGATGGTCTGATCGATCGCGGCCAGCATCATCACCGGCATGAGCACGCCGAATATCACGCCGAAGCCCCGCGCCTTGACGGCCGGGCCGTGTGTCTGGACGGCCATCCCCGAGTCCCCCGCCTAGGTAGCTCCACGGACACCTACCCAATCACCGAACCGATAACGGTGCCGTGGGCGGATCCGCGCTCACATCCCTTTCCGCGGGGAGCCCGCGGGATCCGACGGCATAAGGTGGCGAACGAGCGACAGTGAGGAGCGGCGCCACCGTGAGCAGATCCGATGAGCCGTCGGGCGAGGGCCCTCCATGACCGGGATCATCACCCTCATCGTCCTGGCGCTCCTGTGCGCCTACTGTCTCCGGTGGGCGAGTCAGCGCATGCGACTGCCGGTGCCTGCCTATATGGCCGTCATCATCGTCTTCGTGCTGGTCGTTCTGGCTCTGTACGGCCAGACGCTGCGGAAGTAGCGGGCCAAACCGGGCTGAACTTCTGCATAATCCTCGGAGTCGTATCCACAAGGATTCTGCGTCGGCAACGAGGGAGACTGCACGTGCCGCAGAGGAACGGTGCGCGGGCTGCGGTGGTGGCCGATTCGGCCGGCACGCTGAGCAGCGACCTCAGCCGCCTGGTCGACTTCACCGAGCCGACCGCCGAGGACGTCTGCCTCGACGTCACGTTCAGGGGCGGGCGGATGGCCGAGGCCATGGGCTCGCGAGCCCGGTCGGTGACGGTCGTGGACGCGGCGCCGCAGCCGACCCGCCGGGTAGGTCTGCCGCCCGTCGCGGTACGCGCGAACGCCGGGGCCCTGCCCTTCCGCGACGGCTCGTTCACGTTGGTGACCGTGCGCTTCGCGCTCTACCGGCTCCCGGATCCACGGCTCGCGGTCCGTGAGATGCTCCGCGTGTGTCGGCCGGATGGGCGCCTGATCATCGCCGATCTCATCCGGCGAAGCCTCGGCCCCGGCGACCGGGAACGCCTGGAAAGGCTTCGGGACCCCGGCCACCGGGCCATACCCTCCCTCAGCGAGCTCACGGAACTCCTGGTCGAGGCGGGCGCGGACGTCCGCCGGCTCGAACTCTTCACGATCGAGCGCCCCGCGGAGCCGTGGCTGGCCGGCGCGGGCGACGCCAAAGCGGCCGTCCAGATCCGGCAGGCGCTGGCCGCCGAGGTCGAGGGCGGCCCGCCCACGGGTGCCCGGCCGCGGGTGATCGGCGGCGAGCTGTGGTTCAGGCAGTCGCTGGCCCATGTCGCGGCCGTGCCGTCGGGGGGCGTGGCTTCACCGGTGGCCGCGGGTTCGGCTAGACGACCAGGACCGCCGCGCCGTTGACCTTGCCGGCGGCCAGATCCTCGAGTGCGCGATCCGCGTCCGCGAGATCGTAGGGCGTCGTGGTCACCTGGAGCCGCGGCACACCACCGGAGCCGGGATGTGCGAAGCGGTCCGCCAGGCGCAGGAACTCCTCCCCGTCCGCACGGGTGTTCGCCGTCACCGAGCGCACCTGACGCTCCTGGAACAGGTGCTCCTGGTAGTTCAGCCCGGGCACGCCGGACAGGTGGATCCCGGCGATGGCCAGCGTGCCGCCGCGATCGAGCCGCTCCAGCGCCGCCGGCACCAGCTCGCCCACCGGGGCGAACAGGATCGCCGAGTCGAGCGGCTCCGGCACCCGGTCGAGTGAATCGCCGGCGGACGCCGCGCCGAGCGAGAGCGCGAGCGCCCGCGCCTCCGGCGATCGCGTGAAGACGTGCACGGTCGCCCCCTCGGCCAGCGCGACCTGCGTGGCGAGATGAGCCGATCCCCCGAACCCCCAGACACCGAGGCGCCCACCCGGCGGCAGCCCGGCCCGCCGGAGCGCCCGATACCCGATGATCCCGGCGCACAGCAGCGGCGCCACCTCGACGTCATCCCAGGCCGGCGGGAGAGCGTACACGTAGGCCTCCGGCGCCACCGTGTAGTCGGCATAGCCCCCGTCGGCGTCCCAGCCCGTGTAGGTCGATGCCGGGCACAGGTTCTCCGCACCACGCCGGCAGTACGAGCAGGCGCCACACGTGGTCCGCAGCCAGGCCACGCCGACGCGGTCGCCGAGCGTGAACCGCCGGACCCCGTGCCCCGTGCCGGCCACCTCACCGACGATCTCGTGCCCGGGCGTGACCCCTGGCAGATGCGGCGGGAGGTCACCCTCGGCGAGATGCAGATCGGTGCGGCACACGCCGCAGGCGCGTACCCGGATCAGCAGCTCACCGGGCCCGGGCTCGGGCACATCCCGCTCGACAAGCCTCAGCGGCCGGCCGGCGATCGGCCCCGGCCTGTCCACAGTCCACGCCCGCATGCGTCCCACGGTAGGCCTCCGTACGGAGACCCAGAAGCCTCAGGGGAGGGCCGTCCCGTGGAAGGCGATCAGGACAGCCCGATCTCGAACCACACGGCTTTACCGTCGCTGGTCGGCCGGGACCCCCACCGGCTGGCGAGCTGGTCTACGAGGTAGAGCCCGCGGCCGCCTTCGTCGGTCTCGCCGGCGCTTCGAATGCGTGGAAGCCGCATGTCGGCGTCGAAGACCTCCACCCAGATCGCCTCCGAGCCGCGACGCAGCCGCAGGCGGAACTCCTTGATGATCGGTTCTCGCCGGTGCAGATCCGCACCGAGATCCCAGGACGATTCGTCGAACGCGAACCCCTGGACCCCCTCCAGCACGAGCTCCCGGCGCGGCGCCGGCGTGGCGGCGTGCAGCACGACATTGGTGACGACCTCGGAGACCAGGAGGCAGGCGAGCTCGGCCTTGTCGTCGACCATTCCCCAGGAGGCGAACGTGTCGGCGGCGAGCCGGCGGGCCTCCGACACCATGATCGGCTCGGCCGAGAACGTGCGCTCCTCGACGGCCAGTTCCTCGGCGGACGTCCGTACGACCACGATCGCGGCATCGTCGTCGATGTCGCCGGGCACGGCCTGGTAGGCGGCGTCGGCGACGGTCTCGACGTCGCACCGCGCGACGGCCGCCACAGCCCCGCGCAGCATCCGCCGGGACTGGTCGCGGGTGTAGTAGTCGCCGTTCTCCTTGGGCCGCCGCTCGATCAGCCCATCGGTGTAGAGGACGAACGTGGAACCGGGCTTGAGCTCGTAGGTCTCCTCGTTGAACAGGATCTCGCCGCCCACCCCGGGACTGCGCACGCCCAGCATCGCGCCCTTGCTGTTGAACTCCAGCTCGGACACCTCACCGTCGACGACCAGCAGCGGCGGGTCGTGTCCGGCGTTGGCGAACGACAGGGTGCGCGACCAGGCGTCATAGACGAAGTAGGTGCACGAGACCAGGGGTGTGCGCGGGACCTCGTCGCCGTAGCGCGGGCTCTCCGAGCCGGCCATCGTCCGCACCCACTCGTCGAGCTTCCGCAGGATGTCGGCGGGCGGTTTGTCGTCCTGCGCGAAGGCGCGCAGAGCGGCCCGCAGCTGCCCCATGACCGCAGCCGCACGGGGGCCGCGGCCCTCGACGTCACCGATCACGATGCCGACCCGGCCTGCCGACAGGGGGATGACGTCGTACCAGTCACCGCCCACCTGGGTCTGGATGCCATGGCCGTGCGACTCCAGCGGCTTGGCGGGCTCATACCGCCACGCGATCTGGAGCCCGTCCAGCTTGGGCGGCAGGTCGCCGGGCAGGAGGTTCTTCTGGAAGGCCAGCGCGGTCTCGCGCTCCTCCTCGAACAGCATCGCGTTGTCGATGGCCAGCGCCACCCGGCTGGCGATCGCCCCCACAAGGTCTCGGTCGAAGCCGTCGTAGTGGGGATCAGGTCGCTTGCTGAGGTTGGACAGCGCCAGGCTCATCACGCCGAGGAGCTCCCCGCGGGCCAGCAACGGCGCGGCGATCACCGAGGTGATGCCCATGTCGTCGCCGAGCCGCTGGCTTGACTCGTTGGGCGCCGAGAACCGGTGCTGGAAGATGTCCTCGACCAGGACGGCGTCACGCCGCCCCATGGCCTTGGCGCAGAAGTGCTCGTTGGGATAGAAGATCGGCTCATCGATATCGGCCCAGGTGCCCGGGGGAGGGCTCCACCCCGCGGCGTGCCGGGAGACCCGCCGGAACAGCCGGTCGCCGGCGAACAGGTCGATGAAGACATGGTCGGCGAACTGCGGCACGAGGGTGTCTGCCACCCGGCGCAGGGTCTGCTCGAGCTCGAGTGAGCCGGCCAGCCGCTGTCCGATCCGCTCCAGCAGGCCATAGCGGTCCTGCTCGCGCTGGTTGCTGCGCAGAGCCTCACGGGCGAAGATCACGATGCCGTCGATGGCGCCGGAGGGATGCCGCAGCGGCACGGCGTGGGCTCGCGTGTAGACGCTCGTGCCGTCGGCGCGCACATTGCAGAACGTGCCCTCCCAGACGCCGCCCTTGAGCACGTGCCGCGCCAGCTCGGTGGCCTGGTCGTGGTCCTCCTCGGCGATGCCGAGGGACAACACGGAGTGGCCGACGAACTCGTCGCCGAAGCCGAAGAGGTCCCGGGCGAACGTGTTGCCGTAGATCACGTTGCTGAAGCGGTCGCACACGATGACCGCCATCTCCATCTGGCTCAGCACGGTCTCGGGCGGCAGCAGCGCCTCGAAGGGCGATTCCCCCCAACGCTTCATATGGCTGCCACCTTGCCGTCGATCACCAGGCGAGATCTCGCGGACACTACACGGGCCTCATCTGTATTGAACGACGCGCGTGCCGTCCGGATACGTGACAACGGCATCTCCGTAAGGAGATTTTGGGGACAGAGGCCAGGCACCGGAAAGAGATTCTCAGCGCCGGGCGACGAACACGTGTTCGGCGATGTGACGGGATAGCTCTGTCGCGGGGCTGTCGTCCTCGTCGTCACGCGTCACTCGCACACCGTCGTCGCTCGCCGCCAGGATCACCTCACGGCCCGGTTGTATCCCAATGAGCTTGAGTCTAAGCATCAGGTCGCTGTCGCTCTGGACCTGTTCGCTAATTCGCCGGACGACCGCGTGGGTTCCGGCCTCCGTGGCGGCCCGCGTCATCGCCACCAGCGGCTCCTGCGGGGCGGCCTCGGAATGGCCGCCGAGCTCATCGAGACCAGGGATGGGATTGCCGTGCGGGCAGCGCATCGGGTTGTCGAGCAGGGCGACGAGTCTCCGCTCGACCTCCTCGGACATCACGTGCTCCCAGCGGCACGCCTCGATGTGCACGTCCTCCCACGGGAGCCCGATCACGTTGACCAGCAGGCATTCGGCGAGGCGGTGCTTGCGCATGACACGGGTCGCGAGACCACGGCCGGAGTCGGTCAGCTCCAGGTGACGGTCGCCCTGCACCCGGAGGAGGCCGTCGCGCTCCATGCGGGCCACGGTCTGGCTCACCGTTGGACCACTCTGGGACAGCCGCTCGGCGATGCGCGCACGCAGGGGAACGATCCCCTCCTCCTCGAGCTCGAACACCGTACGGAGGTACATCTCCGTTGTGTCGATCAGGCCGTGTGAGGTCATTTCCCTCCAGTTCTCGCCCTCAGAGTCTACTTCCTCATGACACCCGGCGTGGGCGCCGCATAACGTCTGAAGGGGCTCTGAGCCACCTCTGAAGGTTTGCCCGGGAGACCGCTCACTAGGGCGACAGCCGCTCGATGAGCCACTCCGAGTCCGTGCGGCGGTAGCGCAGCCGGTCGTGCAGGCGGTCGTGACCGCCTTGCCAGAACTCCACCGTCGCCGGCACGAGGCGGTAACCGCCCCAGAAGCCCGGCAGCGGCACCGGACCGGACTCCGGCCACTTCTGCGACAGGCGGGCGAACCGGCCCTCCAGCTCCTCGCGGGAGCCGATCACCGAGGACTGGTGTTCACTCGCCCAAGCCCCGAGCTGGGAGCCGTATGGCCGCGAGTGGAAATAGGCCGCGGACTCGTCCTCGGGCAGGCGTTCCACCGATCCCGCCACCACCACCTGCCGCCGCATCGGATGCCAGGGGAACACCAGGGACGCCCGCGGGTTGGCCAGCAGGTCCTGCCCCTTGCGGGAGGTGTGATTGGTGAAGAATCGGAAACCGTCCGATCCGTGACCTTTGAGCAGGACCGTCCGGGCGCTGGGCTCGCCGTCGGCCGAGGCGGTCGACAGCACCATCGCGTTGGGCTCCGGCAGGCCCGCCTCGACGGCCTCGGTGAACCACCTGGCGAACTGGGTGAACGGATCGGCGGCGAGCGCGGACTCGGGCAGACCGTCACCCTCATACGCTGCTCTCAGGTCGGCCGGGTCTATGAGGCCGGCCTGGTCGGGCTTCGGGGGCTCCACAGTCGGACAGCCTCTCACCTGGGGATTATCTATCTCACAGGACCCGGGGTACTGAGCAGTAACCAGGACAGGGTTCAATAGCTCGTTAACGTGTTTTCACCACAAGTGGGGACGAAAGGCAGGACGATACATGTCCGACTTCAAACCCGGGCTCGAAGGGGTCGTGGCCTTCGAGACTGAGATCGCGGAGCCCGACAAAGAGGGTGGGTCTCTCCGCTACCGCGGGGTTGACATCGAGGACCTCGTCGGCCGCGTCTCCTTCGGCGATACGTGGGGCCTCCTCGTCGACAACAGCTTCACCCCCGGCCTGGCTCCCGCGCGGCCGCACCTGCTCCCGGTGCACACCGGAGACGTGCGGGTGGACGTGCAGAGCGCCCTGCCGACGATCGCGCCGCTGTACGGCATGCGCGCGCTGCTGGACATCAGCGACGAAGAGGCGCGTGACGACCTCGCCCGTACGTCCGTGACGGCGCTCTCGTTCGTCGCCCAGTCAGCACGCGGCCTCGGCCTGCCGGCGGTCCCGCAGGAGCGGATCGACGAGGGTGGCACGATCACCGAGCGGTTCATGATCCGCTGGCGTGGCGAGCCGGACCCCAAGCATGTCGCGGCCATCGATGCCTACTGGACATCCGCCGCCGAGCATGGGATGAACGCGTCGACCTTCACGGCGCGCGTCATCGCCTCCACCGGGGCCGACGTCGCCGCCTCGATCTCCGGCGCCATCGGCGCGATGTCGGGGCCCCTGCACGGTGGCGCCCCGGCCCGCGTGCTGCCCATGATCGAGAAGGTCGAGCAGCTCGGTGACGCCCGCAAGGTCGTGAGCGACATCCTGGACAACCACGAGCGGCTGATGGGCTTCGGCCATCGCGTCTACCGCGCCGAGGACCCCCGCGCCCGGGTGCTCCGCCGCACCGCCAAGGAGCTGAACGCTCCGCGCTTCGAGGCGGCCAAGGCCCTGGAGGACGCCGCCCTCGCCGAGCTTCGCGAGCGCCGCCCCGACCGCCCGATCGAGACCAACGTCGAGTTCTGGGCCGCTGTCATCCTGGACTTCGCCGAGGTGCCTCCGTCCATGATGCCCGCGATGTTCACCTGCGCCCGTACGGCGGGCTGGGCAGCGCACATCCTCGAGCAGAAGCGCACCGGCCGCCTGGTGCGGCCGAGCGCCCTCTACGTCGGCCCGGCCGCCCGCTCGGTCTCCGACGTCCCCGGCGCCGACGCCCTCGGCCGCGCCTGACCCAGGCGACCGCCGACGGGCGGACCGCAGGACCACGGCCGGTGCGGCCGGTGGTCTTGCGGTCCGTCCGTTCCCGGGCCGCGACACCGGGTCACGTCCGCGGCGGACAGCACGCCCTGGGGCGCCGGCGCGGACTCGTTCGGCTCCGTCAGCGCGGCCAGGAGCGCGGCGTCATAGGCGATCGCCGCATGGGTGCGTGAGGGACGGGCGTTCGGCGAGACGTCCTTGCCCACCGGTGCCAGACCGCGTGCGGATCGCAGTACCGCACGGTCTCGAGCGAGATGACGCTCAGCGACGCTGCCAGGATCGCGCCCATCATGCGGCCCGGGCGCGCTCGATGAGCCGGATCAACTCGAGGTGGACCTGATCGCGGCGTACGCGCTCGAAGGGCGGGATAGCGCACCCGGGCCCAGTGCGCCCGCGGGATCCCGCGCTTGTACGCCTGCCGCAGGTCCTCGAGGAACGCGGCGACGTTGACGCTGAGCAGTCCCTCCCAACGAGGATCGAGCTGGAACTCACCGCCTCCTGAGCCCACGTGCCAGCTCCCGATGTCCGCCGCCACGTCCAGTGAACGGGATGGAGGGCCGTCTTTGAAAGCCTCTTTGCAATCATGTGTCCGTGACCGGCGACAGCGAGCGCGACGAGGCCCTGGAACTACAGCGGTACGAGCAGGAGCGGCAGGAGCGGATCCGCCGCCGTAACCGGGTGTCCGGCCGCGTCGTCATGGTGATCATGGCCCTTGCGCTGACCCTGCTGGCCTACGACTCCGTCACGGCGGGGCTGCAGGCGCGCCGGGCCGGCCGGGCGTGGACCTATCCCACCGTGCTGGCGCTCGGCTGCGCCCTGGCGGTCATCGCCCTCATCGCCCTGGTCTCCAGAGCCGCCCGCCGCCCCCGCTGACGCGCGTCACGGCCCGAATGGGGTGCGTCACGTCCCGTGGCGCAGGTCAACTAGGCTTTGGCGGGTGACCGACATCGTGATCCCAGACGACATGAAGCCCGCCGACGGCCGCTTCGGATGTGGCCCGTCGAAGGTCCGTCCCGAGCAGCTCGTCGCCCTGCAGGAGTCCGGCTCGACCTACATGGGGACCTCGCACCGGCAGAAGCCGGTCAAGTCCCTGGTCGGCCGCGTGCGCGCGGGACTCGGCGAGCTGTTCTCGCTCCCCGAAGGCTATGAGGTCCTGCTCAGCAACGGCGGCACGACCGCCTTCTGGGACACCGCCGCGTTCGGGCTGGTCCGCAACCGGTCACAGCATGTGACGTTCGGCGAGTTCTCCAGCAAGTTCGCCAAGGTCACCAAAGGCGCGCCGTGGCTCGAGGACCCGTCGGTCATATCCTCCGAGCCGGGCACGCATCCGCTCCCCCGCGCGGAAGAGGGCATCGACGTCTACGCCCTGACCCACAACGAGACCTCGACCGGTGTCGCGATGCCGATCCAGCGCGTCGGCGAGCCGGGTGATCTCGTGCTGGTGGACGCGACCAGCGGCGCCGGCGGCCTGCCGGTGGACGTGAGTGAGTGCGACGTCTACTACTTCGCGCCGCAGAAGTGCTTCGCCGCGGACGGCGGCCTCTGGGCCGGTTTGTTCTCCCCGGCCGCGCTCGCGCGGATCGAGGAGATCTCGGGGACCGGCCGCTACATCCCCGAGTTCTTCAGCCTGCCGACGATCGCCGACAACTCCGGCAAGGACCAGACCTACAACACCCCGGCCGTGGCCACGCTACTGCTGTTCGCCGAGCAGATCGAGTGGATGCTGGGGCAGGGCGGCCTGGCCTGGACGACCGCACGGACCGCCGACTCCGCACAGCGGCTCTACACCTGGGCGGACAAGTCCTCGTATGCCACGCCGTTCGTCACCGAGCCGGCGCAGCGCTCCAACGTCGTCGGGACGATCGACTTCTCCGACGACATCGACGCCGCGGCCGTCGCCAAGACACTGCGGGCCAACGGGATCGTGGACACCGAGCCCTACCGCAAGCTCGGCCGCAACCAGCTGCGGGTCGGCATGTTCCCGGCCATCGACCCGGCCGACGTCGATGCCCTGACGGCGTGCATCGACCACGTCGTCGAGCGCATCTGACACTGGGCTATCGACACTGGGCTCTCGACACTGGGCGAAGGGCCGTCAGAGTTCGGGGGGTGGGGCGGCGGGGAGACCGGCGTCCGGCGGACCCCAGGGCAGGCCATAGAGCTCACAGGCCCGGCGCAGCGTGCCGAGGTCGGGCGGGAAGGACACCCGGCGGAGCACCCGGCCGGCCGGGCTCCACACCACGAGCCTGGGTGCCCCTTCCTCGGACTCGTCGAGTCCCACGCCCCCCACCGCGGCCCGGCGCAGGTTCCAGTCGATGCGCCCGAGGCGGGTCACCGCCATGATCCCGGTCGCGGAGATACGCAGCTGGGAGCGGTTACGGTCGTACATCCACGCGCCGCCGAGACCGAGGAGCAGGCCGGCCGGGGCCGCCCAGGCCAGCATCTGCGCCAGTCCCCCTAGGTCGCGCCCGAGCCACACCGAGACCAGCACCGCGACGATCTCGCACATCCCGGCGGTCATGCCGTACCCCCACAGCCGCGAGCGCCGAGGCACGTCCAGCAGCACCCCCGGCTCGGTGGCGGACTCGACCTCCTCGTCCGGCTGGCCGGGAGCCAGCGCCAGGCGTGAGACGGCGTCGTGGAAGCTCGCGCTGAGATAGGCGTCGTACTCCGCGTCGGTCACCGAAAATCCCGCGCGCTGGGCCGACTCCCGCAGATCCGTACGTGCGATCCGCAGCGTGGTCAGGGGGGCGGCGAAGAACTCATCGCCGTCGGCGTCGTACACCCGCAGCCAGGCGTGCCCGCTGATGGTGAGCAGTTCCATGCCCCCGATGCGGTCCTGTGGCATTCGTAGCACGACGTCGCCCGCCGCGTCCGCCCAGCCCAGGCCCTCCTCGGCGACGATGAGCCGGCCGCCCGGAACCTGCGTGAATATCTCCGGGAGCCCCTCGAGGCCGTACTGCGAAGGCGGCAGGACCTGTGCGTCCGGCGTGATCACCTGATAGCCGTGCTCGTCCAGTGCGTGTACGAGCTGGAAGCGATCCAGGCCCCGGGCGGGCAGCCGCGCGATCAACCGCAGCCGGTGGTCGAAGGCGAGGACCGACAGCGCACCCGTCACCGGCTCGCCGGTCAGCGGATGCGGGGTCACCCCGGGGCCGACGACCATGGCCGCGATCTGCGCCGCGGAGACCTCGACCCCGCGCGTCCGCACGGCCTCCGCGCTGATCGTCCACCGGACGGGGATGGTCCGCGCCCGCCGCCGCCAGGCGGCCACCAGGGCGAGTGCCCCGGCCATGGCCCAGCAGCCGGCCGTCAGCCGGTCGTGGAACGTGGTGCCGTCGTCCAGGGCGATCCTGGCCAGCATCGTGAGGCTGAGCAGGGCGGCCAGCACGCCGAGAGCCGTCGTGCGGGCCCGGCCGGGCACCGGCGAGGGCGCTTCGAGCCGTACGGGCTCGCCGCGCGGCTCGGTGGGCTCGTGCACGGCAGCGAGGAGTGCGGCCTCCTGGTCGAGCAAGCGCTGCTGGAACGCCTGGCCCGGCGGCGGCCCCTCGTCGTCCTGGAGCACCGAGATGTCGCCGTCCAGCACCTGGATGGGAATGCCGACGCGGCGGGCCGTGACGAAGAGCGTGAGGGGCTCCAGGCCCATGCCGGCGAGCCGCCCGGCCTCGGTCCCGCCGAATTTGTGGAAGACGGTCAGCACGCCGTCCGCGGCGGTGAGCGCGACCTCCTTGATCCGCTCCCGCTCATAGCTGGCGAGGGTCTCCCCGGCCGGACCGATGTGGTGCAGGCCCGCCGCCGACAGCCGCCAGTACGGGAGTGGGAGCCTGCCGCGTATCCGGCCGAGCACCCAGGGCACTGCGTTCGCGGTGACGATCAGCACGGCCCACAGCCACACGGGACGGATGGGGGTCAGCGCGATCGCGAAGGACAGCAGGGCGAAGGGGCCGCTTGCGACTGGACTTGTCAGGCGTCCGCCCGGCACCCGCAGGCCGATGAGCTCATGGTCCACAGCCACAAATCCTGACATGTCTATCGATGGGTTATCGCACCCTTCTGCCACCGAGCCCTCAGGTGACGCCATCTCGCCGAGGTCAGAATCGGCTCCGCAGCACCCGGTAAGCGATGAAGCCCCCGGCACCGAGCACCGCGAGGAGCACGAGGTTGCGCCGGCCGGACGCGGCGCCGTCGGCCTGGGAGTGCTCCCCTACGGCGCTCTGGGATGAGCCGCTCGGCCCGGCCAGTGCGTCGCCGCCCAGCGGGACCCGGTAGACCGGCTGGTCGAGCCCCTCGGACCCGGCGAGCAGCGACCGCCCATCGGCGGTGTAGGCGATGGACTCGCCTTGCTGCTCGGACGGCAGAGAGATGATCCGCAACAGCTTGCCGGGCGCCGAGTAGAGGTGCGCGGCGTAGTAGGTCCTGATCACGAAGCTGTTGCCGTCGGGGGCGTAGGCAGCGTCGGTGGCCAGGAGGGGCGCCGGGGCGATCCTGCGCAGCACGTTGACGCGGTCGGTGCGCAACCGTGCCGGGGCCTCATAGAGCCCGCCGCCGATCTGCTTGCTGGCGATGTAGAGCCGGTTGGTGCGCGGGTTGATGAGCACCGACTCGGCGTTGCGCGGCCCGTCCTCGTATTGGAGCCGGAAGGCCGTCGCCCGGACGGTCTGGTCGCTCAGGCGGGCCGGCTCGGGGAACCGGTAAACGGTGACGTAGGGCCACGCGCCACCCGCGTTGTCGCCGATGTCGGCGACGAACAAGGCGGGTCCGGTCTCGTCCCGGCCCAGCGCGATGGCCTCCCAGTCACGGGCGCTCACCCCCGAGAGGGTGAAGGCGGCCTTCGTACGACCGTCGCGGCCCACCCCGTAGACGGTGGGCGAGTGACCCGAGTCGTTGTGGGTGTAGGCGATGCCGGGATGCAGGGCGCTCACCGCGAGGCCGCTGGACTCGCTGATGCGGGGGTCGGAGATCGTGAAGGCGACGCGAGGGTCGGGTGCCGCCTGGGCGAAGGCCACCCCGGGTCCGAGGACCAGGAAGGCGCTGGTCAGCACCGCGAGCACGCGCATGCGTCGATCTTCCCCAATCGCCGTGGCCTCGACACACGGACCGGTGGCCTCTCAGCTCAGCAGGCTGCCGATGATCACGGCGAGGATCAGCGCGGCCAGTACGGTCGGCAGGAGCCATTGCGGCGGGCGGTTCACGCTCCGCAGCCTATTGCCCGCGGCCGGGTGCCCGGCGACAGGTCCTGCTGCGGTGTGATCTCGCGGTGGTCCGCCCGTCAGCGCAGTGACCAGCTCTTCATGGTCTCGTACCGCAATCGCGGCCCCGGGTGGCTGCGCATGAGGCAGATCGACCCCGCGGTCCAGCGCGCGCCGGCGAACGCCGACAGATCCTCGACCAGCGGCCGCAGGTCCGTGGGGCGCCGGCACCGGGCCAGGGTCAGGTGCGGGCGGAAGGCCTTGTGCTCCCTCTGGGGTGCCCCCGCGCGCTGCGTGGCGGCGCCGACGGAGCCGGCGAGCCCGGCGAGCCCGCGGCGATCGCCGTACAACCCGGTCCAGAGCACGCGGGCATGGGCGCCGCCGGCCGGAAACGCCCCCGCTCCCGCGAACGACAGCTCCAGGCGTTCGTGTTCGGCCGCCGCGTGCTCGAGGCCGGGAAGCAACCCGTCAAGGGCCTGTTCCTCGACCTCGCCGAGGAACGCCAGCGTGACGTGCATCAGGTCGCGGCGGGTCCATTTGAGGTCGGGCCAGGCGGCCTTACCGGGAGCGATCAGCTCCTCGAGCTCGTCCAGGACGTTCGGAGGCGGCAGCAACGCGACGAACAACCTCATGACGGCAACGTCCGGTAGGTCACACATCGAAGCTTTTCAGCCGATGGGCCACCTTGTCACGCACGCTGGAAACCGATGGCCTCCGGAAGGGAGCGCAGGGTCCGCAGGATCGAGGAGGACGGCACGAAGCAGACGGTCACCAGCGCGGCGGTCACCGTCGCGACGAGGCCGCCGATCACGATGCTGAGCCGCGGCCCGAACTGTTCGGCCATCCAGCCGACCACGGGCGCGCCGAGCGGGTTGGTGCCGAGGAAGACGAACATGTAGAGACCCATGACCCGGCCCCGCATCGCGGGTGCCACTGACAGCTGCATGGTGGCGTTGGCGCACGTGGTGAACGTCATCAGCGCGACGCCGGTGGGGACGAGCAGGAGGAGGAAGGACCAGTACGTGGGCATCAGCCCCGTGACGACCTCGAGGATCCCGAACAGCCCGGCCGCCGAGAGCAGGAGCCGCCGGCTCGGTCCGACGCGGCGGGCCGCCAGCAAAGCGCCCGCGAGCGCGCCCACGGCCAGCATGGTGGAGGCCAGGCCGAACGAGGAGGCGCCACTGTGGAACACCTTGCGGGCCACCAGGGCCGTCGTCATCTGGAAGTTCATGCCGAAGGTCGCGACGAATCCCACGAGGACGAGCACCATCATCAGATCGGGCCTGCCCCGGACATAGCGCAGGCCCTCACGGAGCTGTCCCTTGGCGCGGGGTAGCGGCTCCACCGCGTAGAGGTCCCGCTCCCGCATGGCCTTCAGGCCGAAGAGCACGGCGCCGAACGAGGCGGCGTTGAGCAGGAACACCGGGCCCGTCCCGACCAGCGCGACAGCGACCCCGGCCACCGCCGGACCGAGCACCCGTGCCCCGTTGAAGGTCGCGCTGTTCAGCGCGATGGCGTTGGGCAGATCGGCCTTGCCCACCATCTCGACCACGAAGGTCTGCCGCGTGGGGTTGTCCACGACCGTGGCCAGGCCGAGCCCGAACGCCAGCACGTACACATGCCAGACCTGTGCCTGGCCCGTGACGGAGAGCAGTCCGAGGATCAGGGCGAGGACGCCCATCGAGACTTGCGTGATCATGAGCACCCGGCGCTTGGGGTAGCGGTCGGCGACGACCCCGCCCCACAGGCCGAACAACAGTAGCGGCAGGAACTGCAGGCCGGTGGTGATGCCCAGCGCCGTGCCGCTGCCGTGGGTGAGGTCCAGGACGAGCCAGTCCTGCGCCACGCGCTGCATCCAGGTGCCGGTGTTGGAGACCACCTGGCCGGCGGCGAACAGCCGGTAGTTGCGGGTGCGCAGCGAGCGGAACATGCCCGCGTGGGCTAGGCCCTGCTCAGCTTCTCCAGGATCGGTGCCGCCTGGCGCAGGATCGCCCGCTCCTCCGCAGTCAGCTCCTCGAGCCGTTGCGACAACCACGCCTGTTTCCGCCGGCGCTGCTCCCTCAGCAGCTCCCGGCCCTTGTCCGTCACGTCCAGCAGGACCTGCCGGCCGTCCGTCGGATGCGGAGTGCGTACGAGCAGCTCCTGCTCCTCCAGGGCCGCGATCACCCGGGTCATCGACGGGGGCTGCATCTTCTCGTGGTCCGCGAGCTCGCGCGGGCTCATCGAGTGGTGCCTGTCCAGCGCCGCGAGGGCTGCGTGCTGACCGACCGAGAGGCCGCTTGTGGTCTGCGCGCGCAGTCTGCGCGACAGCCGCGCTATCGAGATGCGCAGGCCCTCGGCCAGGCCTGCGCGGCTTCTGGTCTGCGACATTGCCATGTTCATTCGCTGAAGTCATTACCCTTGCTAACGATACGCGGATGGGTGCTATTCCGACAAATCGTTAGCAATGCGAATGACCTCGACTCCTCTCGAGGATGACTTGTGACCTGCGGGGCTCCGGCCTGCGAGCCGTTGACCAGCATCGTTGCACGGCTTCCCGGCCGGTGCCCGCAGGCGGGCGGGCACCGGCCGGATCACCGTGCGTGTTCAGCCGACGCCGAGCAGTTTCTTGACGGGATCCATGGCGAAGTAGATGACGAACAACGCGGCGATGAGCCACATCAGGGGATAGATCTCGGAGAACCTGCGCCGGGCCGCCTTGATGGCGACATAGCTGATGAACCCCGCACCGATCCCGACCGTGATCGAGTAGGAGAAGGGCATCAGCACGATCGTGAGGAAGGCCGGGATCGCGACATCGTAGTTCGAGAAGTCGATGTTCTTGATCTGGGTGATCATCAGGAAACCGACCACCACGAGGGCCGGGGTCGCCGCCTCGAAGGGAACGACCGACACCATGGGTGCGAAGAACACCGCCACGAGGAAGAGCGCGCCTGTGACCACACTGGCGAGGCCGGTGCGCGCGCCCTCGGCCACACCCGCGGCCGACTCGATGTAGGTCGTGTTCGACGACACCGAGGCCATGCCGCCCGCGGCCGCGCCGATGGAGTCCACCAGCAGGACGTTACGTACGCCCGGCAGGTTCCCCTCGCCGTCGAGCAGGCCCGCCTCGGCGCCCACGCCCACGACGGTGCCCATGGTGTCGAAGAAGTCCGCCAGCATGACGGTGAAGACGAACAGCAGGGCGGCCACGACGCCGACCCGCTCGAAGCTGCCGAAGAGGCTGAAGTCGCCGAGCAGGCGGAGATCGGGCGTACCGGCGATGTGGCCCGGGAGCTTGGGCACGCCCAGCTGCCACCCGTCGGGATTGATCACCGGCTTGCCGTCCGGTCCCGGGCCCTTGTTGTACGGGCCGACCTTGGCGAACCACTCCACGACCACCGCGAGGACCGTGCTGGCCACGATGCCGATCAGGATCGCGCCCTTGACCTTCCTGGCCACGAGCAGGATGGTCAGCAGCAGGCCGACGACGAACACCAGGGTCGGCCAGCCGGACAGGCTGCCGGTCGCGCCGAGCTGCAGGGGGACCGTCCCCTCACCGGCCCCGCCGGGGATGCGGCGGACGAAACCCGCGTCGACAAAGCCGATGAGTGCGATGAAGAGGCCGATCCCCACCGCGATGGCCGTCTTCAGCTCGCCCGGGATGGCATGGAACACCGCGACCCGGAAACCCGTGAGGACGAGCACGGTGATGACCAGGCCCTCGAGGACGATGAGGCCCATCGCGTCTTCCCAGGACATGTTCCCGGCGATGCTGAACGCCACGACGGCGTTGAGCCCCAGTCCGGACGCCATGGCGAACGGATATCTGCCGACCACGCCCATGGCCAGTGTGAGGACCCCGGCCACCAGCGCGGTGGCCGCCGCCACCAGCGGGATGGCCGCTCCCGGCTTGGCCAGGTCGCCGAGGAACCTGCCGTCGCCATCGGTCACCGTGCCGAGGATCAAGGGGTTGAGGACGACGATGTAGGCCATCGTGAAGAACGTGGCCAGCCCGCCGCGCAACTCCTGCGGCACGGTCGACCCGCGCTCTGAGATCTTGAAATATCTGTCGATCCGGTTCAGGGGGGCGCCGGTCCGCTCCGCGTCTTTGACTGTCACGGCCGCAGCGTGCCAGATCCCGCGAAAGCCCAGAAAGCATTCATGTGCACCAGATTCACAACGAAAGGATAAGGGCCCGCGTTGACGTGCGGCGACTCGCGCGTTCCGGGCCGCACGTCCGGCGTCTCGGGCGCACACCGGGGCCCCTGCCCAAGCCGAGGGCTCGCCCGGAGACGGGAGCCCGGGAGCGTTCCTCTAATCTGAGGACATGGCCCGACCACGGCGCGCCTGTCCGCCCGCGATGGAGACCAACGACGTGCGCGTCGCCGCGGTCGGCGCCGCCGCCTGGGCCGTCGCCCTCATCGTCTTGCTGCTCGTCGGGTTGCCCCGCCCGGACCGCTGGTGGGTCTGGGTCTGCCTGACCGGCATCGCGATCGGCCTGTTCGGGGTGTGGTACATCCCGCGCCTGCAGCGCAGCCGCGCCGAACTGCTGGCGAGCCACACCGCGCAACACGGGGCCGTGCCGGGTCCGCAACCTGGGCAGGAACCCCGGCAGGAACACGGCCAGGAGCCCGCGCCCGGTGACGCCGCCAAAGACGCGGGCCACCGAACGGGATAGACCGGTTCAGACCGCCGGGTCCAGGTCGGCTTCGGCCAGCAGGAGCGTGAGGTCCTCCGGATCACGGAGCGCGGCCTCGACCAGCAGCCGGTCCGGCCAGCGGCCGGCCGCCCAGGCCAAGCCCCGGGCGAGGCCCGCGGGCCCGCGGGCGTGCACGTCACGTCCGTCATAACGCCACGGGACGGCGTGCCCGTCCACGATCAAACTGTCGTGCTCGACGTAGGTCTCCGGCGCCTCCGCGAGCACCGCGCGGACCACGTCCGGCACCGGCCGGACGGCTCCGTGCGACTCCACCGCTCCGGCGAACTCATCACCGGCCGTCCCGATGTCGAGCAGTTCGGCCAGGCGCAGGGCTCCGTCGTAGTCCGCGATGACCAGCGGCTGGCCGTCCAGGAGCGGCAACAGGTCCGGGCTGTCCAGTATGAGGGCGTCGTCGGCCGGCACCACCTCGAGCACGCCGTCCGTCACGGCCCGTACGCGTCCCGGCGGCTGGACCCGCGCCGGGTCCAGCTGGGACAGCTCACTCCACAGCAGCCGCAGCTGTGCACGCGAGACCGTACGCTCCGGCTCGGCCAGCAGGGCCAGCAGCTCGTTGGCGCCGCCGGGCTCGGCCAGCAGCTCGGCCAGGGACCTGCGGATGCCGAGCGCGCGCAGCAACCCGGCGTCCATGCCCCTCGGAGCGGGGTCGTACAGTCCCGCGAGCAGCGGGTCCGCATCATGCGCGGCCAGCTCGCCCGGGCGCCGGCCACCGAGGACCGGGTGCCGGCGCAGCCACCACGCGGTGTAGGACGGCACCGTGACCCGCCGCCCGTTCGCCAGCACGGCATGGGCCGGCTCGACCAGGGCGGCGCGCAATGGGGACTCGGCCAGCATCGGGAGCGCGGCGTCCCACCGTTCCACGAGCTCAAGGTCGCGCACGGCGACGAACTCGGGCAGCATCGGCGGCACATCGTCCTCGGGGAGCCGGGCGAGCACGTCTTCGGCCCACGCATCCTCCCCGTCGAGGTCGAAGGCGATATCGGTCAGCGGGACGTCCTGCTCACGCAGCACCGCGAAGGTTCGCAGGACCCCTGTCGCCTCGAGCACCTCGGCGCCGTATCGCTCCACCATGCCGGGATCGAGCAGTCCGAAGGGCGCGTCGCCCGCCATGACCTCCGCGAGCCGGCCGCCGGGCAGGAGCAGCTCTCCGGCGGCGTAGAGCTCACCGTCCTCGCCCGGCAGGGCGAGCTCGGCCAGCCATGGCTCTTCACCGGGCACGGGTCCGGCCGCGGCGACCAGTCCGAGCACGGCATGGGCGATCGCGTCGGGGTCGTCGGAGTCGTAAGATCCCGCGACCGCGGCCCGTACGGCCGGATCGGTGAGGACCGCCCGGGGTCCCGCCTCGATCGCGCCGAGGCGGCGCAGCAGCGGATGGGCCGCCTCGGGGTGCACGAAGCGCAGTCCGAGAACGGAGGGCTCGGCCGGGTCCACACCTTCCGCCGCGATCAGCAGGCCGCGCGGTCCCCTGGCCATCCGTAGGCGCCGCGGGCCCGGGCGGGGTTCGAAGCCGCCGGCCGCGCCCGTGAACGCCTCATCCGGCGCGCCGGCGAGGGGAACCGGCAGCGCTCCGAGCCCCTCGGTCCGCGCGCCGGTCAACGCCTCGTAGAGCCGGCGCCACCAGGCCGGCTCACGGTCAAGGGAGGCGAGGGCGTCGACGACGTCGGCGAGCTCCATCCGGCGCACGCCGAGCGCCGTGAGTGCCGGATGACGGACGGGCCAGTCCGCGGGCAGGAGACCCGGGAGCACGGGTGTGAGCAGTTCGATCAGCGCCCTCGGCCCGTCGACGGCGACGGCGTCACGGCCGCGCTGGGCGTGAGCGGCCTCGGGCTCTGTGGCCTCCGTAATCTCTTCCGGCGGAGGAGGCGGCGCCGGTAGCAGCGGGGTGTCCGGCAGCACGGCCAGGACGCCGCGGCGCAGCCTGGCGTCGAGCTCTCCGGCCGCCACCTGACCTGGCACGAGGTCAAGGAGCCGAGGCGTCACCGGGAGCCGGCGGAGCAGTTCCACGTAGGACCGCGCGGCCTGCTCGAGCAGGAAGTCGGTCAGCGGGCCGGGAGCGGCGTGCCGGCGGTCGGGGGCGAGCGGGAACGAGCCGATCAGTAGCGCCGGAAGGCCGAGCGGCTCCTCGCTCGGCGTCGGTGCGTGGATCACCGCCGGCACGTCGCCGGGCAGGCCGGCTCCGTCGGCCGGCACCGCCCACCGAAGCTGCCAGTACGGGCGGGTCCGCTCCTCCGTGGGGCGGTCGGCCAGCAGTCCGGCCGGGACCTCCCCGTGCGCCTCGACGGTGCGCCACTCGGCCCCGTTGATGGTGGCCGTGCCCGCCCGGTGCGTGGCCGTGAGGGTACGGACGTCCCCCTCGACGTCGATCTCGATCTCCGCCAGGGCCGGCAGTGCCAGCATGAGCGCCGGGCCCACCTGCTCGAGGGCCCGCCGCACGAGCTCCTCGGCTGCGGCGTCCCGCAACGGTAGCCGCACGACCGTGGCCGCCTGTCCGAAGTCCTGGATGGCCGGCTCGGCCGCCGGGAACGGGAGGCGCAGGATCGGGACGCGGCCGTCCCGGCGGGAGAGCTCCTCCGCCAGCTCGGGGATCTCGGACACGAGTTCGCGGGTGCGGGCCGCGGACCATTCGACCCCGGCAGCCCGGTCCGGCTCCCCCTGCGGCACTGCCGAGGCGATGGAGGGCCGGTCGCTGACCGCCACGACCGCGGCGAAGCCCACGCCGAACCGCCCCGCGGTGCCGGTCTCGTCACGCTTGGCCGAGGCGCGGAGCGTGGACAACGCCTGCACACCTGCCGCGTCCAGCGGGGCTCCGGTGTTCGTGGCGGTCAGGACCCCGTCGCGCAGGCCCAGCCGCAACCGGCCGGGCACACCGGCTCGGATCGCGGCGTCGGCGGCGTTCTGCGCCAGCTCCACCACTACGCGGTCGCGGTAACCGCCGAGCGCGTAGTCCTCCTCGGCGTTGGCGTCCTCCCGGAACCGGGCCGGCGACGCCGCCCATCCGTGCAGGACCCGCCGGCGCAGATCGGCTGTGGCGAAGACGTCGAGCGGGGTCACGTCACCCTTTGTGGGCCTATGCGTAATGTCGGACATCGCACCGTCCCCGAGAGCAAAGCTCATCGCTGAAGATCTTCCGTAGGCTCACCGTGACGGCGGATCAGCTGTGGCCGAGGGCCTCTTCGTCGGCCATGACGCCCGCGGGCATGATGTCGTAACCGAGCTCGTCGACGATCGGCGGTGCGTGGTCGGCCGCCGACGGCACGACGACGGCCTCCGAATGAGCCCCGCATCCATGATCGACGGAAACCACTTTGCCGTCGTCAGGGACGTACTCGTTGGAGCACACGCCGAACAGCTGTCGCAACGAACCCGCGAGCGGGACGAAGAAACCGCAGGTGGAGCAGGGCGCCGGGGCCGAGGTGGCGATCGGGGTGTGCGGTCCGGCAGTCCCCTCGTACCATCGGGCAGCGGCCTCGTCACGGCCCTCCGCGGACAGCACACGGGCCCGGCCCAGACCGAGCTCCCACAGCGCCTGCCGGTCGGTCGAGTCGTCGACCTGGGTGAAGCCGGGCGCCAGCCGGGCGTCATCGGCCGCCGTCGGCAGCAGGTCACCAGGGCCGAGGTCGCCCGGCCGGAGCCGATCCATCCACGGCACCCACTGTGGTGCCATCAAAGAGTCGTCGCCGGGCAGCAACACGCACTCACTGACCGTCACGCTCTTGGCCCGCGAGGCGCGGGCGACCGTGACGGCCCAATGCCAGCCCTTGTAGGCCGGGTCGAGGCAGGCGAAATGGTGGGTCACCACGCGGTCGGCGTCGGCCCGCAGGCCGAGGTGCTCACCGACAGGTCCGGGCCTGGCCGTATCCTCAGCGGCCTCTCGGGCCAGCCGGACCGCGTCCGCGTCGGCGCACGCGGAATCAACGGCGGGGGTACGGGTCCGGCGCGCGGGCGCGGCGGTAGACCGAGGGAGTGGGCTCACATACACGATTGTCCCCCATGGATGGGGATGACCGCGCACGATCGGGCACGGTTGAGACACGGATTCCATGAAAGCGGGACTGTCGGAGAGACTGTTGAGATGGGAGTGAGGGCGCATATCACCAGCGCCGGGAGATCCGTGCGCGCCGCCGTCCGCGGCACCGCCCGGATCACCCGGCGGGCGACGCACGCCCAGGGTGCGGGCCGGTCCGGCCTCGGGAGCCTGATCGAGGCCCAGGCGGTCAACAGCGCCGCCGACGCCCTGGTGGCGGTCGCGCTCGTCGGGACGATCTTCTTCGGGCTCGACGTCTCCAAGGCCCGCGGCCAGGTCGCTCTCTATCTTCTCGTCACCATGGCCCCTTTCGTCCTCGTCGCACCCCTCATCGGCCCCGCGCTGGACCGGGCGCGTTCGGCCCGGAGGGTCGCGATGGCCGGCACCATGCTGGCCCGCGGGCTGCTGTGCTGGGGGATGGCCGGGGCGGTCTCCCACGGAGATCAGGTGACGTTCCTGCCCGCCGCCTTCGGGGTCCTCGTGCTGTCCAAAGCCTTCGGCGTGCTGCGGAGCGCCGTGACGCCCAGGGTGCTGCCGGCCCAGATCACCCTCGTCACGGCCAATGCCCGGGCCTCGTTCGCCGGGCTGATCGCGGCGTCGGTGATCGCTCCCGTCGGTGCGGGCCTGGGCGCGCTGATCGGACCGGACTGGTTGCTGCGCATCGCCATGCTGGTCTTCATCGTGGGCGCCGTGCTGGGCGTACGGCTGCCGAGGCATGTCGACGCGCCGGAGTCCGCCGCGGAGCCGGACCGGGCCGGGGGCCGGGCGCGCTGGCGGACCCTGTTGCGGGTCGGGCCGGCTGTCGGCGAGGCGATGCTGGCCAACGCCGCTCTCCGCGCGTTCTCCGGCTTCCTGATCCTCTATCTGGCCTTCCTGCTCCGAGACCAGCGCTTCGACCCTGTCTCGCCGAACCTGGCCCTCGGCCTGCTCGCGGCCTGCGCCGGCGCGGGAGGCCTGGTCGGCACGATGATCGGCGCCCGGATGAAGGCCCGGGCCCCGCAGCTGATCGTGTTCGGCACGCTCGCGTTCACGACGGTGGTGGCGGCCGTGGGCGCGATCTTCTTCGGCCTGTGGGCGGCGCTGGCGGTGGCCTTCGTCGGCGCCTTCGGGCAAAGTCTCGGCAAGTTGTCCATGGACGCGATCGTGCAGCGGGAGATCGGCGAGGAGGTGCGCTCCTCGACCTTCGCGGTCTCGGAGACGCTCCACCAGCTCGTCTGGGTGCTCGGCGGGCTGATCGGGCTCGGCATGTCGACCGGATTCGACGGCCGGGTGGCGTTCACGAGCGTCGCGGCCGTCCTCGGGCTCTCGCTGGCCCTGCTCATCGTCCGGCGAGTGCGCCGGCGCGTACCCCGGCGCAGCCCCGGCCGCGCGGCCGATGAGGCGGCGCAGGCCGCCGCCAAGTCACCCTGAGGCGGGCCCGGCACTCTCGGCACGCCCACGCGGACCCGCGGCGATCAGGTCGTCTGGGCGGACAGGTCGTCGGCGACGGCGCGCAGGACCGTCGCGATCTTCTTGGCGTCCGCGGGCCCGGGGTGCTTGCCGCGCCGGTACATCGTGGAGACGTCGTCCAGCAGCTTGATGAGGTCCTCGATGATCAGGACCATCTCGTCGGGCTTCTTGCGCCGGGCCTTGGCGACGGACTTCTCGACGGACGGCGGGGTCTCCAGCGGCCGGATCGAGAGCGCCTGCTGACCCCGGCGCCCTTCGACCACGCCGAACTCGACCCGCTGCCCCGGCTTGAGGGACGTGACGCCACTGGGCAGCGCTGTGGAGTGAACGAAGACCTCGCCGCCGTCGTCGCGGGTGAGGAATCCGAACCCCTTGTCGGTGTCGTACCACTTGACCTTGCCAGTGGGCACAGGTGACCTCGTCTAGCTCTCGTTTGAATTGCCTCAAGGTTAGTGCCTCGACCCCAAAAGGGTGAACACCGTATCCGGGTCAGACGATCAGATGCTGATCGGCGAGCCGGTCCGGAAACGAGAGCGGATCCGGGAGCACGGCATGGGCGCCGTGGGCGTGCGGCGCGGCGAGCGTCGTGTCGAGGTCGAATCCGACGGTGAGATCATGGTCCGGCACGTCCCACAGGGTATGAGGTGGCTATGGTCGATATGCCGTCCGTCCGCCCTGCCGGGCGGTTGCGCGCACACGCACCCGCGCCCCCCTGGTAGTGGCGATGCGACGGGATCCGAGTAGGAGGGCGCGGGAGTCTGGCGCGAAATGGAACTGCTATTTTCCACCGACCGGATCTGGCGAATCCGCTCGACCGAAACAACGGTTTCGTGATCGGGGATATACCCAGGACCCGACCCGCGAACCGCGCCGAATCGCGGCGGTCCCACCCGAGAGGAAGAAGTCATGGCGCAGCCCCACCACGATCAGGCCGGCGGCTCACAGGCCAAGGTACGCAAGCGGGCCGTGGGCGCGATCGCCTCGATCGTCTCGATCCTCACCACGCTCGTCGTGGCCGTGCTCGCGGTCCACATCCTGTTCACCGTCTTCGACGCCAACGGCTCGAACGCCATCGTTGCAGGCTTCCGGGACTGGGCCGACCGGCTGGCCTGGCAGTTCAAGGACGTTTTCGCTCCGCATGATCCGAAGGCCGCCGTGCTCGTCAACTACGGGCTCGCCGCCGTGGTCTACCTGATCGTGGGCCGCATCGTCGTCGGGCTGATCCGGCGCGTCGGCTGACCCGCGGACGCGTGTCGCCGGGGGGCGTGGGCCGGTGACCCCATGAGCTCACGAGGCATGGTCCACCGAAGGGAGTGCGTGCCAGTCCTCCCAGGTGATGTCCCGCCCCGGATAGCGCACGGTCTTGAACGGCCAGGTGGTGGTCACCCACTCCCGGACGAACTCCTCGAGTTCCTCCTCGACGCTCGCGCCGTCCTCATCGCTGCGCACCCAGAACGTCGCCTCGGCGTCGGCGCCCGGCCGCATCGGCGGGTCGATCCGCACCGAGCCCAGCAGCCGCGTCTCATCGGTGCTCAGGACCGCGAAGCTGAACGAGCGCCGGAGCTCGCCCTCACGCTGCCGCCAGGCGAGATCGATGAGGATCTCCTCGAGGCTGAGATCGGCGCGCGGCCACCTGGTCACGCCGCCGAAGTGGTCCCAGAGCTCCGCCCGGCTGCTCATGACGGCGTCGTAGGCCCTCACCACGTCATGCACCGTGATCGGCCGAATGCGAAACCGCAATCCGGCCACCAAGGTGGGCACGACGAAGTCTTCGGGGAGGAAGGCCACATCGACCCCTTTCATCGGCACGGATGCGGTGACCGAACTCTAGTGCGCCGACGGCCGGGCGCGGGAGATCACCGAGGCAACACGCCAAAAAGGGTCATGCCCACCGCGTCGGGCCGGCGAAAGGGAGCCGAGTTCGCGGGTAAAGGCCTTGCGGGACGGCAGTAGTGTCTTGCCGGAGGAAGAAGACGATGACGAGATCCACGCGCGAGCGGATCGTGGCCGAGGCGCTCCGGCTGTTCGCCGACCGGGGTTATGCCGCGACCTCGGTGGCCGAGATCGAGGCCGCCTCGGGGCTGTCTCCGGGCGCGGGCGGCCTTTACCGCCATTTCCGGTCCAAGGAGGAAGTGATCGGCGCGGCGATCCGTGAGCACATCTCGCGGACCAGGGAGCAGCTCAGCACCTACCTGCAACAGGCCGGCGCGCTGCACGACCAGCCGCTGGCCGCCCGGCTCAGCCTGGCCTGCCAGGTAGGCCTGGCCAAGATGCGTGAGGAGCAGGACCTCATCCGGGTCCTGTTCCGGGACCTCGACCAGTTCCCCGGTCTGGTGGCCGAGATGCGTGAGGGCATCGTGAACCCGCTCTACGACGGGATCGCCACGTGGCTGTCCGCGCAGCCGGAGCTCGCGGGTGCCGAGGAGGACTGGGCCGCCATCGCCTCCATCCTGGGCGGAGCCGTGGTGAACTACTGGCTCGCCAACGAGTCGCTGTACGAACCGCCCAAGCGCATCGACGAGAAGCGTTTCGTCGCCGCGTGGGCCCGGCTGGCCCTCGGACTGGTCAGCGCCGAGCGCACCCCGGCCTGACGGCCGCGAGCCGGGCGATGGCCCGGCACCTGAGGACTTCGCCGCCCGGCTACCTTTGTACGGATGGACTCCTACGCGGATTGGTTGCGAGCGCGCAGTGACGATGACCTGCGCACCATGCTCGCCCTGCGGCCGGAGTTGATGACCCCCGTTCCCGCCGATCTCGGTGCCCTCGCGGCCCGGGCCGCGGCCGCTTCCTCCGTCTCGCGTGCCCTCGACCGGCTGGACCAGTTCACGCTCAACGTGCTCGAAACGCTCCTGGTCCTGTCCCAGCCGGTGGCCTGGCAGGCCCTCGTCGGCCAGCTCCGCGGCGTTTCCGAACGCGAGGTCCGCAAGGTGGTCGACCGGCTCCGCGCGACGGGCCTGGCCTGGGGTGAGGAGGCGGCGCTGCGCACCGCACCGGGAGTGCGGCAGGCCTTCCCGCATCCCGCGGGCCTGGGACCACCCGCCCGGGAGGCATTCGCCTCCTACCCCGTGGACCGGCTGCGCGCGCTCATCGACGCACTGGGCCTGCCGGCCCCCACGGCCTTCGCCGACCCGGCCGAGATGACCGCCATGCTGACCGAGCGGCTGTCCGCTCCCGCCGACCTGATCGAGGCGGCCGGCCCGGCGGCCGGCGCCGCGCTCAACGAGCTCACCTGGGGACCACCCGTCGGACGGGTGGACAACGCCAGGCGGGCGGTCCGCGTCGACACCGCCAACAGTCCGATCGAGCAGTTGCTGGCCCGCGGTCTGCTGGCCGCCACGGACGACCGTACGGTCACCCTGCCACGGGAAGTGGCCCTGCATCTGCGGGAGGACCGGATCTTCCGGGAGCTGACCGCCGAGCCGCCGCCGCTCGACGGGTCCGTGCGGGAGGCTGGGCTGGTCGACCGTACGGCCGGTGGGCAGGCCTTCACGGTCGTACGCCTGGTCGAGGACGTGCTGGAACGGTGGGGGGTCGAGCCTCCTGCGGTGCTGCGCAGCGGTGGCCTGAGCGTGCGGGACCTGCGCACCACCGCGGCCCTGGCGGACGTCGAACAGTGGGTCGCCGCGCTCCTGATCGAGGTGGCCTACGCCGCCGGGCTGCTCACCCGGACCCGCGACGCGGACGCCGAGTGGCTGCCCACCAGCCGCTATGACCTGTGGCGCATGCGCGACGTCGCGACGCGGTGGAACGATCTCGTCACCGCGTGGCTGAACACCGGCCGGGTCGCCGGGCTGGCCGGCGAGCGGGACAGCAGGGACAAGACGGTCAACGCGCTGGCCGACGAATCCGTACGGACCGTGGCCGCGGAGACGCGCAGGGCCACGCTGCGCGCGCTGGCCGAGACCTCGGCCTCACCGGCCGCGGACACCGTACGCGAGCATCTGGCGTGGCGTGAGCCGCGGCGCGGGCGCCTGCTCCGCGATCGGCTGATCGGCTGGACGCTCCGCGAGGCCGAGGTCCTCGGCCTCACCGGGCTCGGTGCCCTGTCGACCCACGCCCGGGCACTGCTGTCCGGACAGGACCCGGCCGACGAGCTCACCAAGGTCCTTCCGAACCCCGTCGACCATGTGTTGATCCAGGCGGACCTCACAGCGGTGGCCCCTGGGCCGCTCGTCACCGAACTGGCGAGGGATCTCGCCCTGATGGCCGACGTGGAGTCCACCGGTGGCGCCACGGTCTTCCGCTTCACCCCCGAGTCGGTGCGGCGAGCGCTCGACGCCGGCCGTACCGCCTCCGAGCTCAGCGACCTGCTCACCAGGCACTCGACCACGCCGGTCCCCCAGCCCCTGACCTACCTGATCGAGGATGTCGGCCGCCGCCACGGTCACCTGCGCGTCGGCATCGCCTCCTCGTACGTGCGAACCGACGACGCCGCCGTGCTGGACGAGCTCATGGCCGACCGGAGAGCGGTGGCGCTCCGGCTGCACCGCCTGGCCCCGACCGTGATCGCCTCGCGCCTGGCACGGCCCGAGCTGCTCGATGCACTGCGGAGCATGGGGTTCGCGCCGGTCGCCGAGTCCGCGGAGGGCGGGGTGGTGATCACCAGGCCGGACGCGCACCGCGCGGAACGGTCCGCGGCGCTCTACCAGGACACGGCCGCGGAGACCGCGCGACTGTCGGTCGACGGATCCGTGATCGTGGCGGCTGTACGCGCCCTGCGCGCGGGCGAGGAGGCCGCGCGGCTGCTGCCCCCCACCGCGGCGCCCCCCCGTACACCGTCCATGGCCACGGTGGACGAGCTGCGCGGCGCCATGGAACGCGGCGCACGGGTGTGGATCGGCTATCTCGACCAGCAGGGGCAGGCGTCCAGCCGGATCGTCGAGCCGGCCCGGGTCGAGGGCGGCTTCCTCACCGCCTACGACGCCACCCGGGCCTCGGTGCAGCGCTTCGCCCTCCACCGCATCACCGGCATCGCCGAGGTCGAAGGCACCGCCCGATCAGCGCCGTGACCCGGCCTCCACATAGGCGCCGGCCGGGAGTAATCTTCGTGTCTCGATCGAGGGGCGGAGGCCTGTTTTGAGTGGCTACGGCGGCCAGCCTCCGGGGTGGCGGGATCCCTACGGCCGGCCGGGCTGGGATCCGCAGGGCGACTACGCCCAGCACGCGGGGCAGGATCCCTATGCTCAGCGGGGTCACGGCTATGGCCCACTGGGGGCGCCCCAGAGCCACATGAGCGCGGGCCACATGAGCACGGGCCCCGCGATCGCGGCGCTGGTCTGTAACGTGCTGCTGGTCCTGTTCTGCTGCAACCCCCTGGCCATCCCGGGGATCGTGACGTCGGCGATGGCCACGAGCCGGACCTCGACCAACCCGGAGTCGGCCCGCCGGCTCATGGTCTGGAGCTGGGTGATCTGTGGTGTGTCCTTCGTCCTGGGCATCGCCGCGTTCGTCATCCTCGCCCTCCTCGGCGGTTTGAGTGATCACACCGCGACGTCGACCCCGGCCAACAGCTTCTGAGTCCGGTCGCTTCCCATTCAGGACCGCGCGGGAAGACACAGGGGCTTCCCCGCTGTTGCACACTTGGTGTCCTCAGTGGAAAGGCAGCCAGTGACCGACGGTCCGCTCATCGTTCAATCCGACAAGACCCTGCTGCTCGAGGTCGACCATGACCTCGCCGACCAGTGCCGCCGGGAGATCGCCCCGTTCGCGGAACTCGAGCGGGCGCCCGAGCATGTCCACACCTACCGGATCACCCCGCTCGCACTGTGGAACGCCCGTGCGGCCGGCCACGACGCCGAGCAGGTGATCGACGCGCTTCTGAAGTTCTCGCGCTACCCCGTGCCCCACGCGCTGCTGGTCGACGTGGCTGACACGATGGGACGGTACGGACGGCTGCGGCTGGAGAAGCACCCGTCGGACGGCCTCGTGCTCGTATCGACCGACCGGGCCGTGCTCGAGGAAGTCCTGCGGGCCAAAAAGATCAAGGGCCTGCTCGGCACCCGGGTGAGCCCGGACACGGTGGCGGTCCATCCCTCCGAGCGGGGCACGCTCAAGCAGGCCCTCCTCAAGCTGGGCTGGCCTGCCGAGGACCTGGCGGGCTACGTCGACGGTGAGGCGCACCCGATCACGCTGGCCGAGGACGGCTGGGAGCTGCGGCCCTATCAGAAGCACGCCGCGGACGCCTTCTGGCACGGGGGCTCGGGGGTCGTGGTCCTGCCCTGCGGCGCCGGCAAGACGATCGTGGGCGCGGCCGCGATGGCGCACGCCGGGGCGACGACCCTCATCCTGGTGACCAACACCGTCTCGGCCCACCAGTGGAAGCAGGAACTGCTCAAGCGCACCTCCCTGACCGAGGACGAGATCGGTGAGTACACGGGGACCAAGAAACAGGTTCGTCCGGTCACCATCGCCACGTACCAGATCATGTCGACGCGGCGCCAGGGCTCCTATCGGCACCTCGAGCTGTTCGACGCGCGCGACTGGGGCCTCGTCGTCTACGACGAGGTGCACCTGCTGCCCGCGCCGATCTTCCGCATGACCGCCGATCTGCAGGCGCGCCGCCGCCTCGGTCTCACGGCGACCCTCGTACGGGAGGACGGCCGCGAGGGCGACGTCTTCTCGCTCATCGGGCCGAAGCGCTTCGACGTGCCGTGGAAGGAGATGGAGACGCAGGGCTGGATCGCCCCGGCGGACTGCGTCGAGGTGAGGGTCACCCTCACCGAATCCGAGCGGCTGGCCTATGCGACGGCGGAGCCGGAGGAGCGCTACCGCTTCTGCGCGACGACGGAGACCAAGAACGACGTCGTAGAGGCCCTGGTCAACCGGCACGCCGGCGAGCAGACACTGGTCATCGGCCAGTACATCGATCAGCTCGACGAGCTGTCCGAACGCCTCGATGCGCCGGTCATCAAGGGTGAGACTAAGATCCGCGAACGGGAGCGGCTGTTCGACGCATTCCGCTCCGGCGAGATCTCGTGCCTGGTCGTCTCCAAGGTGGCCAACTTCTCCATCGACCTGCCCGAGGCCTCCATCGCGATCCAGATCTCCGGTGCGTTCGGCTCCCGGCAGGAGGAGGCCCAGCGGCTCGGCCGCGTGCTCCGGCCCAAGGCCTCCGGAGGCGGCGCCCGTTTCTACGCCGTCGTATCGCGAGACACCCTCGATCAGGACTATGCCGCGCACCGGCAGCGCTTCCTCGCCGAGCAGGGCTACGCCTACCGCATCGTCGACTCCGAGGCCGTGCTGGCCGGCGAGGAGATCTGAGGCGTCCCATGCTCGATGTGGTGGCCTGGGTGCATGCCGTCGACGGCAAGATGCTGGCCGTACGCGCCCGCGGCCGCGACCTGCTCTATCTGCCCGGTGGCAAACGGGAGCCGGGCGAGGGCGACTGGGCCGCGCTGTCCCGGGAGGTACGGGAGGAAGTGGGCGTGGAGTTGCGAACCGGAACGCTACGCCCACTCGGGGTCATCGAGGCCCCGGCGCACGATCAGCCGGACGGCGTCCGCGTCCGCATGGCCTGCTTCACCGCCGCGCACACCGGCATGCCGACCGCCGGCGGTGAGATCGACGAGTGCGTCCTGGTCGGCCCGGACGAGCGGAAGCTGCTCGCTCCGGCGAGCCGTCTCGCGCTGGACCTGGCCCTGGAGCACCACCTGCTGGAAGACCCGGCCCCGGGTCTGTGAGACGGGAGCTCAGGGCTGGGAGAGCATGCCGCCAATGAACAACACGCCCTCGGCCGCCAGCCAGATGAACGCCGAGACGGTCAGCACGCCCTCGAGCCGGCTGTCGTGGCGCCGGATCCGTGGCAGAGCCCACGCGCTGAGCGCGATCACCACGGCTAAAGCAGCCGGGGCCGTCGACACGGCCACCGCGTCCTCGAGGCCCGCGGCGCACGGCCCCTCCGGGATCGCTCCCTTCTTGCCGCAGAAGGCCGCCTCACCCCAGCCGCCCACGGTCGAGAATCCCCAGAGCGCGGCCAGCGCGCAGTTGGCCACCGCCGGTATCGCCGGTGATATCCACCGGCCAGTGGAATGTCGTGGAGACGCGCGCACGCCCGGAACGTACCGTCGAGGCGCCCTCGGCTAAACCTTCCACGGCACCACACCCGCCGAACCCGTCCATCCGGCCGGTGAGCCGATGCGAAAGGGGGCGGCCCCGAACGGGACCGCCCCCTTTGCGAATTCCTTCGACGTGAACTTGGTCAGAAGTCCATGCCGCCGTCGCCGCCTGGCATGGCGGGAGCGGGGTTCCTCTCCGGCTTCTCGGCGATGACCGCTTCGGTCGTCAGGAACAGCGCCGCGATCGACGATGCGTTCTGCAGCGCCGAACGGGTGACCTTGGCGGGGTCGATGATGCCGCTCTCGAACATGTTGACGTACTCGCCGGTGGCGGCGTTGAGTCCGTGGCCCGCCTCCAGGCCGCGAACCTTCTCCACCACGACGCCACCCTCGAGGCCCGCGTTCACGGCGATCTGCTTGAGCGGCTCTTCGAGCGCACGGCGCACGATGATCGCTCCGGTGGCTTCGTCACCCTCGAGATCGATCTTCTCGAACGCGCTGCGGCCGGCCTGCAGAAGCGCCACGCCACCGCCGGGGACGATGCCCTCCTCGACAGCGGCCTTGGCGTTGCGAACGGCGTCCTCGATGCGGTGCTTGCGCTCCTTGAGCTCCACCTCGGTGGCAGCACCGGCCTTGATGACCGCGACGCCGCCGGCCAGCTTGGCCAGCCGCTCCTGCAGCTTCTCGCGGTCATAGTCGGAGTCGGTGTTGTCGATCTCCGTACGGATCTGGTTGACCCGCCCGGCGATCTCGGCGGGGTCACCGGCACCGTCGACCATCGTGGTCTCGTCCTTGCTGACCACGATCTTGCGAGCGCGGCCGAGCATGTCGAGCGTGGTGCCCTCGAGCTTGAGGCCCACGTCCTCGCTGATGACCTGGCCACCGGTCAGCACCGCGATGTCGCCCAGCATGGCCTTGCGGCGGTCGCCGAAGCCCGGGGCCTTGACGGCGACGGACTTGAAGATCCCACGGATCTTGTTGACCACCAGGGTCGCGAGGGCCTCGCCCTCGACGTCCTCAGCGATGATCATCAGCGGCTTGCCGGCCTGCATGACCTGCTCCAGCACGGGCAGCAGGTCCTTGTTCGCCGACACCTTGGAGGCCACGATCAGGATGTACGGGTCCTCGAGGACCGCTTCCATCCGCTCCGGGTCGGTGACGAAGTACGGCGAGATGTAGCCCTTGTCGAAGCGCATACCCTCGGTGAGCTCGAGCTCGAGCCCGAAGGTGTTGCTCTCCTCGACGGTGATGACACCTTCTTTGCCGACCTTGTCCATGGCCTCGGCGATCATCTCGCCGATCTGCGGGTCACCCGCGGAGATGGAGGCGGTGGAGGCGATCTGCTCCTTGGTCTCCACGTCCTTGGCGAGCTTGGACAGCTCCTCGCTGACCCGCTCGACGGCGCTCTCGATGCCGCGCTTCAGCGACATCGGGTTCGCACCCGCGGCCACGTTGCGCAGGCCCTCGCGGACCAGCGCCTGGGCCAGCACGGTAGCGGTGGTCGTACCATCGCCCGCGACGTCATCGGTCTTCTTGGCGACCTCCTTGACGAGCTCCGCCCCGATCTTCTCCCACGGGTCCTCGAGCTCGATCTCCTTGGCGATCGATACACCGTCGTTGGTGATCGTTGGAGCGCCCCACTTCTTCTCCAACACAACGTTGCGGCCCTTGGGCCCAAGCGTCACCTTGACGGCGTCGGCAAGCTGGTTCATTCCGCGTTCGAGACCACGGCGGGCCTCTTCGTTGAACGCAATCATCTTTGCAGCCATAGGCTCCAGTCCTCCCGGAACAGGGTGGCTATGACGGATCGAGCCGACGCCCGCGACGGACGACCTGCTCCGACGGCTTCCATTCCGCCGCCGGACACGAGGCCTCGTCGTCCCGACCCAACTGTGGAGTTGTCACTCTCCACATTAGAGTGCCAACGACTGTTTAGCACTCTACTCCTGCGAGTGCAAACGTGACCCATCCTCACCAGGCATAATCGCTCAATCCCCGGAGTCTCACCTGGCCACGGGGAGGGACGCCGCGGCGCTCGAGTGCCTCGGCCGCCCGGCGCCGGGGCCGTCCCGGACACGCCGAAGGGCCCGGCCCCTAGGGGGGTCAGGCCCTTCCGCACGTCCGGTCAGACGCCGCGTACGACGTCCGCCTGGGGGCCCCGGTCGCTTTGCGTGATCTCGAATTCGACCCGCTGTCCCTGCTCGAGACTGCGGTAGCCGTCCGACTGAATCGCGGAGTAGTGCACGAACACGTCCTGGCCGTCATCGACGGCGATGAAGCCGTAGCCCTTGTCCGCGTTGAACCACTTCACAGTGCCTTGCGCCATACCCATCCTGCCGACCGACCGCGGCCTCGCGACCACGGCTGCCTCTCGGGCCACACCCCTGCTACCGCGAGGCCCGCCGATCAGACCCCGGGGCTGCCTGCCCCCGCGGCGATCGGGGACGACCATAGCGGCGGTCCCCCGGGCCGAAGGAGCGAACGGCCGGTAATGGTCACGGCTCGAAGGCCGAGCTCGGCGGATGTACGGACATGACCGGACAGGCCGTCGCCCGCGCGGCCACCGCGGTGACGGACTATCCCGCGACGGCGTCCCGGTCCTCGGGCACCTGGACGGCGAAACGCTCGGGCGCCCGCCTGATCCCGTCCGCGGCCGGCGTGACGAGAGCGGGGTAGCCGTCCCCGGCGAAGGCGGCCGGGTCCGGCACGAGGACGAACATGCCGGACACCCGGCCGCGGGGATCGCCCTCACCGGCGACCTGGGCACCGAGGACGGTGGGCTCGGTGTCCCCGACCGATCACCGGGTCTCCCTCGCTGGGGAAGCCGAAGGACCACGGGTTGGTGCCGAAATAACGGAATTGATGACCGCCCACATCGAGCGCTCGCTGAAGAAGATGCCGGTCAGTTAGCCTGCTGGGCCCGGTAGCGCGCGAGGGTCGCCTCGTCCGGCGGATAGGTCCCGCGCACCGGGGCATCCCCGTCGATCTCGGCGAGGACGAACTCCTCGAGTTCCTCCTGGTCCACCGCCGCCTGCGCGATCTCAGCGGCGAGCTCCCGCGGCACGCACACGACGCCCTCTTCGTCTCCCACGATGATGTCGCCGGGATAGACGGGGACGCCCGCGCAGCCGATCGGCACCTGCATGTCGACCGCGTGGTGACGCGCGTGACCGGGCCGCCATATCCGGGGGAAACGAGCACGCCCCGGACCGGCCAGGCCGATCCGGGGCGCACGCCGGCCTTTGTCCGGCGGCTCAGCCGCCGGCCACGGCCGGGATCACCGATACCTGGGCACCCTCGGGGGTGGGCGTGTCCAGGCCGTCCGCGAACCTGACGTCCTCGTCGCCGACATAGACGTTGACGAAACGGCGGAGCTTGCCGTTGTCGTCGAGGATCCGGGCCGAGATTCCGGCGTGGTTGGCGTCGAGGTCGGCGAGGACCTCACGCAGTGTGGCCCCGGTCGCCTTGACCTCGGACTCGCCACCGGTGAAGTTTCGCAGGATCGTCGGGATTCGGACGGACACCGTGCTCATTGGCGATCACTTCACTTTCAGAAACTCTGCGAGCGGAGGCTCGCGCGACATATCGGTTCAGATGAGCCCGGCGGACCGGAACGCTTCGAGGGACGGCGTGATGTTGGCGGACGGCTTGGCCACCGCTTCCACCGCGTTCAGGGTCTTCAGCCCCTCACCGGAGTTAATGATCACCGTCTCCGCCTCCGGATCGAGCTGACCACTCTGGACGAGCTTGCGCAGGGTCGCGACCGTGACGCCGCCCGCGGTCTCGCCGAAGATGCCCTCCGTGCGCGCGAGCAACTGGATGCCCTCGACGATTTCGGCGTCCGTGACGTCCTCGACCGCGCCGCCGGTGCGGCGTGCCACGTCCAGCACATACGGCCCGTCGGCCGGGTTGCCGATCGCCAGGGACTTGGCGATCGTGTCGGGCTTGACCGGCCGTACGACGTCGTGCCCGGCCTTGAAGGCCGCGGCGATCGGGTTGCAGCCGAGCGCCTGGGCGCCGAACACGCGGTAGGGCTTGTCCTCGACCAGCCCGAGCTCGATGAACTCCCGGAAGGCTTTGTCGATCTTGGTGAGCTGAGAGCCGGAGGCCACCGGGATCACGATCTGGTCCGGCAGCCGCCAGCCGAGCTGCTCGGCGATCTCATAACCGAGGGTCTTGGAGCCCTCGGCGTAGTAGGGCCGCACGTTCACGTTCACGAAGGCCCAGTCGTCCTGCTCACCGGCGATCTCGGAGGCCAGCCGGTTGACGTCGTCGTAGTTGCCGTCGACCGTGACGAAGGTGCCACCGTAGACGGCCGTCGTGATGATCTTCTGCTCTTCGAGGTTGGAGGGCACGAAGACCGCGGAACGGATGCCGGCCCGCGCGGCGGCCGCGGCGACCGCGTTGGCCAGGTTCCCGGTGGAGGGGCACGCCAGGACCTTGAAGCCCAGCTCGCGAGCGGCGGCCAGCGCCACCGCGACGACGCGGTCCTTGAAGGAGTGCGTCGGGTTGCCGCTGTCGTCCTTGACCCAGAGGGCGCGCATCCCCAGGGACTCGGCGAGATGGTCGGCGCGCACGAGCCGGGTCCAGCCCGGCTCGGTGTTCGGCGTCTCGGTGACGTTCGCCGGCACCGGGAGCAGACCGCGGTAACGCCAGATGTTGGCCGGCCCGGCCTCGATGTCCGCGCGGGTCGGCGAGCCGAAGTCATAGGAGATCTCGAGCGGACCGAAACACTGCTCGCACGCGTAGCGTGGTCCGAGCTCGGCCGTCTCACCGCACTCGCGGCAGATCAGTGCCTTTGCGGGTCCGAGTTCAGGTGCAGGGGGTGTTAGTGCCATGGGTAGCGAGGCCCTTTCTCCTCATCTGCCCCGCGCCACCTTGGTCACGGGTCGGATTTGGCACCTGTCCCGCGCGGCCTCGCTGCTTGTTAACGAGTGCGTCGGGAGGGTTGCCGGGGCTTCGCAGGGCCGATCCCTCCACCCCTCTGGATGAGCTGTATTGAGTTGTACGGGTGACCTTACATGACCTGCTCAGATGCCGGGCACGGGGGTCTCACCGTGTGGAACGGTACCCAGACTCAGGCCGGCTCATGCGCGCGCTGGGTCGGGTCCAGGAAGACGTGCCGGACGACGGAGATGCGATCCTGCAGCCGCCGGTCCACCTCACCGGAGATCTCTTCGGCTTCCCCGGCGGAGAGGCCGTCACTGAAGGCCACCCGCGCGGCCACGAGGATCTGGTCCGGGCCCAGGTGCATCGTGAGCAGCTCGACGACCTTGTCCACGCCCTCGGCGGCCTCGATCTCCGCACGAATCTCCTGCTGCGTCTCATCGTCCACCGAACGGCCTATGAGCAGCGCCATGCTGTCGCTGCCGAGCTTCCAGGCGACGACGACCAGGAGGAGTCCGATGGCGATCGACGCGGCCCCGTCCCACACCGACGAACCGGTGACCTGCCGCAGCACCAGGCCGGCGGCGGCCAGCACGAGACCGACCATGGCCGCGCTGTCCTCGAACAGGGCGGCCTTGAGCGTGACGTCCGGGCTCCTGCGTACATGGTCCAGCACCCCCCGCTCCCGCTCGGCGGCCTCCTTGCGGGTCTGGTAGGTGGCCCGGACGAACGAGGCCCCCTCCGCCAGGCAGGCCAGTCCCAGCACGATGAAGGCGATGGTGGGGTCGCCGTGGTCGCCCGGAGAGACGATCTCGTAGATCCCCTCCGTGACCGAGAACCCGGCGCCCGCGACGAAGATCCCCACCGCCGCGATGAGCGACCAGAAATAGCGCTCCTGCCCGTACCCGAACGGGTGTGCGGCGTCGGCCGGCCTGGCGCTCCGGCGCAGCGACGCCAGCAGAAAGCCCTGGTTGAGCGTGTCCGCGATCGAGTGCGCGGCCTCGGCCATCATCGCGCTCGAGCCCACGAGGACTCCGGCGATCAGCTTGGTGATCGCGATCACCAGGTTCGCGGCCCCCGCGGCCAGCACCGTCTTTCTGGTCTCGCTGCTTTTTACGCTCTTTTTACCTTCGTCGGCCATGGCCGGTTCTGTACCTCTGCTGATGTCCGCGAAACGCGGGACCTCCGAGGCGGCGGTCACGTCACTCGTAGATCCTCCGGCGGTTACGCTGCCGAGCATGAGTGACTCGCAGGTTCTGGTCGCCTCGAACCGGGGTCCGGTGTCGTTCACCCTGTCCGATGACGGAACTCTCGCCATGCGCCGCGGCGGCGGCGGACTGGTGTCGGCCCTGGCATCGGTGGCGTCCCGTCCGGCCACCGCGGAGGACGGGACCCGCCTGGGCGCGCTGTGGGTCTGCGCGGCGCTGTCCGACGCCGACCGTACGGCCGCGCGAGGGGCTCCGGACGGCCGTCTGGACCAGGGAGGCCACGACACCGGTGGCGCCGCCGTCAGGATGCTGGACATCCCGGCGGCGACTTTCCAGCGGGCCTACAACTCGGTGGCCAACTCGACGCTGTGGTTCGTGCACCACCTGCTGTACGACACTCCGAACAAGCCGCATTTCGACGCCGGCTTCCACCGTGACTGGCAGGCCTACCAGGCCTACAACGCGGCTTTCGCCGACGCCCTGGCCCGCGACGCCGCCCCTCGGGCCAGGGCGGTCGTCCAGGACTACCACCTGACGCTCGCGCCGCGGATGCTCCGGGAGCGGCGGCCCGACCTGCGGATCGGGCACTTCTCGCACACGCCCTGGGCGCCTCCGGACTACTACGGGGTGCTCCCCGGCGACATCGGCGTGCAGGTCCTCGAGGGCATTCTGGGGGCCGACTACGCGGGGTTCCTGACCGAGCGCTGGGCCGGCGCGTTCCTGGACTGCTGTGAGTCGGTCCTCTGCGCCAAGGTGGACCGCGTCAACCGCGTGGTGACGCATCAGGGCCGGGTGACCCGGATCGGGGTCCATGGTCTCGGCGTCGACGGGCCCGGCCTGCGGCAGCGGGCCGCCGAGCCGGACGTGGCCGCGCGGGCGGCTACCTTGCGCGATCGGGTGGGCATCAGGCAGCTCATCGTGCGAATCGACCGCACGGAGCTGTCAAAGAACCTCGTGCGAGGGCTGGCCGCCTATCGCGAGCTGCTGGTCAAGCATCCGGAGTGGCACGGCCGGGTCGTGCACCTGGCCTTCGCCTATCCCTCCCGGTTCGATCTTCCGGAGTACCGCGAGTACACGGCCACGGTCCGGCGGATGGCCGAACAGATCATCGAGGAGTTCGGTGACGACTCCTGGGAGCCGCTGATCCTCGAGGTCAACGACGACTATCCCCGGTCCCTGGCGGCCTATGGGATGGCCAACGTGCTGCTGGTCAACCCGATCCGCGACGGGATGAACCTGGTGGCCAAGGAGGGGCCCGCGCTGTCCGAGCAGGGCTGTGCCCTCGTGCTGTCCCAGGAGGCCGGAGCCGCGGCCGAACTGTGTGAGGACGCTCTGATGGTCAACCCCTACGACGTGTCCCAGACCGCTGAGATGCTGCACCGCGCGCTGCTGATGCCCCGCGCCGAGCGCGCGGAACGGTGTGAACGGCTGGCCGCGGCCGCCACGGCGCTGCCGCCACAGCAGTGGTTCGCCGACCAGCTCGCCGAACTCGTCTGACGGCGGCTCATGGCGTCCGGGTCAGCGGGCCTCGCTGGCGGCCGGCGTCAGGCGCCGGCGAGCACCGGGGGTCGTGAGGCTCGCGGCCACCGGGTTGGGCTCACGGCACCGGCGCACGAGGTCCACGGCCGCGCGCTTGCGCACCCCCAGCCGCCGGCGAGTGGTGACCCGCAGATAGCGGGCCAGGATGGCCGCTGAGGCTCGCGGGGCGCCCGTCAGTTCGTATCCGTTCGCGGTGAGCCGTGAACCGATCACGCTCTCGCAGAGCGACACCTCCCACGGCTCGAGCCGCCCCACCCACGAGCCCACGCGATCGGCGTCGACCGAACCGTAGGTGCGGGCGTGCCACTTCTTGTGCGCCGGCACGGCGAGCTTGGCCATGTGATGCGGCTCGGCCATGGCCGGGTCGTAGTCCTCACCGAGGAACGCGCACAGGCCGCGGAGCTCCACGTGCGGGTCGCTCACCAGGCCCTCGTACCGCAGCTCGTAGTAGGCGTCGCGGCCGAGCCGCTGAGCGGCCCGGCGACCGGCGTCGACGGCCTCGGCCCAGGTCGAGACAGCATGAAAGGTGTCGAGGTTGAACCACGGCATCTCGTTGAGAGACGCGACGCAGTCCCGGCCGTCGCGGATCAGGTGCACGATCTGCGCGTCGGGGAACATGCGCATGAGGACGTCGAGCCTCCGGAAATAGCTCGGCCGCTTGTCCCCCCAGCGTGAGCGGCCGAAGCGCCGGGCATAGGCACGGAACACGATGCCGAGCGCCGAACCCACCGTCGGCGGTCCACCTGCGATCTCGGCCATGACCCCGGAGGGATCGAGACCGAGGTCCTGGAACCTGGTCTCCTTGGCCTCGACGATCCAGCGGGCCAGCTCCCGGCGATTGCCCGGCTCGCGCAGGTCGCCGAAACCGCGCCGGGCCTCGTAGACGGGGAGCAGGAACCTGGTTTCGGGGGGGATCGCGATTCTCGGGTGGGCGTGCAGCATGAGCTGCAGCAGCGTCGTGCCGGAGCGCGGGCAGCCGACGATGAAGATCGGTCGATCGGAAGGCATACGAGGGATGCTCTCCGGCTTCGCCCATGCCGGGCGGAAGCTTCGTACAAGCTTGCCGCTAGGTTGCCAACTCATGACCGGGCGCAGGCCCGCGGCCTCCCGGCGCTAGGTGTAGTTCTCGCCAAGGGTCTGGCGGAACTGCTTGCGAGCCTCGTGGATGCGCGACTTCACCGTGCCGAGCGGCAGCCCGAGCTGCTCGGCGATCTCGGAGTACTCAAGCTGTGAGACATCTCGCAGCACGAGCGCCTGGATGAGGTCGGGCTTGCGCGCCTCGAGCGTCTCCATGGCGTCGAGGATGTCGACCCGGGAGCCCGCGATGACGCTCGTCCGGTGTGGATCGGGGCGCTGCTGCGGGAGCTCGCCGACCTGCTCCACGGACCGGCGCTTCAGCGACCGGTAGGTGGAGCGCGCCGAATTCGCCACGACGACGTGCAGCCAGGTGCTGAACCTGGATCGTCCTTCGAACCTGTGGATGTTGCGCGCGACCTGCAAAAGCGCGTCCTGACAGGCCTCCTCGGCGTCCTGCCGGCACGGCAGGAACCGTGCGGCGTGCCGGAGGACGTCCGGCTCGATCGCCCGGATCAGCTCGTCAAGGGCCTTCCGATCTCCCTGAGCAGCCTTGACCGCCAGCTCCTCGGTCCGCTCATCGAATGCCATGCCGGCCCCGCCTCACCCTGTGTCCCGTTCGCTGACGGACCGGTCATGAGGCGATGGCGCCGACCGTCGTGGTCCGTCGCGGTCCGGTCGCTCACGTGCACTTTTCGGTCCGATCACCGCCGCCTCCCCTCCCGCCCGCTCCCGAGTGCATCTCGTTTTCGGCATGATACGGGGGTGTCCATGCCTACATCTGTCGATCGTTATCGAATAGACCGTGTCCTCGGCTCCGGGGCGTTCGCCTCTGTGTGGCTGGGCCACGACGACGCGCTGGCGGCCCAGGTCGCCATCAAGGTGCTGTCCGGGAGTCTGCTCGACGATCTGGACGTACGAAGCCGTTTCCTGGAGGAAGCTCGCATTCTGCGCCGGGCCGACTCCGAACGGCTCGTACGCGTGCACGACATCGGCGAACTGCCGGACGGCCGTCCGTACTTCGTGATGTCGTACGCGGATCGCGGCACTCTCGCGGAACGCATGCGGGGCCGGCCGCTTCCGGTCGGAGATGCCCTTGCGATCGCCGTGGAGATCGCCTACGGGGTCGAGGTAATCAACCGGCTCGGCGTCATCCACCGCGACCTCAAACCGTCGAATGTGCTGTTCCAGTCGACCCCGGACGGCGGTGAGCGGCTGCTGATCGCGGACCTGGGCCTGGCCAAGGCCCTGGCACACGCCTCGGGCTCCTTCACGCTCCCGGTGGGGACCCCCGGCTACATGTCGCCTGAACAGGCCCGCTTCGGCGGCGGCCTGGACGTGCGGGCGGACGTCTACGGGCTCGGCGCACTGACCTATCACATGCTGACCGGACGGCCGCCGAGCCCCGCACCGGAGAAGCGCGCGCCGAGCGAACTGCGGCCTGTGCTCGGACCGCAGTTCGACCAGGTGGTCCTGCGGGCGCTGGAACAGGACCGGGAGAAGCGGTTCCAGACGGCCGAGGCCTTCGCACAGGCGCTTGCCACGCTCCGGCCCCCCACGGAGGGCACCGCGCCCCCGGACCGGGGCCCGGACGGCACACCAGGTCCGCCGCCACCGCCCGTACCCGAACCGCCGGGTGCCGAGACCGCCTACGGCACGCCGGGCCCGCCGCCGCCCCTCGATGACGCCTATGCCCCCCGGCACGGCGGATCCGCGGGCCAGGACCAGATCACCACGACAGAGGCGCTCATGCCGGCCGACGGGGGGACGGAGCGGTTGCGGCAGGTGCGGTCCGACGGCACGGCCGTCCTGCAGCAGGTCCAGGGCACCGAGCACCAGACCACCGAACCCCGCGGCCATGAGCCGGGGCCGCACGGACATCCCCGGCATTCCGGTCCTCAGGGGCCTGACGGGCCCGTGGCGCGGCCGGACGCACGGCGCGGCGCGAAGCACTTGTTGATCCCCGGTGGCATCTCCACCGCGATCCTGGCCGTGGCGGTGATCGGCGGGCTCGTCCTCGGCTCCATGTTGCCCCACCACGACGCCAAGCGGACCGCGGCCTCGCCTGCGAAGAGACCGGACCCGAACTACGTCACCGTCAGTGATCCCTCCGGCAAGCTCACGGTCACCGTCCCGAAGGAGTGGCCCAAGCAGCCGCGGGCGACGTGGGTGCCCACCGAGGTGGCCCTCGCGGACGCACAGCAACGCCCGGTGCTGCGCGCCACCCCGGACTTCACCGGGTTCCGCACCCCCGCGCGCAAGACGCCGGGCCTCTTCATCGGGATGACCACCGACGTGCGGCCCGGAGAGCTTCCGCCGCGGACCGCCTCCCACCATGCCCAGTGCGTCGCGGGGCAGCCGGAGAACTACGCCAGGGGCAATCTGCAGGGCACGATCACGAAGTACAGCCGGTGCGCCTCCGGGACCCCGTCCGTCACCGAGATCGGGCTCACCGACACGGGGGGCGGGTTCGGCCTCTGGATCCGGATCAAGCAGGTCGGGGCCAAGGACCTCACCCAGCAGATCCTGAACAGTCTGCAGGTCAAGGGCCCCTGAGACCGGCTGACTCAGGCGGCCGCCTCGGCACGCGGCACGGGCCGGCCGCCTTCCACCCGGACACTCCATGGCGGCCGCCGGGGTATGGTTCGACCTCGCGGACACGACAGCTTGTAGGGTTTCGCCCACCGGGGGATCACCAGTGCTGAAACGCTCGGTCACCGTCATATCACTGCTCATCGCGGTCATCCTGCCGCTGGCGCTACCACTGTCGGCGCAGGCGGGCACGGTGTCCGCGCCCACCCGGTCGGCCACGGCCGGGCCGGCTGTGCTCATCGGTGTCCCGGCCCTCACCTGGGCCGACCTCTCCCCCGCCAAGACGCCGAACCTGTGGCGGATGGCGGCCGAGGGGGCGACCGCGTCGCTGTCGGTCCGTACAGTCGGGACCTGGACGTGCCCGATGGACGGCTGGCTGACGGTTTCGGCCGGCGCCCGCGCCGCCTATCCCCGCATCCCCTGCGGACAGCTGCCCGGCGACCCGGACCAGCGCGGTGAGGCGTGGCACTCCGCTACCGTGCCGGCCGCCCGGCAGATCAACATGAAGTCGAACTTCCGCGCGCAGGTCGGGTCGCTCGGCGACGCCGTCCACCAGGCCGGAGGCCGCATCACCGCGGTCGGTCCGGGCGCGGCGCTGGCGGCCGCCGACTCCACCGGGCGGCTGGACTCATACGCCTCGACCCCCGAGGCGGTCACGGACTGGAGCGGATCGCGAGTCGTCGTCGTCGGTCTCCAGCAGGTCGTCGAGCCGTACCTCGGCTCGGGGGTCAGCCCCCACCGGCCACGCGCGGTGAGCGCCGCGGTTCGCGCCGCGGCCGTGGCCGCCGCGGACCAGGAGATCGGCAAGGTCCTCGCCGCGCTCCCGCGGAACGCGAATGTGGTGGCCGCAGGCTTGTCCGACCAGTCCGATGTCCCCCACCTGCGGGTGGCGATCGCCCGCGGCCCCGCCTTCACCGCCGGCCACTTCCTGCACTCGGCCTCGACCCGGCGGGGCGGCATGGCGATCCTCCCGGACGTGACGGCCACGGTGCTCGCCACGGCCGGGCTGCAGGTGCCCTCCCATGTCCTCGGGATCCCGTGGAGCGACGGCGTTCCGCGGGGCGGCCACGCGACCGCGGCCGAGACCCTCCGCGGCCAGGACACCGCGGCGCAGACACTTCGCGCGACGCTGCCGGGATTCTTCCTGGCCTTCGTCATCTGCCAGCTCCTGGTGTACGCCATCGCGACCGTCGCACTGCGTGGAGCCCAGGGCACCGGGCGGCGCCGGATCCTCACCCTCGCCAGGCTCTTCGCCCTCGCCAGTGCCGCCGTGCCCGCCTCGACCTATCTGGTCAACCTGCTGCCGTGGTGGGAGACCTCCGGGCCGGCCCAGGCCTTGTTCGGCGGGGTGCTCGCCTTCGACGTGGCCCTCGTGGCGCTGGCGCTGGGCGGGCCGTGGCGGCGCGACGTCATGCTCCCGGGCACGATCGTCGCCGGCATCACGGCGATCGTCTCCGGCTCTGACCTCCTGCGCGGCAGCCCCCTGCAGATGAACAGCCTGATGGGCTATTCGCCACTGGTCGGCGGACGCTACTACGGTCTCGGCAACATCGCGTTCGCGACCTTCGCGACGGGAACCCTCTTCTTCGCGGCCGGTATCGCCCATATCCTGCTCCGCCGGGGCCACAGGGGCTCGGCGGTCGCCGTGGTTATCCTGCTCGGCGCCACGGCCGACGTGCTGTCCGGCTCGCCGGGACTCGGTGCCAAGTTCGGCGGCACGATCGCGCTCGTACCCGGGACGGCGGTGACCGCTCTGATCGTGGCCCGCAAGCGGGTGACACTGTTCCGGGTGCTGCTCTTCGCGGCGCTCGGTGTGGCGACCATCGTCACGATCTGTTACCTCGACTATCGCCGCCCACCCCGGCAGCGGACGCACCTCGGCCGCTTCGCCGAGCAGGTCATGCATGGCGAAGCGGTCCCCGTCGTGACGCGGAAGCTGATGGCGATGCTGCACACGGTCGGCAACATCCCGCTGACCCTGCTGGTCGCCGGTGGCCTGCTGTTCCTGTTCTTCGTGCTCATCCGGACCAAGGGGCGTTCCGGTCCGTTGTCGGAGGCCTACGAGCGCGCCCCGGCGCTGCGGGCCGGCCTGACCGGGACCCTCGTCACCTCGATGAGCGGCTTCGCGGTCGAGGACTCCGGAATCGCGGTCCCGGCCATCGCCCTGACCCTGGCCGTACCGCTCGCCTTCGCCGCGAGCGCCCGTAGCCGCCACCTGGCCGCGGCCGCCTCCGGCCCGGCCGCCGAAGTGCCGGCCACCGCCCCCTCCCGGCCGTGAGGCCGCAGTCCCGCGAGATCACGGTGGGGAGCCGGGGATGCGGACGTGTTCGGGGAGCGGGCCGTAGCCGACCATGCGGGCGATCAGCCTCCGCAGGGGCGGGACCCGCTCCGCGAGCTTCAGCGGGAGGGGCGGGCGGGTCAGTCGCCGTCTGTTCAGCGCCGGGCCGATGAAGGCGTCCTGCAAGGTGAGCTGAAGCCGCTGAACCGCCATCGTCGGGGGGAGGCGCCGCCGCTGCACGGCGGCCAGGTCCCGGGTCCGCAGGGTCCCGGCGCGCAGCGGCCCGGCCAGCCGGTTGGCGGCGGCCACCGCGTCCTGGACCGCGAGGTTGATGCCGACGCCGGCCACCGGCGACATGGCGTGTGCCGCGTCACCGAGCAGCAGGAGGCCTGGACGGTACCAGCGGCGGAGCCGGTTGACCCGGACCTCCAGCACGCTCACCGCGTCGAGGTCGAGCGCGCCGGTTCGGTCACGCAGGAACGGCACGAGTTCGCCGACATGGCGCCGCAACTCCTCGATGCCCTGCTCCCGCACCTCCTCGAAGCGTCCCTTGGGCACCACATAGCCGAGTTGCCAGTAGGACGAGCGGTTCAGCCCGACGATGAGGTGCCCGGCGCCGAGCCTGAGGAAGGTGTCCTGCCGGTCGGAGGCGACGCGGTCGAGCCGGAACCACGCCACGTCCATAGGGGCGCCGTACTCCGTGGGCCGCAGCCCGGCCGCCCGCTGCAGGGTGGAGTTGCGCCCGTCCGCCGCCACGGTCAGGGTGGCGCGGATGTCGTGCTCCTCACCCTTGTCGTCCCGGTAGCGGACGCCGGCGACCCGGCCCGGCTCACGTAGGAGGTCGAAGGCCTCGGCATGCATCCGCAGCTGGAAGTTCGGGTATCTGGCCGCCTCCTCGGTGACCAGGGTCAGGAAGTCCCACTGCGGGACGAAGGTGATGTAGGGGTGCCGGCTCCGCAGGAGCCGCAGGTCGGCCAGCGCGATCTCACCCTGGTCCGTCACCACATTGACCCGGTCGACCTTGCGCTGCGGCAGTTCCTCGAAGCGCGGCCCCAGCCCGATCTCGTCGAGGATCTCGCGGGTAGAGGGATGGATGGTGTCGCCGCGGAAGTCCCGCAGGAAGTCGCCGTGCTTCTCCAGCACGATGACGTCGATGCCGGATCGGGCCAGCAGCAGCCCCAGGACGGCACCGGCGGGGCCGCCCCCGGCGATGCAGCAGGTCGTGGTGTCCCCCATCGGCGCCTCCCCGCTCAATTATGAGGCGAGATCGGCCAGCAGACGCAGGACCCCTTCGGGCCCGTCGACTACGACGTCGGCCCGGTCGGCGAGCTCGGTCACCTCGGCCGAGCCACTGCAGACCTTGACGCCCGCGAGCCCCTCGTCACGCAGGGAGTCGACCGCGTCGTAGGCGGCGAGATCGCCCAGGTCGTCGCCCGCGTAGAGCACGGCGCCGGCATCCCGCTCGGCGGCGAAGCCGCGCAGGGCGACCCCCTTGTCCATCCCGGGCGGTCGCAGCTCCAGCACGAGACGGCCGGGCTCGACGGTCAGGCCGGCGTGCTCGGCGAGCGCGTAGAGGATGCTCCGCAGCCGCTCGAGTGCGACCTCCGGCTCGGCCGTCCGCCGGGTGTGCACGGCCAGCGCATAGCCCTTGTCCTCGATGTGAGTGCCCTCGGGCGCTCCCGCGGCCTCGAGCACGCGGGGCAGCTTCTCCCGCACCTCGGCCACCCCGGGAGGCGGGTCCGGCACGGTCAGGTCGCCGGACTCCCAGCGCTCGCGACCGTATTGCCCGAGCACGGTGAGGCCGTCGATGTCGGCCAGGCCGCCGTACTCGACCGCGAGCGCGGCCGGACGTCCGGTGATGAGGACGATGGACCGTACGAGCGGGGCGAGGCGGGTCAACACGGGGACCGCGTCGGGGTGGGCTCGAGCCGCGGCGGGGTCGTCGACGATCGGCGCGAGGACGCCGTCGAAGTCGAGGGCGATGACCGCCCGACCGGGGTTCTTCTGGATCTCGGCGAACCCTTCGGCGCCGGCGGTGGTCTGGAATTCGTGCTGCACGTTGTCGATCCTCGTCAGGTCAGGGCTGGATCCCGAGCCGACGCGCGGCTCGCTGCCGCTGCCGCTGGGAACGCACCCGGCGGAGGCGCTTGACCAGCATGGGGTCGTGCGCGAGGGCCTCGGGTCGGTCGATCAGCAGGTTGAGGAGCTGGTAGTACCGCGTCGCGGACATGTCGAACATTTCGCGGATGGCCTGCTCCTTGGCTCCGGCGTACTTCCACCATTGGCGCTCGAAGGCGAGAATCTGGCGGTCGCGCTCGGACAGGAGGTCGGTCGGGAAGCCGTCGTCTGGGGGGCCTTCGTTCACGATGCCGTCCTGAGCGGGGACTTCGCCGGAGGCATGAGCCGCTCCCATGAGGTCCCCTCTGTGGTCACTGGTCCCGGTCGTCCGGGTTCGGCCGGTGTAATCGTACGCGCCCCGGCGGACGTCTTCCCGAGTTCTCCCGGAACGGGTGGGCGTCCGGAAGACCCCAACATCGGGGCCGCCGTACCGGCGATCGGGAAAGGAGATGACGGCACTGGAGGAGCTCAACGTGCGGTTGCGGAAGAGGCCGAGCGGGATGACCGGCTCCGCCACCCGTACCTCCACGAGGGCGAAGATGACCAGCAGCAGGACGCCGGCGACGGCAAGCGCGATGATGACCGGGTGACCCCACGCGTACTGCGTACCACCCCGACTGGTCAACAGCACCAGGCAGGACGTGGCCGCCGCGATGAGCACCGCACCGGCGTAATCGATCCGCACCGTCCCCACCGGACGCGGCAGCTTGAGCGCCACCCGGACGTCCGGTCTGCCATGTCCCCCGCAGACGCATGTACCGTGCATATATAGGGCAACGCGTCGATGCTATACATCTGTGTGTTGCATGCATCAACTGGAGGCGTCAGATGGGGACGAACAGCGTCCCAGAGGGTTTGAGCGATGAGGTCCTCGCCGAAATCGGCGTCGCCCTCTTCCACCTGCGGCGCGTCTGGGCCAAGCCGGACCTGATGCGCAAGCTCCGCGAGCAGACGCCGTGCGACCGGCCGCTGCAGATGTCCAACCTCGCGGTGGTCTCGGCGGTCACCAAGCTCGCCCCCGAGACCGGAGGCGAGGTCACCGTGGGAGGTGTCGCGGAACGGCTCGACGTGGACCCGTCCACGGCCAGCCGTCTCGTCGGGCACGCCATTGACGCGGGCCTGGTGTCCCGCAGACCCTCACCTGTGGACGCACGCCGGGCCAACCTCCAGCTGACCGACACCGGACTGCGGGTCGTGGAGGCCGCGGACCGGTTCCGCCGGATCTACCTCGCGGAGCTCATGGCCGACTGGACCGTCGAGGAATGCCGGCAGTTCGCCGGGCTGCTGACCCGTTTCACCGGGGCAGCCGCAAGGCGCCCGATGGACCACTCCGGGATCGATCAGATCTTCAAAGAGGCCAGCGCGGAGGACAACCCGGCCGACGGCTCGCCATGACGGATCAGGACCACGGCAGGCGGTGTCCCTCGTCCTGCGCCGGAGGCAGAAGAGGAGCGGAGCGGCCGCCCGCAGCCCGGGGGGCTGCCGCGTCGGGCCGGGGCGCGACCGCGCGGAAGGCTGTGGTGGGCAGCTCGTCCGGCGAAGAGCGTACGGCCCGCAGCGTTCCGGTCGGCTGCTCGTCCGGTGGCGCCGGCACGGCTCGGAACGTACCGGTCGGCTGCTCATCCGGCCACGACGGTACGGCCCGGAAGACCCCGGTCGGCTGCTCATCGGGCGATGCGCCTGGGAGGCCGGCCGCCTTGACCCTGCCCTCGGGCGACCGGCGGGTCCGCCAGCTCTCGTCAGCGGGCGCCTTCGGCGGGACCGGCCCGAGCCCCCTCTGCCACGGCTGGACAGGGTGCGGGTCCTGCGGACGGATGGGCATGCCGGCGCCGGACAGCGGATGGGCCGCGGCCGGTGCGGGCTCATCGGGCCAGCGGCCGAGCTCCTCGTGGTCGTCGACCTCATCTGATCGGCGTCGCCGGCGTCGGCCCAGCACCAGCCCGATGACCACCAGCGTCCCACCGGCCGCCAGCGCCCCGACGAACAGCAGACCGGCTCCGCCCTGGCCGGTCCGCGTGGCCGTCTGCGGCGCGGTCTGCGGGGCTGCCGGGGGCGGGGCGACGGCCTGGCCGTCGTATGCCGGCTTGGACAGCCTGTAGGCCGCGTACATCGCCTTGACGGCGTCGGTGATGCCGGCGCCCAGCGCGGCGCTCCGCACGCCCGACGGGCTCGGGTCGGCCCCCTGCGCCATGGCGTCGGCGATCTGTACGGAGGTCAGTTCCGGGTAGCGGGCTCTGATCAGAGCGGCGATGCCGGCCACGATGGCGGCCGACGGGCTGGTGCCGGTGCCGAGCACATAGCCACCACCCGCGTCGGCGCTCACGATCTCCACCCCTGGCGCGGCCACCCTGACGTAGGGGTGCCGGTTGGAGTCGCGCCACGGAAGCATGTTCTTGTCGACGGCCCCGACGGCGATCACGCCGGGATATGCGGCGGGAAAGTTCTTCCGGTTGAGACTGGCCCCGTCGTTGCCCGCCGAGGCGATGAGGACCACACCCTTGCTGAGGGCGTACCTGATCGCCTCCTCCTCGGTGGGGTTGCCGTTGTAGAACTGCTTGCCCCCGCCGAGGGACATGTTGATGATGCCGGCGCCGTGGTCGACCGCATATCTGATGCCCTTGGCCACCGCGTCGCGGCTGCGATTCACCTCGGCGCTGCTTTCGCGCTCCGGGTCGTCGTTCTCCCAGGTGACGCGGATGGACAGGATCTTGGCCTGAGGCGCGATGCCGATCACGCCCTCGGTCATGCCGGGCCCGTGACCGTGACCGGCGATGATGCTGGCCATGGCGGTGCCGTGGCGGCCCCAGTACTTGTTGCCGGGCCGGCGGATGCCACCGGTGAAGTCCTCACCGGCCAGCACCTGCCCGGCCAGGTCGGCGTGGCGCGCGTCGACGCCGGTGTCGAGGACGGCCACCGTCACGCCCCGGCCCCTGGACCACTTCCAGGCGTTCGGGGCGTGCAGCGCCGTGAGCCACCATTCGCGTCCGCGGATGAGGTCGGTCGCGGCGGCCGCGGCACGGAGGCCGGCCGCGGGGGCCGGAGCGGCCGGGAGCGGGCCGGCCGCAGCCGCCACGAGGGAAAAGGCGATCGCTGCAGACGCGGCTTTGACCGTCAGCCCGCGGCAAATCCCCCCGGCGCGTGTACGGGCCTGTCCTGGTCGGCGTCGGCCGGCATCGGACACGGCACCGAACCTCCTCCCGGCTAGCGGCGACGGCCGATGGCACGGCCTCCCAGTAGGAAGAGAGGAGAGATCACGATGATCCCGGGCGCCGTCTCTGGCGCCCCCGCCAGAGCTTTTCGGTCATGCGCGCGCATCATTGTGCCATGGCGGGGTAATCGATCTCGGCCGCTCCGGCGATTCGGACCGAGCGGCGCGATCACTGAAGACCGACGGACGGGCCCCGTCGGTCAGTCGTCGGCGGGGCCTTCGCCGGCTCCGGGCTCCGCTACGAATGTGCCCTCCGTCGGCAGCGTCACCAGCAGGCCGCGGCGGCGCAACTCCTCGACGGCACGGCGAGCGCTGTCGATGGAGACGCCATATTCGCTCGCGAGATCACGCTCACCGGGCAGCCGAGCACCGACAGGTAGGTGACCTGAGAGCATCCGCGCGGCCAGGTGATCCGCCAACTGCTCGTACAGGTACGCCGGTCCCGTTGGCTCGAACGGCGGGACCGGCGGCTCATCCGCCATACACACAACGTACGCCGGTCACTCCTCGGTGGAGCCTGCGTCTCCCCCGGGCTCGGCCACGAACGTGCCCTTGCCCTGCACGGTGACCGAGGGCCGAAGCCCGCGTACGACCGCGACAGCCTGGGCTCTCGCGGGCCCTGGGTTCCTGGAGGCCGCCCACCCGGCAGAGCGGGCCCAGAAGCTGGAAGACGCGCGACGAGTCACCTTCTGAGGTCCCAGGGGTGGCGTAGAGTCGAGCGCCATGACCGAGGCGATGGTCGCTGCCAACGGGGTGGACCTGTGCGTCGAGACCTTCGGC
>JAOPYH010000301.1 GCA_025964715.1 Streptosporangiaceae bacterium | reverse complement strand
GCTCGGAAAGTTGAGCCAGGAGTTCGGGACCGCCCACGACCAGGGGGAGCGGCCCGCCGCGGTCGGTTGCGGCGGTCAGTTCGGGGGAGGCGTCGCAGCGCACGTAGGCCTGGGTCAGCGACACCGGGTGGTCGACAGCGGCGACGGCGGTGATCTCGAAAAGCTGGCTGGCCGGGGAAATCTTCAGCAGTGTCCCGAGGTTGCTGCCCGCCACCACCTGGCGGACGTCGATCACGTCCGACAGCACGGCTCGCCGGGCGAGGTCCTCGTGCCGCCACTGACCCGCGGCGGCAACGGCGTCGTAGAGCAGTTTGGGGGGGGCGACGACGGTACCGCGGCCCTTCTGCCGGACCACCTGCCCGTCGGCCGCGAGGACGTCGAGGGCCTTGCGTATGACCGTCCGGCTGACCCCGAGCTCGGCCTCCAGCTCGGCCTCCGAGGGCAGGATCTGGCCGGGCTGCCAGTTGCCGGCGTCGATGTCCTCCTTGAGGACCTCCTGCAGCTGGTAGTACAGCGGCACGGGGCTGTCGCGGTCGAGCTGGCCGGCGCGTTCGAAGAACCGCCGGGCCTGCTCGGGCCGCCGCGCCGAGGGGATCAACGTCGGTCGCCTCACACCCGCGTTCCCCCGTTCTCGCCGGGCACGAAGACGGAGAAGTGATCGAAGCAGGCTTCCCGTACGGGGTAGCCGAGGCAGTCGGCGTTGTCGCGGAACGCCGCCGAGCCATCCAGCAGCCTCTCGAAGCCATCGGCGATCTCGGCCAGCAGGCCCGGGGCGTTGTCAACCCGCATGAAGTGGCAGACGAACACTCGGGCGACGACGTCCCCGAGACCGGCCAGCCGGCGGGTGGAACGGGCGAACGCCTCGACGTCGCTGTCCTCCAGCTGGGCGTAGATCGGCCCGGTGTTGATCGTGTCGCCACCGAAGAGCAGGCCGTTGCGTTCGTCGAACAGGCAGATGCTGTCCGGTGAGTGACCCGGGGTGTGCATGACCTGCAAGACCCGCCCGCCGAGGTCGATCTCGTCGCCGTCGTCGAGCAACGTCGTCGCCGTCGTTGGGACGATCCGGTAGTCGGCAGGGTCGAAGCCCTCCGGCAGCGGGCGGATCAGCGTGTCGGCGGTGACGAGATGGAAGTAGGTGTCATCGAGGTCCTTGTAGCCCTGCCACGCCTCGATCAACCGCTGGGTGTAGGCCATGTAGCTCTCGGCGAGCCCGTCCGGGGCGGGCTCGGCGAGCAGCTCGGCCCCGGCCCGGTGGATGGCGATCTCATCGAAGTGCCGGTTTCCGCCGGAGTGGTCGAAGTGATAGTGCGAATTGACCACCGACAGCGGTTTGCCGGCCAGGCCTTCAGCGACCGCGCGGATGTCGGCCACCCCGAGGCCGGTGTCGAGCAGCACGGCCCGGTCCTCACCCACGACGAGAAAATTGTTCACATGGCCTGGCTCCGCGATGAGAAAAACGCCAGCGGCCAGCGGTCGGACGTCGAACCAGGACTTCCGCGGGTGGGTCGAGGCCCAGTCGGTCTCGCCAGGGTGGTTGATCTCGACCAGCCCGCTCATGGCATCGTCGTCTCGTCGGTGCTGGCAACCGAAGTCCGCGGCGCAGGCAGCGCAGCGGAAGCATCCGCCGCTGCCGGCGCGCCCACCAACTCGGAGCCGTCGGCCTGGCCGACCCGGCGGCGCATCGTCAGGTAGTAGCCGGCCAGCGTGACGACGAACCCGACGAAGATCGAGATGTCACCTCCACCGACCAGGCCGGTGAGTGGTCCGGAATAGATGGCGCTGCTGGCGAATAGCGCGGCCAGCACGATCCCCGCCGCGAACCAACCGAGGGCGACCGGGTTGAAGCCCCGCCGGTACCAGTACCGCCCGCCGCGACTGTGCAACGCGACGACGTCGTAATGGCCACGACGCAGCGCCATGTCGGCTAGGTAGATGCCACACCAGGGGGCGATCCACAACACCATCAGCGACAGGAAGGAGGTAAAGGAGTTCGTAAAGTCGAAGACAAAGAGTGCATAGGCCGACAACGCAGTCCCGATGACCGAGTCCACCAGCACGGCCTGCCAGCGCTTGGCCTTCAGGCCGAGCGCGAGCAGGCTCATGCCCGAGGAGTAGGTGTTGAGGAAGTTGTTGGTGATGGTGCCACCGACGATCACTGCCAGGTAAACCACGAAGAACCAGTTCGGCAGGATGGCCTTAAGCCCCGCGACCGGATCTGACATGTCGGTCGCTGTGGCAGCGGCGGCGCCGAAGACGGTGATGATGACGGCAGGGATCGCCCCGCCCAGCGTCGTCCACAAGGTGATCTGGCGCGCGGAGGTCCGCCGCGGCAGGTAGCGCGAGTAGTCCGCGCCGGTGTTGACCCAGGAGAACGGAGCCGCGGCCATCACGACCAGGGCCAGTAGCCAGGCGCCGGTGTGTGAGGGCGCGGCCAGCGCCGGGTGGGCGTGCAGGTCGATCTTGGGTAGCACGAGAATGCCGAGCGCCAGGGTTCCGATGCCCAGTAGGTAGCTGAAGACCTTGTTTAGCAGGGTGATCGTGGCGTGGCCGAGGACGGCGACGCCGAAGGTGAGCACCACGATCGCGGCCAGTGCAACGACCTTCCAGGTGGTGCCGCCGTCCGCTCCCAATTCCTGGAAAATCTCATACAGCGAAAGCGCACCGATGACGATGTTGACTGCCTCCCAGCCGACCGCGGTCAGCCAGCTGAGGAAGGCCGCCGGCGCGTTGCCCAGGACCCCGAACGCGCTGCGGGAAACGACGAGCGTGGCGGTGCCGGCGCGGGCGCCAGGGACCGAGCACAGGCCGACCAACACGTAGAACACGTTGCCGACGAGGATGACCGCGAGCGCGGCCCAGAAGCCGAGGCCGAACCCGACGATGATGGCGCCGTCGATGACGTAGGTGAAGATGACGTTCGCGCCGAACCAGATCCAGAACAGGTCGAACGGACGGCCCCGGCGGTCGTTGTCGGGAATGTGGTCGATGCCGTGCTGCTCGACCTCGAAGGCCCGATTGCCGGCCGCTTCCGGGGCGACGAACTCATCTCCGACGAATCGACCCTCGCCGTCCGCCATGGGAAGGGCGCCCTGCTCGGTGCTGGCCATGCTGCCTCGCTCTTCGTTGGCCTACTTAGGATCCCAGGACGCTAGGTGCTTCAAGCAACTATGGCAAGGGTCACAGGCCGGGACGGTGCGGTCCCTTTTGGAAGCGCCCCGGTGTCGGGACCTCCCTGCCCATATGCCAGCAGGACTGGGCGAGCGGGTGAAGGGCGGGCTGTCTGGACTGAAGTGACCGGAGCCGGATCTGCCAACGTGGTGTGCCACTCGGAGTTCGACTGCAGAAGATCTCGCGGCCTCGAGCTAGTGCCCTGACCAGGAACCTTGCCCGTGGGTCGATGCTGGTGCATGACCGAACGCGTGAAAGCAAGGCGCCTCTCGGATGAGGAGGGGCAGCGGCTGCTGCGGATCGTGCGCCGCGGTGAGCCGAAGGCGACCAAGAGCGTGATCCGCTACCGGTGGGCGATGGTGGTGCTGGCCTCGGCCAGCGGGAACAGCGTGTCGGCGATCGCCCGAATGGTGGCCGCCGACGAGGACACCGTCCGGGAGGTGATCCATCGGTTCAACGAACTCGGGATGAGGTCGCTGGACCCTCGCTGGGCGGGTGGCCGTCCCCGCCGGATCAGCGCTGAGGACGAGGCCTTCCTGGTCCAGACGGCCACCACCCGACCGGGCAAGCTCGGGCAGCCGTTCACGCACTGGAGCCTGCGCAAGCTGGTCGGCTACCTGGCCGACAACCCGCGGCGGATCGTGCGCATCGGCCGGGAGCGGGCCCGCCGGCTCCTGGCCGCGCACGAGATCACCTTTCAGCGGACCAAGACCTGGAAGGAGTCGCCGGACCCGGATCGGGAGGTGAAGCTGGCCCGCATCGAGGCTGTTCTCGAGCACCATCCGGACCGGACCTTCGCCTTCGACGAATTCGGTCCGCTGACCATCCAGCCGGTTCCCGGCGCGGGCTGGGCACCGAAGGGCAGACCACACCGGCTACCGGCGAACTATCACAAGACGGCCGGGGTGCGGTACTTCCACGGCTGCTACTCCATCGGCGAGGACCGGATGTGGGGCCTGGTCCGCACCCACAAGGGCGCGATGAACACTCTGGCCGCACTGCGTTCGATCCGCGCCGCCCGACCCGACGGCGATCCCATCTACGTGATCTTGGACCCCCTGTCAGCGCACAAGGGTCCGAAGATCCGCGCCTGGGCGGCCCGGCACGCCGTCGAACTGGACTTCACCCCGACCTACGCCTCCTGGGCCGACCCGATCGAGCCGCACTTCGGGTCGCTGCGCTCCTTCGTCCTCGCCGGCTCCAACCACCCCAACCACGTGGCGCCCACCCGTGCACTGCACGCCCACCTGCGCTGGCGCAACGCCCACGCCCGCCACCCCGACGTGCTCGCCGCCCAGCGCCGGGAACGGGCGCGGGTCCGCAGTGAACGCCACCGCCGCTGGGGTCGGCCCCGGCAGCGAACGGCAGCCTGATCACACCGCTGTCATTCACCACACCGGCGAACGTTTGTGGTCAGGGCACTAGCCCGTGGCTTTCACGTGCGGCCGTGACGGGCGGGCTCCGAATGTAGGAAAGGTGCTCCTGACCTGGGAAGATGTGGCTTGTCTAGGGACACAACTTCGCAGGGACCGGAGCACCTTTCTGGTGAAGAAGCGTAGCCGCTGTTATCCCGGTCTGGTCGTCGACGGGCGGGGCTCGAGTGTCGTGCCGAACGCCGGCGCCGTGCTCCTGCTGCGCACCGCGGAGGCGGTCGGGCTCGACGTCGCGCTTTCGGCCGCGCTCGCGCGGTGGCGGCGGCCGTTGGCCCGCCACGATCCGGGCAAGGTGCTGCTGGACCTGGCGGTGTCGCTGGCGATCGGCGGGGACTGCCTGGCCGACATCGCCCAGCTGCGGTCCGCGCCGCAGGTGTTCGGGCCGGTGGCCTCGGATCCGACGGTGTCCCGGCTGGTCGACACCCTGGCCGCGGATGCGCCGGCGGCGCTGGCCGCGATCGCCGCGGCACGGGCGTCCGCGCGGGGGCGGGCGTGGTCGCTGGCCGGCGAACACGCGTCCGACCACGGCATCGACGCCCGCCGGCCGTTGGTATCGACGTGGGCGCCACCCTGGTCACCGCGCACTCGGAGAAGGAGCAGGCCGCGCCGACCTTCAAGCGCGGGTTCGGCTTCCACCCCCTGTGGGCCTTCCTCGATCACGGCCAGTCCGGCACCGGAGAGCCGCTGTCGTTCCTGCTCCGACGCGGGAACGCCGGATCGAACACCGTCACCGACCACAAGACGGTCCTCCGCGCCGCGCTCGCACAGTTGCCCGGCGGGAGGCGACGGGGCAAGAACGTGCTCGTGCGCATCGACGGGGCCGGCGGCACCCACGAGCTGATCGCTTGGCTGACCCGCCGCCGGTTGGCCTACTCCGTCGGGTTCTCCCTGCGACCTGGCCAGCATCCAGGCCAAGCTGGCGCAGGTGCCCGCGGAGGCCTGGTCCCCGCCCTACGACGCCGACGGCCGGCAGCGCCCCGGCGCCTGGGTGGCCGAGCCGACCGGCCTGTTCGACCTCTTCGGCTGGCCGCCAGGAATGCGCCTGATCGTCCGCAGAGAACGGCCGCACCCCGGCGCGCAGTTGCGCGTCACCGACGTGGACGGGCATCGGATCACCGCGTTCGTCACCAACACCACCCGCGGCCAGCTGGCCGACCTCGAGCTGCGCCACCGCCGCCGGGCCCGCGCCGAGGACCGCATCCGCAACGCGAAGGACACCGGCCTGACCA
>JAOPYH010000227.1 GCA_025964715.1 Streptosporangiaceae bacterium | reverse complement strand
GTGGTCGACGAGGCCGGGATGCTCGACCAGGACACCGCCCGCGCCCTACTCACCGTCGCCGACGAGTGCCACGTCCGGCTGGCGTTGCTGGGGGACCGCCACCAACTCGCGGCGGTCGGGCGTGGGGGAGTGCTCGACCTCGCCGCCGCCCGCGTCGACCCGGGCGCACACCTGACCCTGGAAACGGTGCACCGGTTCACCCGCACGCTCCCGAACCCCGACGGAACCACGCGGACGGTCCCGGACACCCCGTACGCCGAACTCACCCTGGCGATGCGAACCGGCGAGGATCCCGGGGCTGTGTTCGATGCGCTCGTTGCACGGGGGTGGATACGGCTCCACCCCGATGCCGCCGCATTGACCGAGGCGCTGACCACCACCGTCGCCCTCACCTTCGGTGCGGGGAAGGGGGTGTCGGTCGTGGTCGACACCCGGGAGCAAGCCGCCGAACTCAACGCCGACGTCCGGGACCGGCTCGTCACCGCCGGCGGGGTCGACGACCGCGGCGCCGTCGTGACCCGGGCGGGGCAGCGGCTCGGTGCCGGGGACCGGATCGCCACCCGACGCAACAACCGGAGCCTGGGCGTCGCCAATCGCGACACCTGGACCGTTCTCTCGGTCGGCCGGTCTGGTGAACTCGTTGTCACCCCCGCCGACACCGCGCCGGCTGCTGTCACCCCCGGCGCCGGTCCGCCGTCGGGGAGACGTTCCCCCTCGGTCACCCCGGGCTCTGAGCACCAGCGCGTGCTCACTGCCGACTACGTCGCCAGGCACGTGGAGTTGGCCTACGTCAGCACCGCCCACGGCGTCCAGGGCGACACCGTGCCGACGGCGCATCTGGTGATCGGGGAGCACACCGGGGCCGCGTCGGCGTATGTCGGGATGACCCGCGGGCGGGAAGCCAACACCGCCCACCTCGTGGCCGCGGACCTGGTCGAGGCGCGGGAGCAGTGGATCGCGGTGTTCGCCCGCGACCGGGCCGACCTCGGCCCCGCCCACGCCGCCGAACTCGCCGCCCGGGAGGCCGCCCGCTACGCGGAACCCCGCCCGCTGGAACAAGTGTTCGCAGACCTGCGCAAGGCGTGGACCACCGAGGAGAACTGCCGTCTGCGGCTCGAACTGGACGATCCGATTCGCGACAAGTTGCGGCAGATCGTCGCGCTCGGCTTTGACCCCTATGAACGGATGCAGGCGGCCAAGGACCTCCACCAGGAAACCTGGCGGGTCGCCGACCACGCCGAGCAGCGGCTGCGCGCTGCCGACGGAATCGTCGGCGGCGAGACCGACCGGATCCGCGGCCGGCTGCTGGAGGCCTGGAACGGGCAACGCGATCCCGCCCGGCAGGCCGCGCGGGTGGTCCTGGAGGGGCCCGGCCTGCTCGGGCTGCGCCGTGGGGCGGTCACCCGGGCCGGTGTCGAGCTCACGGCGTGGGCCGACGGGTGGCGGCCCCACCTGCCGGCGCTGCCGGCCGATCCCCACGGGCTCGCCGAGCACGTCGCCGGCGTCGATGACCACCGCGCGGTATGGAAGGCGTTCGACGCCGCCGCCCGCCAGGCCGCCGAACAAGCCCACCCCGAGTACGCGACGCTGCAGGCCGCGGCGGCGGCCGCCCGCGCGGTCCACGAGCGGGCCGCCCACGCACGGGAGGAGGCCAAGTGGGAGGAGAGATGTTTGATTGGCCGTTTCGGCGGGATCGCGTCGGTCCCCGACCCGGCCGGGCAGCTGGCCGAACTCGACCGCGAAGCCGCGGCCGACCGCGCGGGTCTCACCGCCGCCCAGGACCGGATCGCCCAGCTCACCAGCGAGCCGACCCTCCGCAGCCAACCATCCGACCGGCTGGCCCGGGAACGTGAGACCTGGCAGGCGCGGCGCGAGACCGAGCTCCACCGGCGCTACCAGGAGCGCACTGCACTGTCCGAGGAGGCGGTCTACCGCCGACACACGCACGAGGAGCACCACGCTAGGTCCACCGGTCGTCCCGGCCACGGCATCGGCAGATAGCTCCTGACTTCCTGCAGTGCCTGATCGCGGGCCGGGAGGCCGGTACTGGAGAAAAACTGGAGGTAGCCGGAGAAATCTGGGTGGGCGGTGTCACTAAACGGCCCGAAATGACGCCTTGTAGCGGGAAAGGGCCATCCACCCCCCACCAACCCGGAGCCAGCCATGCCCGACCCCACCACCGACCGACGCGAGACCGAGCTGCTCACCATCACCGAAGCCGCCGACCTCCTCCGCGCCCCCGTCGCCACCCTGCGGTACTGGCGGCATCGCAACATCGGCCCACACAGCTTTCGGGTCGGCCGCCGCGTGCTCTACCGCCGCGAAGACCTCCAGACCTGGATCGATGCGAAAGCTGGCCGGATCCGTGGGCACTGACGGAGTCCCTCCTCGGGGGCGGCGCGGAGGTCGCGCGGCAGACCCCGCCGCGGTGGGACAGAGCGACCGTGCCGCGCCGCCGGCGTCCTCCCCGGCCCGGCGGGCGCTGCGGGCCCGGATGGCCGCCCACCACCTGCACGCCGGAATCACCGACCCCGCCGCCCACACCGCACCCGCCCGGGCCGCGTTCCTGGGCCGGTTCGAACGCGAGGTGGACCCCGACGGGGTACTCGCGCCCCGGGAGCGTGCCCGCCGCGCCGAGCACGCCCGCAAGGCCTACTTCCTCCGGCTGGCCCTGGCCTCGGCCCATGCCAGGGGAGTCCGCCATGGCTCACCAAGGGGCGCCGAGGATCGCTAGAGGATCGGGGGAGTGCCTCCCCGTGAGCGGCGGCCTCCAACGTTCGATGCCGAGCGGACGCCACGTGGGAAGTCGCAGGCGGTCGAGACTGCTTCCCTACAACCGATCGCCGAGGGCGGCGCGGTGGAAGGCGGCTCGGGCGCGTTCGTCGGCGGCGCTGGCGGCGTACCGGCCGACCATCTCCCGAGATCGCCAGCCGGCCAGCCGCATCAGGTCCTGCTCCTGCCCGCCGGAGGCGAGCCAGGTGTGGGCGTAGGTGTGCCGGAAGCGGTGCGGGTGGACATTGCGCACGCCGGCCTCCAGGGCACGGCGTTCCAGCATCTGCCGGACGCCGGAATCGGTGACGCGCCCCTTCTTGCCCAGCCACAGCGCCTCCGAGGCGGCCTGCGGATGCGCGGCCCGGGCGCGGAGGTAGCGGCGCAGGGCGTCGGCGGTCTTGGAGCCGTAGGGGACTGCGCGGCCGCGTCGACCCTTGCCCATCACCACGGCCACGCCCTGTTCGCTATCGAGATCGTCGACGTTGAGTCCGGCCATCTCCCCGGCGCGCATGCCGGTGTCGATCAGCATCCGCAGCATCGCGGTGTCCCGTCGGTTCTCGAAGGTGTTGCCGCGGGCGGCGTCGAGCAGGGCGCGCAGCTCGTCATCGGTGAGGATGTCGACCGGTTGCTCGGGCACCGCGGGCGGGCGCATCCGTTCCATGGGGGAGTGGCCGATCTCGCCGTCCTCCACCAGCCACCGGAACAGCTGCTGCAGCGAGCGGTAGTGCTTGGCGACGGTTGCCGGCGAGACCCGGTCGGAGAGTGCCGCCAGGAAGGCCTCGAGGTGCTCGCGGGCGATGCCGGCGGCGCTCGTCGGCATCCCCGTCTCTCGCAGCCAGCCCAGCAGGTTGTCGCCGACCTTGAGGTAGCTGACGATCGTCGAGGGAGCGACGTTGCGGGCACGCAGGTGGGTGCGCCAGTCGGGCAGCAGAACTGCCAGATCGTCGATCGCGGGGGTGGCGTCGGTCACAGTCGCGCCCTTCGGGGCGCCTGCGGCACGCCGGATCGGGGCATGCGTCACGGTTTCTATGATGGCACAGTCCCCGGGTGTTGGAGCGCTGTGCGGGATCCAGTACCCGGGTATTGCCTGGTGGTGGGGCGGGTGGGGCTCGAACCCACGACCCAGGGATTATGAGTCCCATGCTCTGACCAGCTGAGCTACCGCCCCGTCCCGGCGAACGTGCTCCGGGCGGTGCCAGCCTGCCAG
>JAOPYH010000219.1 GCA_025964715.1 Streptosporangiaceae bacterium | reverse complement strand
CCACCCCCTCTGAGGAGGGCAGAGGGGACTGGATTGGTGCGCGTCCCCCGTGTCGCCGGCCGTGTCGAAGGCCGGTGCAGAGAGCGTGTGCGTGCTGATCAATGGCGGTCGTCATATCGGTCGTGGTGCTGCAGCAACATCGACTCTCGGGTCTGCCTACGCCTCTGAACGGGCGCCGCGTCGACGGGTCTTCGTGCGGTTCGCGCTTGGGGCGCTGGAGAAGATCGAGCGCAGATCGAGGGACTGCTTGTCTCCGGCTGACGGCTGGGTCGAGGCGGCGGCTTCGACCTCGTTGTAGAGCACCAGCAGGTGGTCGAGTGTCGCGGCGCTGGCTGCGTGGGAATCCCGCGCAGAGATGGCCTCGAGGATGGCGGTGTGGCTGCCCGCCGAACGGTTGGGGACGTCGGGCAGTGACAGTGTCCGGACGCGAAACTCTCGCAGCGCCGGCACGAGACCCTGGTAGAGCGACAGCAGGACGGGGTTGCCGGCCGCGGCCATGACGCATTGGTGAAAGGCCTCGTCGGTGGCGATCAGTGCCTCGACGTCACCGCTGGTGTGCGCGTCGCGGTGCGCGTCCAGATGGCGCTGCAACTCGGCCACCGGCTTCTCGTTCGCGCGCAGCGCGGCGAGTCCGGCGCCGAGGACCTCCAGGCTGATGCGCACCTGGAGCACATCGGCCACCGCACCTCGCTGGTCGGCGCTGTAGCGCACGAAATCGCGATGTGCCTCGCTCGGCTCGCACACATAAGCCCCTCGGCCCCGCTGCACCCGGACAAAGCCCATGGTCTGCAGTCGCTGCAGGCCTTCCCGGATCGAGGTGCGGCCGACCCCGAGCTGCCGCCCCAGCTCGGCTTCCGAGGGCAGGCGCTCACCGACGGGAACGCTCCCGCTCTCGATGAGGCGCAGCAGCCGTTCGGCGACGAGCTCCGGAAGCGGCGGACGGCTGACGTTCTCCAGGGGCCAGCGGCCATCAGAACCGGTCGGCACGGTTGCACCTCCCTGGGCCCGGTGGCCCGGAAGCGTACCGGGCTGCCTTCCGCCGTCTCGTATTTCCAGTGCGGAACATGTTGGTCACGATCGCGTCGTCGTCACCTGAAGATAGTGGTGCACCTGTCAGTTGTCTGACATGCTCCGGCCCCGGAGGTGAGCCCGTGGGGGCAGGCGCGGCGCGAGTGATCGTGCACGGCGGTATCGACATGGAAGCTAGTACGGAGACGTACGAGGTGCTCGATCGCGCCGCGTGCGCCGGACTGGCGGCCATGGCCGAGGGCGGCCCCGTGGCAGCTGCCGCCGCGGCGGTCAGCATTCTGGAAGCCGATCTCCGCTTCAACGCCGGCCTCGGTTCGGTGCTGAACGCCGACGGCGACGTCGAGTGCGACGCGGGCGTCGTCGACGGCGCCAGCGGGCGGTTCGCCGGCGTCGCCGCGCTCCGCGACACCCTCACCCCGGTGCAGGTGGCCGCGGCACTGCTGGGCGAGCACCGCCAGGTGCTCCTGGTCGGCGAGGGCGCCACCGCCTACGCCCGGGGGCTCGGGTTCCCTGCCACCGACCTCCGCACCGACGAGCAGGTCGAGCTCTGGCGGCGGTACCAGGCGGCGCCGGCAGGGCAGAGCCCCTTCACAGGCCGGCTGCCCACGGAGACGGTGGGCGCCATCGCGATCTCGGAGGGCGGCGACGTCGCCGCGGCCAGCAGCACCGGAGGGCTTCTGAGCAAGCGCCCGGGCCGCGTCGGCGACAGCGCCGTCGTCGGAGCCGGCCTCTTCGCGGACCGTGGCGCGGCGGCGCTGTGCTCGGGCGTCGGAGAGGCAGCTGTCGAGCTGATGCTGGCGCGCTGGGCGACGGAACGGCTGCGGACGGCGGGCGAGCCGGCCTGCGCCGCGGAGGACGCGGTCCTCCTCGCGGCCCGGGAGCGGGGTGCGGCCATGGCCGTCCTGACCTACGACGTCGACACCGGCGAGGTCGCCGCCGCGCATGCGGGGGACGCGTTCCCGGTCGTTTCCCGCAGCGGCTCGGCCTCCGAACGGGTCGGCGCCCGCCGGATTGGGGAGGCAGTCCGATGACCGCCGCCACGGTGGAAGTAACCGCCCGCCGGTACTCGATCGGGGACGCCGTCAGCAAGTACGGCATCTGGGTCGTCCTGGCCCTGCTCCTGGTAGCGGCCGCCTTCGTGGCCCCCGACTTCTACAACATCAACATCCTGCGTCGCACCGGGCAGGACGCCGCGATCCTGGGCGTGGTCACCGTGGGGCAGGCCCTGGTGATGTTCGTCGGCGGCGTGGACCTCTCCGTCGCCGGGCTCACCGTGCTCGCCGCCACGGTCGCCGCCGACCCGCGCATCGGCGGCTCGAGCAGCTTCGTGGTCGCGGTGCTGATCCTGATCGCCGTCGCGGTGGCGGTCGGCGCGGCGAACAGCTACCTCGTCGTCTCCCGGCGGGTGCAGCCCTTCGTCGCCACGTTCGGGATGCTCATCACCCTGGAAGGAGTCCGGCTCGTCTACACGAAGGCAGCCATGAGCGGTGCCGCCTGGGGCGGCCTCGTGACCTTCGCGCGAGACCGCGTCTTCGGCATACCCACCCTGGTCCTCATCTGGGCGCTGGTGCTGGCGGTGGCCGCGGTCGTCGTCGGCCTGTCCGCCCCGGGGCGCCGGTTCCTCCTCGCCGGCAGCAACGAGCGGGCCGCGTTCCTCAGCGGCATCCGGGTGACCCGGGCGAAGGTCGTCGCCTACTGCACCTGCTCGCTGCTGGCCGTCCTCGCCGGACTGCTCCTCGCGGGGCGCACCGGATACGTCGACAACTACACCGGCCAGGGGACCGAGCTCGACTCGATCACCGCGGCCCTGGTCGGCGGCATGACCTTCGCCGGAGGGCAGGGCTCGGTCCTGAACGCCGGGGCCGCCGCACTCTTCCTGGCCTGCCTCTACAAGCTGCTCATCGTTCTGCAGTGGCAGCCGGAGCTGCAGAGCCTGGTCCAGGGAGCGGTCTTGCTGCTCGCGCTGGCCATCCGCGGCGTCACCTCCAGGCGTTCGACGGCGACCGCCTGATGCACCTCAACCGCGTACCACCGACCTAGAAGGAGACGGCATGGCTGTGAGGACCCGGCGAGTCGGGGCGATCGGCATCACGCTGGCAGTCGCGCTTGGAGCTGCCGCCTGCGGCGGTTCGTCGGCCGGCTCGAGCGGTGGCGGGAACGCCAGCGGCTCGTCGACGTCCGCCGGCTCGTCCGGCGACGCGGCCGTGCTGCAGGATCCGCTGTCGCAGCAGCACCAGCGCGCCGCCGGCGTCACGGTGGACACCACCAAGTTCAAGAAGCAGGGCCCCTGGACGGTGGCGACCATCGTGCAGGGCCCGACCAACGGGTGGGGCACCCTCTTCGACGCCACGATGCGCGCGGAGATGAAGTCGAACGGCAACTTCAAGGACCCCATCTACACGGCCTGGAACTTCAAGTCGGAGAACCAGATCAACGCCGTTGACCAGGCGATCGCCCAGCACGTGGACGCCATCATGCTGAGCGCGCTCTCGCGCAAGGACCTCGCGCCCGCCGTCGACCGCGCCGCTGCCGCAGGCATCCCCGTCGTCACCTGCATGGCCGGTACCGACTCCGACAACTACACGGCCGAGGTCAGCCGGGACATCCCGCGCCAGGGCTACGACAGCATGAAGGCCCTGGCCGAATCGCTGCACGGCAAGGGCAAGATCGTCATGCTCAACGGGATCCAGGGCGTCGACGCCGAGGTTTTCTGGAACTCTGGCGCGAAGGCCGCGCTGAAGAACTACCCGGGGATCAAGGTCGTCAGCGAGCAGTTCGCGGACTGGTCGGCGCAGAAGGCGGCTCAGGTCATGGACACCGTCCTCACCCAGCAGCCGCAGATCGACGGCGTGTGGGTCGGCGGCCTAGAGATGGGGCCGGCCGTCATCGACTCGATCAAGCAGGACGGCCGTGACATGCCGTTCATGGCCGGGACCGACCCGACCAACGGGTTCCTCCGCATGGCCCAGGACAACAAGGTCAAGTTCTTCGTGGCGCCGTTCCCGCCGGGGGCCGCGAAGTTCTGCGTCGACACGGTGGCCGACGTGCTCTCCGGCAAGCCGGTGAAGAAGTTCACCGACGTCGTCGACCTGGTCCAGGGCGCGGCGCCGTACGGCAACGACCAGGCGTCCAAGTGGTACGTCGCCGAACTCAACGACGACTTCATTGGCCCGAAGATCCTGAGCACGCAGGAGTACGAGGCAGCGGGCTTCGGCCGGAAGAAGTAGTCCAGCGGCGGGGTGGGGGCGACGCGAGCCGTCGTCCCCACCCCGCCCGACCGAAGGTTGGATCGCCATGCCCGACGAGCAGCAGGCCGGTGGTGCCGCGCTGATCGACATCTACCACACGTACGGGGCCGCTCCCGTGCTGCGCGGTGTGTCGTTGGACTTCCCGCCGTCGACCGTGACCGCGCTGGTCGGGGAGAACGGTGCCGGGAAGTCCACCCTCCTCAAGATCCTCGGGGGAGAGGTGCGGCCCTCCTCGGGGGGCCTGCTCCTGTACGGCGAACCGGTGGACTTCGGCAGCTACACGCCCGCGCGAGCGCAACGCACCGGCATCGCCATCGTCCACCAGGAGCAGGCCCTCGTCGGTCCGCTCTCGGTGGCCGAGAACATCAGCCTCGGTCACGAGCCCCGCACCACGGGCCCCGTGCTCGACCGCAAGGCGATGCGCGGCCACGCCGAGCAGATGTTGGCCGAGCTCGGCAGTGAGATCGACCCCGATCGGCCCGTCGAGGAGCTGAGCCTGGCGCAGCGGCAGCTGGTGGAGATCGCCAAGGCGCTGTCGCACGGGGCGCGGGTCGTCGCGCTCGACGAGCCCTCCGCCGTCTTGAGCGGGGCCGAGCTGGAGCGCCTCTTCTCCGTCGTGGAGCGGCTGGTCCGGCGCGGCGTCGCCGTCGTCTACGTCAGCCATCGCATGGACGAGATATTCCGGCTGTGCCAGCGCTACGTCGTCCTCCGGGACGGCGTCGTCGCGGGCGCCGGGGCCGTGGCCGACGTCGAGCAGGACCAGCTGATCCAGCTCATGGTGGGGCGCCCGGTCAGCGCGCTGTTCCCCGCGGGCGAGGCGGTACCGGGGCCCGTGCGCCTCGAGGTCGGCGGGCTGACGGTCCCGGGCAAGGTCAGCGGGGTTGATCTCAGCGTCCGCGCCGGCGAGGTCGTCGGCATCGCGGGGCTGTCGGGCTCCGGCCGGTCCACGCTGGCCAAGGCGCTCTTCGGCGCGGTCCCGGCGCGCGGCAGCGTCTCCGTCGACGGCCGGCGAGTGGGTCCGTTCGGGTCGCCCCGAGCCGCGATCCGCGCGGGCGTCGCTTACCTGCCCGAGGACCGCAAGGCCGAGGCCCTCGCCCTGCGCATGCCGGTCCGGTGGAACCTCACGAGCACCTCGCTGGACCGGGTGACCTCGCGGTTGGGGCTCGTGCGCCGCGCCGTTGAGCGCCGGGTGTCCCGGGGCATCGTCGAGCAGCTGGCCATCAAGGTGCCGCGGGGAGGCGAGGAACCGGCGGCAGCGCTGTCGGGCGGCAACCAGCAGAAGGTCGTGCTCGGCAAGTGGCTGCAGGTCGAACCCAAGGTGCTGATCCTGGACGAGCCGACGCGTGGTGTGGACGTCGGAGCGAAGGAGCAGATCTACCGCGAGCTCCGCGCCCTGACCGACGAGGGGCTCGCGGTCTTGGTGATCTCCTCCGAGCTCGTCGAGGTGCTGGGGCTCAGCGACCGGGTGCTGGTCATGGCCTCCGGCCGGATCGTGGGCCAGCTGGAGGGGGACGACGCCACCGAGGAGAACGTCATGGCGCTGATCACCAGGGCATCGCCACACCCGACGGCGGTGACGCCGGCATGAGGGACACGTTCTCCGACGTGATGCGCCGGGTCGCCCGCGGCGGTGGGATGCCCTGGATCGCGGCCGTGATCATCATCGTCCTGGCCGCGACGCAGAGCCCGGGGTTCCGGACCTGGAGCAACTTCTCCGACCTGTCCCGGGCGACGCTCCTGCTGGCCCTGGCCAGCCTCGGGCAGTTCGTCGTCGTACTCGGCGGGGCGGTGGACCTCTCGATCGGCATGAACGTGCGGCTGGGCGGCATCCTGGCGGCGGCCGTGATGGCCGGCCAGAGCTCGCTGACCCTCCCCGGGATCGTGGTGGCGCTCGCGGTCGGCGTGGGCATCGGCCTGGTGAACGGCCTGCTCGTTACTCGGCTGCACATCGAGCCGTTCATCGCCACGCTGGGGATGTTCGCCCTCGCCCGGGGCATCTCGCTCTACGCCGCCTCCGACCTGTCCGGCTCGGTGCCCGCGCCGCTGAAGTACCTGTACGGCTGGCGCATCGGTCCGGTGTACGGGCTCGTGCTCCTCACCGCCGTCGTCTGGGTGGTCGTGGCCTGGGCGCTGTACCGGACCCGGTGGGGCGTGCATGTGCACGCCACCGGCGCCGATCCCGCCGTCGCCACCGTCTCCGGGATCGCGGTGCGCCGGATCAAGCTCGAGCTGTTCGTGCTCGCCGGCCTGCTGGGCGGCCTCGGCACCGTGGTCAGCCTGACGTCGGGCGCCGGCGGGAGCAGCACTTCCGCGGAGGGGCTCGAGTTCGAGGCGCTGGCCGCCGTCGTCGTCGGGGGCGTGAGCCTCGCCGGGGGCCGGGGCCGCCTCCTCGGCGCCCTCGGCGGTGTCGTCCTCCTGAGCGTGGTCGACAACGCGCTGACCCTGCTGCGGATCCCGTCCTTCTACCAGGAGCTGATCCGCGGCCTGGTCATCCTGCTGGCCGCGGCGCTGTACGTGGAGAGGCGCTACCGCGCTCGACGGGAACCGCGTCCCGCCGCGGTTCCCGCCACCTGACCGTTCGAACAACAAGCCACATCACGGAGGTTCTGACAATGCCCATGACGTCGGACAACGGCCGCGGGTTCACCGACGCCGAGCGGGACGAGTTCCTGACCGGCCGCCCCATGTTCGCCAAGGTGGCGACCGTCAACGAGGAGGGCTGGCCGCAGATAAGCCCGGTCTGGTACACGTGGGACGGGTCCTCCTTCCTGATCATCAGCAAGGAGCGCACCAGCATGGTGCGCAACCTGCGACGGGACCCGCGCTGCGGCCTGCTGGTGGACAACTTCGAACTGCCCTACGCGCGGGTCAGCGTGCAGGGTGAGGTGGAGTTCCTCGGCGAGGACTTCGACCACATCCCCCCGATGCGCGACATGGTGCTGCACTACCTCGGTCCCGAAGGCATGGACTACGCCGAGAGCACCTTCGGCTTCGCGCGCGTGCCCTTCCGGGTGTGGCCGAAGAAGATGGCGACCTGGAACGGCGGCGGCTTCGACCGCACCTTCCAGAAGGACACGGTGTGGCGGGAACTCGGTAAGTGAGCGCGACCGACTCCGGCGACATGGACGTCGAGGCGCTGCTCGAACACCTGGTCCGGCTCGACTCCCGCAACCCCGACCTGGCACCGGACAGCCCGGGCGAGCGGGTCATCGCCGACTACGTGGCCGAGGTGCTGACCGGCATCGGCATGAAAGTCACGACGACCCCTGTCGTCGGTGACCGGCCGAACGTGGTGGGGGTTCTCCCCGGGACGGTTCCGGGGCCGGCCGTCGTCCTCGAGGCGCACCTGGACACGGTGCCGGGTGACGTGAGCCCCGCCGCGGTGCGCCGGGAAGGGCGCCGCCTGTACGGCCGCGGCACCTGCGACACGAAGGGCTCCCTGGCCGCGATGATCGCCGCGGTGGCGAAGCTCGCGCGCACCGACGGACCGCGACCCGCCGTGATCATCGCCGGCGTCATGGACGAGGAGTTCGTGATGCGCGGCGCCGCGGCGCTCATCGACGAGCTGCCCGAGGTCGTCGGCGTGGTGGTTGGTGAACCGACGTCACTGCGGCCGGTCCGCGCGAACAACGGGTTCATCCGGGTGTACGCCCACGCGCACGGCCGGGCTGCCCACAGCTCCAAGGCGCACCTGGGCAGTAACGCGATCGTGACGGCGGCGCGCGGGATCACCGCCCTCGACGACACGCTGGGCGAATCGCTGCGCCACCGCACCCATCCACTGACGGGCCCGGCACTGCTGACCGCGACGATGATCTCGGGTGGCATCGCGCCCAACGTCGTCCCGGACCACTGCGCCGTCTGCTTCGACCGGCGGCTGTCCCCCGACGAGGACCCCGCCGACGCGCTGCGCGCGATCGAGGAGGTCCTGCAGGAGGTGAGTCAGGACGACGCGCGGATCGTGCTCGACGAGCCGATCGTCGCCCTGCCGGGGATGGACACCCCGGCCGACCACCCGCTCGTCCGGGCCGCCGAGGAGGCCGTCGCGGCGGTGCTGGGCGAGCACGCTGCCGCCGGAGGGGTGACCTACTCGACGGACGGCTGCCACCTCAGCGGCCGCGGAAACTTGCCCTGCCTGGTGTACGGGCCGGGCTCCATCGACCAGGCGCACACCGACGACGAGTGGATCGACCTCGACGAGGTCGTCGCCGCCGTCGACGTCTACGCCGAACTGGTGCTGCGCGCAGCCGGTCTGCAGGGGAGTGCACGGTGATCGTCGACTTCCACACGCACGTCGACGAGGCGCCTGCCTTCGGGTGGATCGATCCGCCCGAGAAGATCGTCGCCCTCCTCGACGACGCCGGCATCGACCGTGCCGTGATCATGACCTACACCGACCTGCCCGGAATCAACCCGGACGCGCTGGAGTACATCGTCGAAGCGGCCGGTCGCTTCCCGGACCGGCTCATCCCGTTCGTCCGGCTGAACCCCAACTTCCCCGACGCCGCGGGGGCGTTGCTCGACCGCGCCGTCGAGCTGGGGGTCGGGGGCGTGAAGCTGCACCCGACCACCACCCTGGCCCACCCCGCCGGGGAGGCGACGGTCACGCTGCTGCGGCGGTGCGGGGAACTGGGCCTGCCCGTGCTGTTCCACTGCGGTGACGACCCGTACACCACGCCGCAGGTCATGGGCCTGGCCGCCGAGGCGGCGCCGGACTGCGCGATCGTGATGGGCCACATGGGCGGCTACCTGCACGTGGACGACGCGCTGGAGGAGGCGCAGCGGCACGCGAACCTCTACCTCGAGACGTCCGCGATGCCGTATCCCACCCGCATCGCGGAGGCCGTGGACCGGGTCGGCCCTGGGCGGATCCTGTTCGGCAGCGACGGTCCCGGGTGCAACCCGGCCCTGGAACTGGACAAGATCCGCCGCCTCGCGCTCCCGCCGGAGGCCGAGGAGCAGATCCTCGGCGGCACGGCGATGACCCTGATGAGGATGGCCTAGATGCTGGTCGACGCGCTGGTCATCGCCGGCCCGAACCTGTTCGCGCCGAGCCGGCGGCTCGCCGATGTCCTGGCAGACGCCCGGGCACACGGAGTCGACGCCGTCGTGGCCGTCCCGGGCCGGCCCCCCGAGTACGCGCTGGGTCCGGCGAACGACACACTGGCCGCCGAGGCCGAGGGTCGAACCGACGTCGTCCGCCTGGGACGGGTCGACCCGCTGCAGGGTGCCCAGGCCGTGGCCGAGGCCCGGCGTTGTCTCGGCGAGCTCGGCTGCCGCGGCCTGTTCCTCCAGCCGGGAGAGGAGTGCTTCCCCGTGCATGCCGCCCGCGACGTCCTGCGGGTCGCCGCGGACTCCGGAGCACCCGTCGTCGTCGCCGCCGGTCTTTACGGCCTGTCGGAACCGCTGCAGATCCTGTCCGTCGCGCAGGAGGTCCCGGACACGCCCATCGTGATGACCAGCGGGGGTCAGATCAACATCTCCGGACTGAGCATGGTCGACGCCTGGGCGGCGCTCGACCGTGCGCCGAACCTGCACGTGATGACCAACGGTGAGTACCGGCAGGACTACCTCGAGCGGCTGGCCACCGACCTGCCCGGCAGGCTGCTGTTCGGCTCCTTCGCCCCGTACTTCGACCAGGGCTTCGAGGTGGCCAGGGTGCGCAGCGCACGGCTGACTGCAGAGGCCAGACAAGAGGTGGAGTCCGGCGTCGCGCAACGGTTGTTCGGCCTCTGAGTTCCCGGCCCCGGAGACGGTTTCGGTCGTCGACCGGGGAGGAGCAGGCCCTCGTGCTCGGCGGGCGTCGCCTGCGGCTCCCCAGCTATAGCAATCGGGCGTTGTTGCATAGCTCGCCCCGTCCGCTGACGTGGACGGTCGACCCCGGATACCTGCCTGCCGACGATAGTTAAGTAGGCTCACGACGGTGCCGCTTTGGTAGCCATTCGACCGTGTTCACGGTTGTCCGAGGTCGTCCGCCATTGTTCCGTATCCCTTCTGACCTGCGGAAATGAACGGCTGCGAACCCGTCCGGACCCCTCTCGGCCGACCTGGCAGTGTGGGGGTCGGGGGTTCGAGTCCCCTCAGCTCCACCCCTTTAACCACGGCTTTCTTCAGTTCTGAATTCGGGCCCTCCATGGTTGCAATCGTGGTTGCAGTTAGGCCGCCCTTACCTGGCTTGCCGGCCAGCAGCAGTGCGCCCATCCGGTCGGCCGCGTCGCGGGCGAGGGCCGGAATGACGTGGGTGTAGATGTCCAGGGTCGTGCGGATCTGGCTGTGGCCGAGCAGCTCCATGACGACCCGCGGGTGGACGTTCTCGGTGAGCAGCAGAGTGGCGGCGGTCTGCCGGCCGTCGTGCAGCCGGACGTGTCGGAAGCCGGCTTGTTGCAGCAATCGCGTCCAGTCGTCGTAGTCGGTCTTCTTGGCGATGGGGCCGCCGTTGGCCTGGGCGAAGACCAGGTCCTCGTCGTTCCACTCCGAGCCGGCCAGCATCTGCTCGCCGGTCTGCGCGGCCTTGTGCTCGTGCAGGGCGGCGACGAGCGGCATCGGGAGGGCGAGGGTGCGCTGGCTGCGCCGGGTCTTGGGCTCCTCCTAGATCAGGCCGCCGCGGACGCGGTGGATGCTGCGCCGCACCGTCAGGGTGTTGGCCAGCAGGTCGATGTCCTTCCACTGCAGCGCGAGCGCCTCGGACTGGCGCAGGCCCAGGGCGAGGGCAACGGTCCACCGGGCGGCGTTGCGGGTGCCGCTCGCCGCCTGGACGACGGCGCGGGCCTCCTCGACGTTCAATGCGGTGGCGATGTCGCTCTGCTCCTGCCGCGGCGGGTCGACGGGCGTGGCGACGTTGCGGGCGATGTGGCCGCGCTGCATGGCGACGGTGAGGGCGCGGGACAGGATCCGGTGATCGCGCAGCACGGTGGCGGGGGAGTAGCCGGCGTCGAGCAGCTGCGTGTAGAGCTGGTCGAGGTGCTCGGGGCGGAGACGGTCCAGCCGGTGCCGGCCGATGCCGGGGACGAGGTGCCGGCGGACGCTGGATTCGTAGCTTTCGACCGTTCGCTGCCGGACCCGGCGCGAGGGCGATGTTGGCGAGCCAGTGGTCGAGCCAGGCGGCGACGGTCGGAGTTGAGGTCTCGGTGACCGTGCCGGAGTCGCGCTTCCGCTCGAGTTCGCGGACCTTGTCGACGACGACGCCGCGAGTGCCGCCGGTGAGGTGCCGGCGGTCGGGCCTGCCGTTGAGCTTGTAGCCGACGGAGACGTAGCCGTGCCAGCGCCCGTCGGCGCCCTTGTAGATCGTCGACTCGCCGTTCGACGCGCGTCTCGCCATCGACTACCCCTGGGTGCTCGTGGCCCGGAGGCTCAGTGTCTCGGAGCGTTCTGACACGGGCAGGTCGGCTGTGGACTCATGCGAGTCCGGCGAGGTCGGGCCGAGCTCGAACAGGCTGCTCTGATCCGTCGAGGTCCGCTGCCGTGCAGGCGGACGACGGGAACGGACGGCGGCGGCTTGTCGAGCCGGCCGACGAACCGCTCCAGCTCCGCGTGTGAGATCCGGCAGCTGCGGCCGATGTGGACGGCCCGCAGTTCGCCGGCCTTCATGAGTGCGTAGACCGTTGTGCGACCGACTCGCAGCAGCCTCGCGGCTTCCTCTGGCGTGAGCAGCAGCGAGTCCCTCGCCACCCCGTCATGAAGCTGTTCGACGTCGCCCATGTCGTCCTCCTCCTCCCGCGTTCCTGCCGTTCGCCGGCGGCCGTCCCGGAGCCGTCGCATGAGAAGGCGCCATTTCGGGCCGATCGGTGACAGCGGCAGGAGGATTTCTTGGGGCGGTCGCGGGATGCGGCCACCGTGACCCCAGCTCTGGACTTGTCACCCCTGGCGAGAGGGACGTCACGCCTGCCGAGGCGCGCCGTGAGGGCTGCGCCGGGTGAAGGCTTCGAGGACGTCGTTGAGCGCGACCGAGAGGGAGAGCAGATCGCGGCCGTAGATGCGGCCGTCGTCGAGTTGGTGCGCGAGGTCGCCGAGCAACCGGCGGACGCGTACTAGAGGTCATGCACACCCCGGGTCACTCGCCGGACAGCATCTGCCTGCTCGACGACCGCAACGGGCTGCTGTCCGGCGGGGACACCATCAACACCGGCCCCATCTACGCCCAGCTCGAGGACAGCGACGTCGAGGCATTCGCCCAATCCACCCCGCCGGCTGGCGGCCCTCGGCAGCGCCGTTGCGTGGGTGTTCGTCTGCCACTTCATCGGGTGGACAACTCACCGGCTCTCCTCGTCGAGATCGCCGACGGTTTCGAGCGCCTCTTGGAC
>JAOPYH010000192.1 GCA_025964715.1 Streptosporangiaceae bacterium | reverse complement strand
TCGCGGCGCTCTGCCAGGCGGTCGAGACCAAGGACTACTACACCCGCGGCCACAGCGAGCGCGTGTCCCGCGGCTCCGTGATGATCGCGCAGGAGATCGGCATGCGGCCCGAACGGGTCGAGGCCATTCGCTACGCCGGCATGCTGCACGACGTCGGCAAGCTGGGCGTGCCCACCAAGGTCCTGCAGAAGAGCGGCGACCTGACCGAGGAGGAGTTCGCCGCCATCCAGCTCCATCCGATGCGGGGGCTGGAGATCGTACGCGAGATCGGGTTCCTCGATGAGGCGCTCGCGGGCATCATGCACCACCACGAGAAGATGAACGGCCGGGGCTATCCGATGGGACTCGCCGGGGACGAGATCCCTGAGTTCGCCCGGGTCATCTCGGTCGCCGACGCGTTCGACTCGATGACCTCGACCCGGTCCTATCGCGACGCCCGGTCCAAAGAGGACGCGATGGCCGAGCTGCGCAGGTGCGCCGGCGATCATTTCGACCCGGACATGGTGGACGCTTTCCTGCGGGCCCTCGAGACCAAGGGGTGGGAGCCGCCCAAGCCGGTCACCCTCCCAGAGGACGACGCGGTCGAGACGACGCAGCAGGACCACGACGACCCGAGCGTTCCGCTCAGGGTCGCCGGCGAAGGCACCCGCTGGTGAGCGGCACGCCGGGCCGCCGGAGCGGTGAACCGTGAGCACGTCCGGCGAGCGTGCCCACCGGGCACCATGGCAGACGATCGACTCCGGGCAGTTGCTGTTGATCGCCAGTGCTGGGCTGCTCGTCGTGGTGGCGATCACGCAGGTCGCGGCCAAGGGGCTGGAGCGTCCCGAGACGGCCGTGGTCTTCGGGGTGCTCATCGCCATCGGCGAACTCCTGCGCATGGTCATGCCGGGCAACCGCGAGGTCGCGCCGATCGCGACCGTGGGAATGCTGTCCTACGCGATGCTGCTGAGCGTGGGTGCGGAGCGCGCGACCCACTCGGCGTTGCAGGTGGTCGCGGTCACGGCCGTCGCCATGCTGGTCGGCTCGCTCCCGCACGTCGCGGTGGGGCGGACCCCCCGGCTCGACGCGATGTCGCGGCGGCTGCTGTCGGGCAGCCTGGTGGCCTTCCTGTTCCGGACCGTCGTGGACGCCTCACTGCGCGAGGTCTGGTGGGCGGTGCTAGCGCTCATGATGACCTTCGTGGCCATCTCGTGTCTCGTTGAAATCACCATCGCCGCGATGATCCGGGCGGAGGCGGTGCGGGCGCGGTTCGGCATCGCCTTCCGGGACGAGGTCGGGGCCAAGCTCGGCCTGTGCGCCGCCACAGGGGCGACCGGCATGCTCATCGCGGTAGCCACGTCGATCATGGGGCTGGCCGCGCTGCTGCTGTTCACCGCGCCCATCCTGGTCACGCAGTTCGCGTTCCGCCGCTACGCCGGGATCCGGGCGACCTACCTGCAGACCGTACGAGCGCTGTCGCGCGTCACCGAGGTGGGCGGCTACGTCGAGACAGGGCATTCCCGGCGGGTGTCGCAGCTGGCCGTCGCGATGGGACGTGAACTCGGCATGGCCGAGCCCGAGCTCCTCGAGCTCGAATATGCCGCGCTGATGCACGACATCGGGCAGCTGTCGCTGGGAGACCCGATCCCTGGTGGCGCGACCGTGCTGGCCGCTCCCGGGGACCAGCGGCGCATCGCCGAGCTGGGTGCGCGGGTCATCAAGCAGACAGGTGTGCTGGACCGGGTGGCCGAGATCGTGCGCCGCCAGTCCGACTCCTATCTCCCGGCGCGGCCCGGTGCCGGGACCGCGGGCGGGGGGGGCGGCGCACCGCTCGACGGACGCACCCGCACGGGTTCGGAGACAGACGCCGGCGACGACGCGCGGCGGTTCGACCACGAGTCCGTACAACCGCTCGCCAGCCGCATCATCAAGGTGGCCAACGCCTATGACGACCTGGTGGGTGACTCCGCCGACCGTGACAGGTCGGCGGCCGTGCTCGAGCGATTGCGAGTGGACTCGGTGTGGGAGTACGACCCCACTGTGGTCGAGGCGCTGAGCCGCGTGGTCGAACGCTCGTCGCAGCTGCGCTACTAGGACAAAGTCCGGCGCTCAGTTTTGTGGGGCGGCGGAGTCGGTGTGCGGGCCGGTCACGGACTAGTCTCATCGAGGTTCACTCGCCCGGGGACGGCGGTGCGCCCCATCCGGGGCAGTGGACGACATGGTGTCCAGAGGGGGTCCGTCAGTGTTCGAGTCGGTGCTCGTCGCCAACCGCGGGGAGATCGCCAGCAGGGTGATCCACACGGTGCGCCGCATGGGGCTCAAGGCCATCGCGATCTATTCGGAGGCCGACGCCGACCTGCCGTTCGTCGGCCAGGCCGACGAGTCGATCCTCCTCGGGCCCGCCGATCCCCGACGTAGCTACCTGGACATGGACGCGGTGCTCGAGGCCGCCAAGCGCACGAACGCTCGCGCGATACACCCGGGCTACGGATTCCTCGCGGAGAACGCCGACTTCGCCCAGCGGGTCCTGGACGAGGGCCTCGCGTGGGTGGGCCCCCCGCCGCTGGCGATCGCCCGGATGGGCGACAAGATCAACGCGCGAAACCTGATGATCGAGGCGGGCGTGCCGGTCGCCGCCGGCACCTGGGAGCCGGTCCCGGATGCCGACATGGCGGTGCAGGAGGCCGAGCGCATCGGCTACCCGGTCATGGTCAAGGCGGCCGGTGGCGGCGGCGGGATCGGGATGGGCGCGGCCTTCGACGAGGCCGGCCTGCGCAAGGCCTACGCGACCGCGCGCCGGGCCGCCGAGAGGTTCGCCGGTGCGCGTGGCGGCGACCCCGGCATCCTGCTGGAGCGCTATATCGAGGGCGCCCGGCACGTCGAGGTGCAGATCCTCGGCCTGGCGGACGGCACAGTGGTCGCACTGGGCGAACGGGACTGCTCGGTCCAGCGCAGGCACCAGAAGATCGTCGAAGAGACGCCCTCTCCGGGAGTGCGGCCGGAGCTGCGGGCCCGCATGCTCGAGGCGGCCGTACAAGCGGGAGAGGCCGTCGGCTATCGCGGCGCGGGCACGGTGGAATGCCTCGTGGACCCGGTCGCCCAGGACTTCGTGTTCCTGGAGATGAACACCCGGCTGCAGGTTGAGCATCCGATCACCGAGATGGTCACCGGCCTCGATCTCGTGGAGCAGCAGCTGCTCATCGCCGCGGGTGAGGCGGCCTCGTTCGGCGATGGTCCCTCGGGCCACGCCATCGAGTTCCGGATCTACGCCGAGGACGCCGAGCGCTTCCTGCCCAGCCCCGGACAGATCAAGGTCTGGGAGGAGCCGGTCGGCGAGGGCATCCGGATCGACGCGGGTTATGCCGAGGGGAACAAGGTCACGCCGTTCTATGACCCTCTCCTCGCCAAGCTCTGCGTGTACGGCGCCGACCGTCCGGCCGCGCTGGAACGAGCACGCGCGGCCATCGAGGTCTTCCACATCGAGGGTCTCAAGTGCAACCTGCCCTTCTTCACCGAATTGCTCGACAACGAGGAATTCCAGCAGGGCACCTATGACACGGAACTCGTCGACCGGATGCGCGCGTCCTGAGTCGCGAAAAGACTGAATTGTTTGCCGGACGCGGGGTCGGACCGGCGCTGATCTGAAAGGGGAGCCGTGATGACCGAGGTCCGCGCGGAGATGGTGGCGAACGTATGGAAGGTCGTCGTCTCCGAAGGCGATGACATCGCGGAGGGGGACACCGTTGTGATCCTCGAGTCGATGAAGATGGAGATCCCCGTCCTGGCGGAGGACGACGGAGTGGTCGCCACGCTCAAGGTCACCGAGGGTGACGTGGTGCAGGAGGGCGACCTCCTGGCCGTCATCGAGTAGGACGCAGGTGATCGGGGACTACTGCGAACACTGTGGCCGCGCGCTGGAAAACGGCGACGGCCCGGGCCACGAGGGCTGCCGTGCCGCCCGGCGGCTGGAGCCCCCGCGTTACTGCGCCAGGTGCCGGCGCCGGCTGGTCGTGCAGGTGACGCCGCACGGCTGGACCGCTCGCTGCGGCCGGCACGGTGTCACAGCGTCCGAGACAGGGCCTTGATCGGCATCTCCAGCTCGTCCAGCAGCTCCAGGTCCTCGCCGGCCGGCCGGCCGAGGGTCGTCAGGTAGTTGCCCACGATGATGGCGTTGATCCCGCCGAGCATGCCGGACCGGGTGCCGAGGTCTCCGAGCGTGAGTTCCCGCCCGCCCGCGTAGCGCAGGATCGTACGCGGGAGCGCCAGCCGGAAGGCACCGATCGTCTGCAGTGCCTCCGTCCCCGAGACATGGGGGTACGCGGCGAAGGGCGTGCCCGGCCGCGGGGACAGGAAGTTGAGCGGCACCTCGTCCGGCCGGAGCTCCGACAGCTGGCCGGCGAACTCAGCGCGTTGTTCCAGGTTCTCGCCGAGGCCGATGATCCCGCCGCAGCACAGTTCCATGCCGGCCTCGCGGACCATGAGGCAGGTGTCCCACCGCTCCTGCCAGGTGTGCGTGCTGACGACGTCGGTGAAATGCGATCGGGCGGTCTCCAGGTTGTGGTTGTAGCGGTGCACCCCCATCGCGGCGAGCTCGCCTACCTGGGCCCACGTGAGCATGCCGAGCGAGCAGGCGATGTTGATCTCGACTGCTTCGCGGATCGCCCGTACGCCTTCGCGGACCTGCGCCATCAGCCGTTCGTCCGGACCGCGGACCGCGGCGACTATGCAGAACTCGGTGGCGCCGGAGGCGGCCGTGTCCTCGGCGGCCCGTACCAGCGATGGGATGTCCAGCCAGGCGGCCCGCACCGGGGACTCGAATGTTCCCGACTGCGAGCAGAAGTGACAGTCCTCGGGGCAGCCGCCGGTCTTGACCGACACGATCCCCTCGACCTCCACCTCGGGCCCACACCAGCGCAGGCGGACCTCGTGGGCGAGCGCCAGCAGGTCTTCGAGCCGGTGGCCCGGGAGGGTGAGGCAGTCCAGGACCTGCGCGGCCGAGAGCCCGTCGCCCCTCTCCAGCACCTGGCGCCTGGCCACTTCGAGGATGTCAGTGCTCAACGCATCTCCTTGTCGGGGGCGAATCGGTCACGGAAGGATCCGGCGTCGAAGACTCCGCCGAAGGCGGGGGCGAGCCCCTGTCGTGCGGTGGTCAGGAACCCGGCCGGATCGAGGGCGTCCGCACCAGCGGGCAGCACCCCGCCGAGCGGCCGCGCGGCGATGGTCTCCAGATCCCTGATGTTGCAGCGCATCGCCAGGTCGGGCTCGGCCGGCCAGGCGCCGATCATGATGCCCCCGAGCTGCACGCCACGGTTGGCCATCGCCTCCAAGGTGAGCGCCGTGTGATTCAGCGTGCCGAGGTCGGGCCGCACCACCACGACTACCGGTGCGCCGAGCATGTGGGCGAGGTCGGCGATCGTGGCGCCCTCCTCGTCATAGCGCACCAGCAGGCCGCCGGCGCCCTCGACGAGCACCAGCCGGTGGGCACGCGCGAGGTCGCGAATCCGGCCGGCCGCCTGCAGCAGGTTGACCGGCGCGAGCCCGGACCGCCGAGCCGCCGCGGCCGGGGACAGCGGGTCCGGAAACCGCCCGAACTCGTGCAGCTCGTCCACGCCCGCCAGCCGGTGTACGTCCGCGAGATCACCTGGCTCCGCCGGGGCGGTGCCGGTCTGAGCCGGCTTCACCACGGCCGTGGAGGCGCCCCGGGCCCTGGCCAGGGCCGCGAGGGCGGCCGTGACGACCGTCTTCCCCACTCCCGTGCAGGTCCCGGTCACCACCAGCGCACTCACGCTCCGCAGGCTAGCGTGCGCGTGCCGTGGCCACCCGCACGCCGTTCCACAGGATCGGGATCGGACTTTTGTACGCCCGCCGCAAACGGACGGCCTTTGCGCGGTGGCTCCTCATTCGCAGGGACGCCGCCGGAATCCGGGGACCTGCGTGGAACCCGCCGGGCCGGTGCCGCGTCCATGGGACATGCGGACCCGGCTCCTAGCATCACTGAACGTGATGATTATCGGACTCATGGTGACGACCCTGCTCACGGCCTGTGGCCCGGCGCCGCGGCCGGGAGCCCCCACGGGCTCCGCCGCGCCACCTCGGGACCCGGCGGCCTCGGCGAGCGCCTCGTTGCACGCACCCGGAAAGGACACCGCGGGTCATCCCTCCAGAGACGCCGCGACGGTGATGCCGACCGTTGCCTCCCCGGATGAGCTGGTGCTCAGATGGCGCCTGACCGGTGGTTTGGCCGGGCGGGGCGGTCCTGGCACACTGCCGGACTTCTCCGTGTACGGCGACGGGCGGGCCATCGTTCCGGACACGGCCGCCGGCCCGGAACCCGGCCCGGGGACTGCCACGATCCTGCGGGAGTACCGGCTGACTCCGGCCGCGGTGCGCCGGCTCCTCGCGGACGCGCAGGCCGCGGGGCTGCACCGTCCGCGCACTGTGGAGCAGCCCGGAGTGGCCGACGCCTTCACGCTCGAGATCACCCTCGGGTCGGCGCGGACCCGGATCGTCGTCGCCGGACCGGGTGAGACCGACCCGGCCGTACGGTTCTGGCGTGAGCGGCTGAATGCCGGCGGATGGGCACGCAGGGATCAGGCCGTGGTGGTACACCCGTACGAGGTCACGCGGCTGGCGGTTCTGGCGGCCGAGGCCGGCACGGCCGACCGGGAGAGGCTCGCGAGCTGGCCGCTCGCGCCTGTCGGGGCCGGCGCACCCGTGGCCGGCGCACTCTGCACGGTGATCAGCGGTCGTGACGTCCCGAGGGCGAGCCGGCTCTCGCGGACGGCTCGACCCGGCACGCGCTGGCTGAGTGAGGGCAAGGCCTACTCCGTACGCTTCCGCCCGATGCTGCCGGACGAGCGCACCTGTGCCGACGTAGAGCGCACCTGACCTGGAGCCGCTCTCAGCCCCGGCGCAGACGCGTGATGAATTTGTACCGGTCGCCGCGGTAGAGGGACTGTGCCCACTCCACCGGCTCGCCCGCCAGGTCGAAGGCGTGCCGGGACAGCAGCAGCATGGGCAGCCCCACGTCCACGCTGAGCAGCTGGGCGTCATGCGGCGTGGCGAGCACGGTCTCGATGGTCTCCTCAGCCTCGGCGAGGTGGACGTCGTAGGCCGTGGCCAGGGTCTCGTACAGGGATCGGTGGCGGGGCAGTTCCTTGCGCAGCCCGGGGAACCGCCGTGCGGGCAGGTGCGAGGTGTCCACCGACATCGGCTCCCCGTCGGCCAGCCGCAGCCGGTGAATGCGCAGGACCCGGCCCCCGGGCCGGATGCCGAGGAGCGCGGCCAGCCGTTCGTCGGCGCTCAGATAGCCGATGTCCAGGATGCGGGTCTCCGGCTGGAGGCCGTGGTGGCGCATGTCCTCGGTGTAGCTGACGAGCTGGAGCTCCTGGGAGACCTTGGGCTTGGCGACGAAGGTGCCCTTGCCCTGGATGCGTTGCAGCCGCCCCTCGATCACGAGCTCGGCCAGGGCCTGACGCACAGTCGTCCGGGAGGTGCGGTAGCGCTCCGCGAGCGTGCGCTCAGGAGGCAGCGGACTCCCCGGCGCCAGCGACTGCGTCAGCTCGGTCAGGAGTTCCTTCAGTCGGTAGTACTTCGGGATCCTGGGGCCCCGTACCGAGGGCACCGGTCCGAACTCCCCCATAGGTGCCCGCTCAGCCGTCACCAAGTCTCCTCATGTTCACCACGGGTTCCCCCGATGTTAAGCAGAGTACGGGTCCAGTGCCCGCCTGACCTCCCCCAGGGCCGAGCTGACCGCTGTGAGTTCCGCCTCGGACAGCCCGGCCCGAGCCGTGATCCGGAGACAGGCTCGCCCTTCGGGGACCGACGGTGGCCGGAAACACCCGACCCGCGCGCCGTGCCCGGCGCAGATCTCCGCTCCCCGGAGCGCGGCGTGCGGGTCGCCCAGCATGACAGGGACCACGGCCGCGTCCGGACGCCGGGTCTCCAGCCCGTGCGCCGCCGCCATGGTGGAGATCCGCCGCGCCCGGCCCCGCGCCCGCCCCGGCAGGTCCGGCTCTGCGTCGAGCACGTCCAGCGCCGCCAGCGCGGCTCCCACGGCCGGCGGCGCCAGGCCCGTGTCGAAGATGAAGGTACGGGCGGTGTCGATCAGTGTCTCGATCACTTCCGGCGAGCCGAGGACCGCGCCGCCCTGTGCGCCCAGTGCCTTCGAAAGGGTGAGGGTCAGCACGACGTCAGGCTCGGCGGCGATGCCGGCCGCGTGCGCCGCACCCCGCCCTTCGGACCCCACCACGCCGAGGGCGTGCGCCTCATCGATGATCAGGAGCGCGCCGTGCCGGCGGGCCACCTCATGCAGCGCGCCGAGCGGCGCGAGGTCGCCGTCCACGGAGAAGACGGCGTCCGTGACCACCACAGCACGGTCCTCCTCGCGCTCGGCCAGGACGTGGTCGACCGCTGCCACGTCCCGGTGCGGCATGACGACGACCCGCGCCCGGGACAGCCGGCAGGCGTCCACGATCGAGGCGTGGTTGACCTGGTCGGACACCACAAGCGTGCCCGGCCCGGACAGCCCCGCCACCGCGCCCAGATTGGCCAGATAGCCGGAGGAGAAGACGAGGCCGCCGGCCGCCGTCGTGAAGTCGGCCAGACGCTCATCGAGCTGGGCGTGCAGCCAGGTCGTTCCGGTGACCAGCCGGGAGCCGGTGGAACCGACGCCCCAGTCCCGCGCCGCGCGGACCGCCGCCTCCACCAGCCGGGGGTCGCGCGACAGCCCGAGGTAGTCGTTGGAGGCGAGATCGATCAGTCCGTCGTGGTCACTCGCACGGGGACGGACGGTACGGCGCAGCCCGGCGGTCGTGCGGCCGGCGGAAGCCGCGCGCAGCCGCACCAGGGTGTCACCGCCGGTGGATGTGGTCGGCTGTGGCCTCGGCTCGGTCCGCTCACGGCTCATTGGGACATCTTCCCAAGTCGCGGTAGCTGAGATGATGGTCTGGTGCCTACGTTGACCGATCTGGTACGGACCCGGTCCGACCTTGACGATGCCGATCTTGAATGGCTGCACGCCCTCGTCTCGGATTGGCAGCTCCTGGCCGATCTGTCCTTCGCCGACCTGGTGCTCTGGGTGCCCGTACGCGGTGACCGGCCGGAGGACGAGCCGGGCTGGCTGTGCGTGGCGCAGATGCGGCCCACCACCGGGCCGACCGCCTATCCGGGGGACATGGTGGGAAAGGTCGTACAGACCGGGCGGCGCGGGCTCATCGACGTGGCCTGGCGGGAGCAGCGGATCGTGCGGGAGGGTGATCCGGAGTGGGGGAGCGGGATCCCGGTCCGCGAGGAGTCCATCCCGGTGCGGCGCGGCGGAAAGATGCTCGGGATCATCCAGCGGAGCACGAATCTGAGCTCGGCCCGGACTCCGTCCCGGCTTGAGCTCACCTACCTCCAGAGCGCCAGTGACCTGGCGCAGATGATCAATGACGGGCGGTTCCCCGTGCCTGGTGAGGCGCCGAACCTCATCCGCGCCCCACGGGTCGGCGACGGCCTGCTCCGGCTGGACCCGGCCGGGCGGGTGACCTATGCCAGCCCGAACGCGCAGTCGGCGTTCCGGCGGCTGGGCCTGGCGACCGACCTCGTCGGCACGTCCCTCGGCGAGACGACGGCGTGCCTGTGCGACACCGGAGAGCCGCTCGAGGAGTCCCTGGGCGTGTCGCTGAGCGGGCGTGCCTCCCGGGAGGTGGAGGTCGAGTCCAACGGCTCCATCGTGCAGCTACGGCTGATCCCGCTGGTCGTCAGGGGGTCCCGCATCGGCGCGATGGCGCTGCTGCGGGACGTCACCGAGCTGCGATGGCGCGACCGCGAGCTGATGACCAAGGACGCGACCATCCGCGAGATCCATCACCGGGTCAAGAACAACCTGCAGACGGTCGCGGCGCTGCTACGGCTCCAGGCCCGCCGGCTGCGCGTCCCCGAAGGCCGGGCGGCCCTGGACGAGGCCGTGCGGCGGGTCGGCTCGATCGCGATCGTGCACGAGACCCTGTCGCACACCCCGGAGGAGCTCGTCGACTTCGACGACATCGCCGACCGCGTGATCACCATGGCCGGGGAGGTCTCCTCACCGGAGACCCGGGTCAGGCCCAAGCGGACCGGCAGCTTCGGCGTGCTTCCGTCGGTGATCGCCACTCCGCTGGCCATGGTCCTCACGGAGCTGCTGCAGAACGCCCTGGAGCACGGCCTGCCCGACCGCAACGGGATGCTGGAGGTGCTGGCGACCCGGGACGACGAGCGGCTGTCGGTCGTGGTCGCCGACGATGGGAACGGGTTCCCGGCCGACTTCGACGTGGAGTCGTCAACGAGTCTCGGCCTGCAGATCGTCCGGACCCTGATCGTGGGCGAACTCGGTGGCCGGCTGGAGTTCCAGCGGCGCCCGGGCGGCGGCACCGAGGTCGTCCTGAACATCTCCCTCGACCAGGGCCTCCGGCCCTCGACACCGTCTTAGGGCCGCCGGCTCGAGGCCCTGGCCGAGGAGGACTCTGAGTCAGGGGCCGGACATGGTGAGCGCCCGTGGCGGGAACCACGGGCGCTGATCACACGAGCTCGAGATGAGTCAGCAGGCGTTGGCACGGGCCCGGGCGCGGGCGTTGCGACGCTTGAGGGCGCGCCGCTCGTCCTCGCTCATGCCGCCCCAGACACCTGAGTCCTGACCGGACTCCAGTGCCCACTGCAGGCAGGCCTCGGTCACGGTGCAACGGCGGCATACCTGCTTGGCCTCTTCGATCTGCAAAAGTGCCGGACCGGTGTTGCCGATCGGGAAGAACAGCTCGGGGTCCACGTCACGGCAGGCTGCGCGATGGCGCCAGTCCATGCGGCCACTCCTTCTTCAGCGTGGAGAAATGACTCCACTTGTGAACAGTTTCACGATGAACGGGACCCAAAATCTGCTGATTCGGTCCCGGGAGAGTTAATCTGTGGCGCTATCGATCGAGAGGCGGCTGGCCCGGTCCCCTGTTCGGCTGGCGCACTTTGAGCGTGTCAGGGCAGCCCAGGACGACGCAAGACCTTTGAGAAAACTTTCTCAAAGTATGGGTGTCGCATGTGTCACACCATTGGCGGTGCTGATGCATTGAGATAAAGGACGCCTGCCCGCGGAGTCTCACATCACGACGCGTATGGCCTTGGATACGGAGCGGAACGTCACCTGCTCGCGTTCGCCAAGATAGTCGCCATCGAGCTGGAAGGCGATGGGGCGCGACGAGCAGAGCGTGAGTTCCGTCGCATCGCGCAGGTCGAGCCCTCCACCGCCGCGCCGGGGCCTCGTCCGGGGCATCATCATCTGGGTCACGATCTTGACCACCGAGAGGGCGCCGAGGCTCCGGGCGCCGAATACATCGAGGCCGGCGTCGAAGTCCGCCAGCGGACTGGGATTGACCTCGAGCGGCCCGAGATAGGTCCACGGAGCCGTATTGGACACGACCGCCATGAACAACCCGGGGACCGGTGGCAGCCCGGGGCGTTCCACCGTGAGGGCCGGGTGCGTGCGGTCGGTGACCGCGAAGAACTGCCGCAACGCCGCCCGTACATAAAGGGTGGGATCGGCCCGCGAACCCGAGCTGCGCAGCCCTTCGACCAGCCGGACGACCTCGGCGTCGAACCCCATGCCGCCACAGAAGGTGAAGTAACGGTCGTCGGCCAGACCCAGGCCCACGTCGCGGTGCCGACCGGCCCGCAGCGCTTTGAGGATCAGCTTCGCCGAGCCGACCGTACTGTTCGGCAGGCCGAGTGAGCGGGCGAAGACGTTGGCACTGCCGGCCGGGAGCACCGCCAGCGCGGGCAGGCCGGTGGAGGGGCCGTCGGCCAGCAGGCCGTTGACCGCTTCGTTGACCGTGCCGTCGCCGCCCAGCGTGATCAGGAGGTCGTACTCCTCGTCGCGGGCCTTACGCGCCAGCTCGGTCGCGTGGCCGCGGTGACCGGTGGTGGCGATCTCCAAATTCAGGTCGCCGGAGAAGGCCCGCACGAGCAGATCGTGGGCCCGCCGGGAGGACGAGGTCGCCTTTGGGTTGGCTAGGAGCATGGCGCGCACGGCGCCAGCGTATCCGTGGTCGCCGTTCGAGGTGTCGGCGGCGGGCAGTAGTCTTCGCGGTGTGACAGCACGTCCCGTGACCCTCACTGCCGGTGCCGCCATCGAGGCGCTCGAAGGCCTTGCGGCGCTCGGCTTCGGCCTCTTCGTAAGCTGGGAGACGGTCGTCGGCAAGCCGGTCGACGCGGTGAGTGCGATAGGCGTGACCGTGCTCGCGCTCCTCGGCGGGGGCGGGATGATCCTCGTTGCCCGGGGACTCTGGCGGGCACAGCGGTGGAGCCGCTCGCCGGCGGTGCTGACGCAGTTGTTCGCGGTGCCGGTCGCGATCTCCATGATCCAGGGCCGGCAGTACACCCTGGGCGTGCCCCTGGCGGTGTTCGCCGCCGCGGCGCTGGTCCTGGTGCTGTCCAAGCCCAGCAACGACGTGCTGGTTCGCGAGGAGCAGCCCGACGGCCAATGACGCCGGCCGGGCTCGGGCGTACGGCGCCGGGATCACTCGTCGGCGGTGAGGCCCTCACGCAGCTGGGCGAGTGTGCGTGCGAGAAGCCGTGAGACGTGCATCTGGGAGATGCCCAGCTCGGAGGCGATCTGTGACTGCGTCATGTTCCCGAAGAACCGCAGCAGCAGGATCTTTTTCTCCCGGGCAGGGAGTTTTTCCAGCAGCGGCTTCAGCGACTCGCGGTATTCGACACCCTCGAGAGAGTCGTCGATGATGCCCAGTGAGTCGGCGACGGCCGGAGCGTCTTCGTCGCCGGAGTCGGGCGCATCGAGCGACACGGTGGAATAGGCGTTCGCCGACTCCAGCCCCTCGAGCACCTCCTCCTCGGTCATCTGCAGGTGCTGGGCGAGCTCGGCCACCGTGGGCGCGCGACCCTCCCGCTGGGCCAGTTCGCTGATCGCCTTCGTGAGGGAGAGCTTGAGCTCCTGGAGCCGCCGTGGGACTCGCACGGCCCAGCCCTTGTCCCGGAAATGACGCTTGATCTCACCGACGATGGTGGGTGTCGCATAGGTCGAGAATTCGACGCCACGCTCCAGGTCGAACCGGTCGATCGACTTGATCAACCCGATCGTGGCGACCTGAATGAGATCGTCCAGCCACTCGCCGCGGTTGCGGAACCGGCGGGCGAGGTACTCCACGAGTGGCAGGTGCAGCTCGACCAGCTGATCCCGGATGCGCTGACGCTCCAGGTCACCCTCGGGCAGCTCGTTGAGGCGCTCGAAGAGCCTGCGAGCACGGGTCCGGTCCGGCACCGCGGTGTCCGTCCGCTCGTTGCCGGAACTGTTGCCTGCCAGGGTGGTCTTCTCCGTCACGGGGCTCCCGCCGCACCGCGGCGCTTCTGCAGCATCACGGTAACTCGGTCGTCGGCGCCGACCCGCGCGTCGACGTCCCCCGCAAGGGACGACAGCACGGTCCAGGCGAAGGTCTCCCGGCTCGGCACCTGTCCATCGACTGTGAGAACGGAGACGGCGATGCGCATCGCGTCGCCGGTCAGTTCGAACTCGCACTGCAGGTCGGTGCCGGGGACCGCCTGGGCAAGGAGCATCGCGCATGCCTCGTCCACCGCGATGCGGAGGTCCTCGATCTCGTCGAGGGTGAAGTCAAGCCGTGCGGCGAGTCCTGCGGTCGCCGTCCGCAGGACGGAAAGATAGGCACTCGCGGCCGGCAATCGCACGGTCACCAAATCGCGCAGGGTCAACTTCGTTGTTGCTGGCATGGCAGCGGTTTCCTCGGTCACGTCACTCCCTACGGGCGATCGTCCGCTGCTTCGAAACTACCGTCTTACAGCTCCGTTGCGTGCGTTCGGCGCGCTCAGTCTTGCACTCCCGGGCGCGCCGGAACACGGCGGGCCGGTTCCGCTGTGCGGAACCGGCCCTGCTACGGTGCCCTACGCCTGCTTGGTCTCCCAGAAGATCTTGTCGATCTCGGCGATCTTGCCGAGCAGCTTCTCGGCGACGGCGACGTCCATGCTGTTCTTGGTGCCAGTGGCGCCCGCGAGCTTGGTGGCCTCGTTGAACAGACTGTTCAGCTGGGGGTACTTCTCAAAGTGCGGCGGCTTGAAGTAGTCGGTCCACAGCACCCACAGATGCTCCTTCACGAGCTGGGAGCGCTGCTCTTTGATCATTATGGCCCTGGACCGGAACACCGGGTCCTCATTGGAGGCGAACTTCTCACAGATGGCCTTGACCGACTCGGCCTCGATCCTGGCCTGTGCCGGGTCGTACACCCCACACGGCAGATCGCAGTGTGCGGACACGGTCGTCTTCGGACGCAGAAGGTTTGCGAGCACCTGCACGGTCCCTTCGCTTGATCTGGTCATGGTCTATTGGATCGACACTACTCTGCCGCTCCTTCCCGCCGAACACAGAGGCATGACATGCGCTCGCCCCTGAGGCGCTTCGAGGTCGCGGGCGAGTCGATGCTGCCCACGCTGCGGCCGGGTGACCGCGTCGTCGTACGGACGGGAGCCCGGATACGCGTGGACGACGTCGTGGTCGCGTGCCATCCGCGGGATCCCGCGCAGCTGATCGTCAAGCGGGTGGTACACCGAACCGAGGACGGGTGGTGGCTGGAGAGCGACAACCAGGGCGCCGCGGGACGACAGGACAGCTGGGACTTCGACGCCGTGCCGGACCGGCTCATCCTCGGGCGGGCGGTGGCGCGTTACCGGCTGACGTCCCCGCTGCGGATCTCGGCGTCCGCGCTCTCGCGGCGGCGGGCCGGGTAGGCGGCCACGTCGGCCCGGCCCGCGCAGTCCTCGGAGCAGCAGCCGGGCGACCGGCTGCCGGCGGTGTCGAAGTAGACATTGGCGCACCCGGGCGCCTGGCAGATGCCGAGCCGCTCGATCCCGTGATCACTGATGTAGACGGCCAGCCCCATGGACGCCCCGGCGGCGTAGCGGTCCGGCACCGAGCCGCCCTCGGTCAGGTGCACGTGCCAGTCCTGCCCGTCGTGACCGGAGACCTGTGGATGGATCGGATGCTGGATCAGGAGCGCGTTGAGCCGTTCGATGGCCCGCTCGTGGTCTCCCGCGGCAGCGGACTCGAAGATGGCCCGCAGCTCCGTGCGGAGGTCCCGCATCGCATCGAGGTCCCGCCGGGACAGCCGGCCGCTCAGGTGTGGCCGGATCTTCAGCAGGTCCTGCAACGTGTCCAGGTCACGCAGTGAGTCCTGTGCGGGGTCCTGTGTGTTGACCAGCTCGACCACCAGGTCCGCGTAAGAGGCGAGGTCCACGTGCGCTCCTCACGGAGTCGACGCACCGAAGCGGCATTTCGCTGCACCGAGTATCGCACGTTAGGTCGTGGTAGGCGCCGGTTCATTCGCCGCCCCAGGAAAAATCGCGCGCTCCCGCGGTCGGCCGCCGATGTATTCGCCGCTCCGGCAGGTCTGCGGCGAGGGATTCAGTCCCGGTCGCCGCCGGCCTCACCGACGTGAGCGTGTGTCGGGTCGAGCACGCGGCGCAGGAAGACCCGGGTGCGCTCCTCCTGCGGATCACCGACGACCTGGTCCGGGGGGCCCTCTTCGACGATGACCCCGCCGTCCATGAACACGACGCGATCGGCTACTTCACGGGCGAATCCCATCTCGTGGGTGACCACCAGCATGGTCATGCCTTCGTTGGCGAGTTCCCGCATCACCGCGAGCACGTCTCCGACCAGTTCCGGATCCAGTGCGGACGTGGGTTCGTCGAAGAGCATGAGGGTCGGGTCCATGGCGAGTGCGCGGGCGATCGCCACGCGCTGCTGCTGGCCGCCCGACAGCTGCGACGGATAGCTGGCGACCTTTTCGATCACCCCCACCTTGGTGAGGTTCTCGCGCGCCACTCGCTCCGCGGCGGCCTTGTCCCGCTTGAGGACCCGTCGCTGGCCGATCATGACGTTGTCCAGCACGGAGATGTGCGGGAACAGGTTGAACTGCTGGAACACCATGCCGACCTGGCGGCGGGCCGCGTCGATGTCCACGTCCGGGTGCGTCAGGTCGATCCCGTTCACGACGACCTGGCCGGAGCTGGGCTCCTCCAAGAGATTGACGCACCGAAGGAGCGTCGACTTGCCCGAGCCGGACGGGCCGATGACGCAGATGACCTGACCGGGCTCGACCGTGAGGTCGATGCCCTGCAGCACATGGAGCTGGCCGAAGGATTTGTGGAGGTTGCGGATCTCGACCGCGGATGTCATCGCCGTCACCGTGCCTTCGCCTGGCGGGCCTCGAGGCGCCGGACCAGTATTCCCAGCGGCACCGTGATGATCAGGTAGGTGGCGCCGGCGACCAGCAGCGGTGTGCCATTGGCGTTGGCGGTCGACAGGTCGGAGCCGAACTTCGTCAGCTCGGTGGTGGCCGAGGTCACACCGAGTATGAACGCCAGCGATGAGTCCTTGAACAACAGCACCAGCTCGTTGGTGAGCGGCGGGATCACCAGCCGTACGGCCTGCGGGATGACGATCGAGATCATCGCCCGGGTGTAGGACATCCCGAGGGTGCGGGCCGCCTCCATCTGTCCCTTGGGCACCGCCTGGATGCCCGCCCGGAACGTCTCGGCCATGTAGGCCGCGGACACCAGTCCGAGCCCGAGAGCCACCTGTCCGTAGGTGCCGCCCGGGAAGTTCTGGAACCCAGGGAAGGCGGCGGGCAGGAACAGGATGAAGGCGAAGATCAGCAACGCCGGGATGCCACGGAAGATCTCGATGTAGACGAGCGAGATCCAGCGATACGGCAGCACCGAGGACAGGCGCATGAGCGCGAGCACCATGCCCAGCAGGAAGCCGATGACGTAGCCGGAGAGGGTGAAGATCACCGTGTTCTTCAGCGCGATGCCGAAGACCTCCGGGATGGTCGCCTTCGCCACGTCGATCTGGAAGAAGTTCTGGGCGATGGCGTGCCAGTCGGCCACTGTGGCCACGAGGACCAGGACGAGGACGAAGACGGCGTACTGCGCGCAAAGGGCAACGCGCCTGCGCTGTCGCGGGCTCAGCTTCGTGCGCCGGGCGGGCCCCTGCGCCGGCCCGGGCCCGGCCACGGTCGTTGGTGAGGTCATGTCAGATCAGGGGGTCGCCGTGGGGCTGGCGGACCCGGTCGATGGCGCCGAGGAGGAGCCCTGTGAAGCTGCGCGCTTCGGGATCGCAGCCGGTGCGGATCCCATCCAGGTGGTGTAGGCCTTGGCCCACGTGCCGTCCGCGATGGCCTGCGACAGCACCTGGTCGATCGTCTTCAGCAGCTCGGGACTGCCGGCCTTCTTCACCGCGAAGCCGTACTGCGAGCCCGTGGTGATCGTTGCGCCCAGTTCGTACTTGGCGCTGAGGTCGGGCTTCTTCATCCAGGTGTTCACGACCGGTAGGTCCTGCAGGATGACCTTCACCTGACCGGACTGCAGTGCCAGCAGTTCCTTGCCCGAGTCCTTGTACTGCTTGGGGTCGAAGCCCTTGGACTTGGCGAAGTCGAGACTGGTGGTCGAGGCCTGCACGCCCAGCGAGAGCTTCTTGGCCTTGACGTCTTCGAGGGTCTTCACGCCCGTGCCCTTCGGGGCCACCAGGGCGATCGCCTCGTCGAAGTAGGGATCGGAGAAGGCGAGGTTGCGCTTACGGTCCTCGGTGATCGTCATGCCGGCGGCGGCGACGTCGCACCTGCGGGCGTTGAGTGCCGTACCGCCCTTGATCGAGTCGAAGTCGATGTCGACCAGCTCTTGCGTCACGCCGAGCTTCTTGGCCACCAGGTCCATGAGCTCGACGTCGAAGCCGACGTTCTTGCCGTTCTGGGTGAACTGGAACGGCGCGTACGGGAGGTTGGTGCACACCTTCAGCTTGCCGGGAGTCACGAGGTCGACCCCTGGCACCGCCGCGCCATGCGGGCTGTTGGAGCTCCCACACGCGCTGGCCAGGACAATGGCGGTCACCGCGGCTCCGAGCGCGGCGAACCGCGGTCGGCGGCCACGCTCGGGTGCACTGTCGGCCGATCCAGGCCAGATTCGCATGCGGTCCTCCAGGTGGGGCTGCGATGTGGTTCGAAGATCGTAGGCGATCGGATTGTTGGTCGACATTTTGTCGGACAGTGCGCTCGCCGCTGGTTAAGGATGCGACACAATCGGACAACAGACCTCTCCAGGAGAACCTACCTGGTACCACGAGGTGCGCAGGGCCCTCGTCCCGGGCCGGTGGCACAGGCCGGCCAGATATCCGTACCCATGATCCACGTCTGTTCGGTGTCTGACAGCTGCCGGGTCTCGATGACAGGTATGCCACAATCAGGAAACGGGCGACCCCCGTACGTCGAGAGACGACCGCCTGATGCGACCACCCGGATCGGTACCACGGCGCGGCCGTCTGCCCGAGCACGAAACCAACCCAAGGGGTCGCTGTGATCGAACCGTCTGCCAACTCCACCAATCGCGATTCCGACCCGGCCTTCGCGCTGCACCGCGGCGGAAAGCTGGAGATCCGTTCGAGGATCGCCGTGCGCAACAAGGACGATCTTTCGCTGGCGTACACGCCCGGAGTCGCCCGCGTCTGCACCGCCATCGCCGAGGATCCGGAACTGGTCAACGACTACACCTGGGTGTCCAACGTCGTGGCGGTCATCACCGACGGCACGGCCGTCCTCGGGCTCGGTGACATCGGCCCCGCGGCCGCGATGCCGGTCATGGAGGGCAAGGCACTCCTGTTCAAGGAGTTCGCCGGCGTCGACTCGGTGCCGATCTGCCTCGACTGCACGGATGTCGACGAGCTGGTGGAGACCGTCGTCCGGCTCGCGCCGAGTTTCGGCGGCATCAACCTCGAGGACATCAGCGCACCTCGGTGCTTCGAGGTGGAGAGCCGTCTCCGCGAGGCCCTCGACATCCCGGTCTTCCACGATGACCAGCACGGCACGGCCATCGTGGTGCTGGCCGCACTGCGCAACGCCTCTCGCCTGGTCGGCAAGCCGCTGTCGGCCATGCGGGCCGTGGTCGCGGGCGCCGGCGCGTCCGGGGTCGCGGTGTCCCGCATCCTGCTGAACGCGGGCATCGGCGACATCGCCGTGTCCGACAGCAAGGGCCTGATCTATGACGGCCGGGACGGCCTGAACAAGATCAAACAGGCGCTGGCGGAGGACTCCAACAGAGCCCGCCTCACCGGGTCCACGGAAGAGGCGCTGCAGGGCGCCGATGTCTTCATCGGCCTGTCCGGCGGCACAGTGGGCGAGGACGCGGTCGCGGCCATGTCCGACGACGCCATCGTGTTCGCGCTGTCGAACCCCACCCCGGAGATCCATCCGGAGACCGCGCAGGCGCATGCCCGGGTGGTCGCCACGGGCCGTAGCGATTTCCCGAACCAGATCAACAACGTCCTGGCCTTCCCGGGCGTGTTCCGGGGTGCGCTGGACGTGCGGGCGCACACGATCACCGAGGGCATGAAGCTCGCGGCCGCGGAGGCGCTCGCCGCCGTGGTCGGTGACGACCTCGCCGCCGACTACGTGATCCCGAGCCCCTTCGACCACCGCGTGGCACCGGCCGTGATCGAGGCCGTGTCCGCGCAGGCCCGCAAGGAAGGCGTCAACCGGATCTGATCCGGAACACACGGTGGTTATGGCGGCCCGCGCTCCCGCCCGGAGCGCGGGCCGTCGGTCTACCCTGGCGGGACGCCACCAAGACGCGTAGTTCGCCTGGCATGCCGGCCCGGTCTCGTCGGCCCCGGCGCGCCGGTCCACTGGGTCCGGGCCCCCATTCGGACTGTGCCTCCTGTCCGCTCAGAAAGCGGGCGCGTCTCCGCTCACCTGGTCTTCCCGGACGGCGCCCGCCATTCGTACGCGCGGTGCTGCGGGACGTGCAGGTCCGGCGGGTCCGCCCGGCCATGCGATGACATGGGGTTTCACCCGCCCTGGCCGAGCGGCGCGGCCCCGGGCGCCCGGCGGACGGAGCGGCGGTCTACCCTGACGGCATGTTCGCTGTCACGGCTGCCCGGATCGACGCAGACAACCCTCTCAACGGACTCGACCTCGGAGAACGGCCCGAGCCGGCGGTGCCGGAAGGCTGGACCACCGTCACGGTGAAGGCGACCGCGCTCAACCACCACGACCTTTGGACGCTGCGCGGCGTGGGGATACGCCCCGAGCAGTTGCCGCTCATCCTCGGCTGTGACGCGGCCGGCGTCGACGAGGACGGCAACGAGGTCATCGTGCATTCGGTCATCGGTGACCCCGACCGGGGCCGCGGTGACGAGACCCTCGATCCCAAGCGTTCGCTCCTGTCGGAGACCTATGACGGGACGTTCGCGCAGCGGGTCGCAGTGCCGCGCCGCAACCTCGTGCCCAAGCCGCAGGAGCTGTCCTTCGAAGAGGCGGCCTGCCTGCCGACCGCGTGGCTGACCGCCTACCGCATGCTCTTTGAGAAGTCCGGGCTGCAGCCGGGGTCCATCGTCTTGGTCCAGGGGGCGGGCGGCGGTGTCGCCACCGCGCTGATCGCGCTCGGTTCGGCGGCCGGTTACCGGGTCTGGGCCACCAGTCGCAGTGAGGCCAAGCGCAAGCGTGCCCTCGAACTCGGCGCGGAGGCCGTCTTCGAATCCGGGGCACGCCTGCCCGAGCGGGTCGACGGGGTCATGGAGACGGTCGGCGAGGCCACCTGGGCGCACTCGGTGAAGTCCCTGCGGCCCGGCGGCCGCATCGTGGTCTGCGGAGCGACGAGCGGTCCGATGCCGCCGGCCGAGCTGACCCGGGTCTTCTTCCTTCAACTGTCGGTCACCGGATCGACGATGGGCACGCGTGACCAGCTCGCACGTCTGGCGCGTTTCTGCGTGACCACGGGGGCGCGGCCGCTGATCGACCGCACGCTCCCGCTGTCGAGCGCGAGTGAGGGCTTCGCGGCCATGGCCGAAGGCGAGCTCTTCGGCAAGGTGGTCTTCACTCCCTGACCGGGGCTGCCGTGCGGCCGGCCGGATGCTGGTGAGGCGCTATTCGGCCGGCCCGCGGAAGACCTCGGTGCGGAGGCGTTCGCTCATCTCCCCCAGCAGTGTGCGCGCGGCGGCCAGGGCCTCCTCGTCCGCGCCCGCGATCGCTGCCTGCTCGCGGGCGTCCTCGACGAACTCGCGCAGAGCGCGCTCGAACTCCAGCCGGGCACCCTGTGGGGCCGACTGGTCCGGCGCGGCACCGGTGTCCGGTCCCCAGACCGCGCGCCACGCCTCCTCCCATGTCTGGCGCCACTCCTGTCTCCAGGTCTGGCCCTGCCCGCGCCAGTGGTCCTTCTGCCGCGCCCATTCCGCCTTCTGGCGGTCCGTGCCGTCCCGCCACGCCTGCCAGGGCGCCGCGCCTCCCTCGTCGCGCATCTCCCGCGCGGCCTGGGTGAGCTCCTCGCGGAGGGTCCGTACGGTCTGCCGGACATCCTGGCGGACCTCGCGGGCGAACTCCTGGGCCGATGCGGTGATCTCCTCCTCGAGATCGGCCAGCTCGTCCATGCGCCGTTCCAGCTCGGCCCGGCCCTTGTCGGTGAGCTGGTAGACCTTCTTGCCGTTCACCACTTCATGGGTGACCAGGCCCTCGGACTCCAGACGGGCCAGGCGGGGATAGATGGTGCCGGGGGAGGGGGAATAGACGCCGAGAAACCGGTCCTGCAAGAGCCTGATCACCTCGTAGCCGTGCCGCGGGCTCTCCTCGAGGAGCTTCAGCAGGTAGAGCCGGAGCCGACCATGGCCGAAGACGGGTGGCATCAATCCTCCATATCCGGCTCGCCACCGTGGCGAGCGGTGTCCGCGGGCCGGCTCAGCACCGTGATGGCGCCGGATACGGTGCTGACGGTCACCCGCCCCGCCCCGTCGCCGAGCTCGGCCGTGACGCTCTGCGGGAGGAGAGCGCGCTGGGGTGACTTGAGCTCGGAGAACGAGCTGTCGATCCGCCCGCCGACCGTGCTGAGGGAGACCTCGGCCGACGTCGCCGCGGGGAGCCGGAGCGTGACCTCGCCGGACACCGTGTTGACCTGAACCTCGCCGCCGTCGGCCAGGTCGACGTCCGTCGCGATCCGGCCGCTGACCGTACGGGCGGTGAGCCGTTCGATCACGCCGCCGGCCAGCGCCAGGTCGCCGGATACGGAGGTGAAGGCGACGGCTCCGTCGAGCCCCCGGGCCTCGGTCACGCCGGCCACGGTGTTGGCGTCCACGCGCCCGGTCACGCAGTCAAGGGTGATGTCTCCTGTCCCGCTCTTGATGGACACGCCCGCGTTCAGGCCCGTGACGACGGCGTCGGCGTTGATCAGGTTGATGTAGACCGGACAGTCCGCCGGCACCGTGATCACGACGTCGGCGCTGCAACGCTGACTGCGCAGCCAGGTCAGCAGGCCCTCCCACAATGCGTTCTCGTGAGAGACGTTGAGCATGCCGGCTTCGTGGCTGATGGTGAGGGGCCGGCCGGCGACCTCTGTGACCTGCACCGAGGGCTTGTCGCCGCCGGCGAGCACCGTGACGCTTCCGCTCACCAGCATGACCTTGAGCGCCACGATCCCACCGAAGTCGAGGGTCGTCGGTTCGCCGACAGTCCACCGTGCCATTACGCGACCTTCCCGCTCGCGGACCTCACCAAAACCGATATATCGCGTCGACCCGACATCACGATGTATCTCGTCTATCCCCAGCGTCGCGCTCCCCATGCGGGGTCACGGTGGCGCGGGCGCTCAGTCCTCGTCGTCGAGACGGGCCAGCCACGTGGCGAGTCGTTCCACCGGGGTCTCGAACTCCGGGTTCAGATCGACGAACTCGCGCAGCCGCTCCGCCACCCAGGCAAGGGACACGTCCTCGGAACCACGCCGGTCGGCAAGCTCCTCGATACCCCTGTCGGTGAAGTACATGCGACGCCTCCAAAAGACGACTCCGCCGTGATCTTGCCGCTGTTCGGACGAACAGCGGCAAGATCACGGCGGAGGGACGAGATGAGAGGTCGTTCCGGTGGAACTATGCCTCTCCGAACAGCCGGGCGATCAGCGTCTTCTGCTCGACCTCGTGCTGCTTGGCCGAACCCACCGCGGGGGAGGAGTTCGCCCGGCGTGACACGCGGCCCAGCTGACGGCCCTCGAGGTGCGGCGGCAGCGCGAGTGCCACGAACGGCCACGCGCCCATGTTCTTCGGCTCGTCCTGCACCCAGACGAGCTCCGCGTCGGACGGGTACTTGGCGAGCTCGGCCTTGATCTCGTCGACCGGCAGCGGGTAGAGCCGCTCGACCTGGACGATCGCCGTGTCCATGCCGCCCTGAGCTGCGCCCGCGATCGCCTTGTCCCGCGCCGCCGCCACGTCGTAGTAGACCTTGCCGCAGGTCAGCAGCACCCGCTTGACGCCCGCGGGGTCGAGCGTGGCGCGGTCCGGGACCACCGGCTGGAACGAACCCGTGGTGAACGCCGACGTCGGCGAGGTCGCGGCCTTGTGGCGGAGCAGCGACTTGGGGGTGAAGACGATCAGCGGCTTACGACGCCCGGACACCACCTGCCACCGGAGCAGGTGGAAGTAGTTCGCCGGGCTGGTCGGGTAGACCACCGTCATGTTGTCCTGGGCGCACATCTGCAGGTAACGCTCGATGCGGGCCGAGGAGTGGTCGGGTCCCTGGCCCTCATAGCCGTGCGGCAGCAGCAGCACGACGGAGGACCGCTGGCCCCACTTGTGCTCGCCCGAGGAGATGAACTCGTCGACGATCGACTGGGCGCCGTTGGCGAAGTCGCCGAACTGTGCCTCCCAGGCGACCAGAGCGTCCGGCCGGATCAGCGAGTAGCCGTACTCGAAGCCCACCGCGGCGAACTCCGACAGCAGCGAGTCATGCACGTAGAACTTGGACGTGCCCTGTCCGAACTGCTTGAGCGGGGTGTGCTCCTCACCCGTCTTGCGGTCGACGAGCACCGCGTGCCGCTGGCCGAACGTGCCGCGACGGCTGTCCTGGCCGACCAGCCGGACCGGATGGTTGTCGATGAGCAGCGAACCCATGGCGAGCAGCTCGCCGGTCGCCCAGTCGATCGCGTCGTCCTCGATCATCTGAGCCCGGCGGGCGAGCAGCGGCTGCAGTCGCGGGTGCGGCGTGAAGCCCTCGGGCAGGTTGAGCTGCGTCTCGATGACCCGCTTGACCGTCTCCTGCGAGATGGCGCTGCCCACGGACGTGTGGTCGACCGGGATGCGTTCCTCGGCCTCGGGCTTGACGACCGAGCCCGGCTCGGCGGGCCGCTTGAGCGCCTCGCGAGTCTCGGTGAAGGCCCGCTCCAGCCGCTCCTGGTAGTCGCGCAGCGCCTGCTCGGCCTCCTCGACGGTGATGTCCCCGCGGCCGATCAGTGCCTCTGTGTAGAGCTTGCGCACCGACCGCTTCGCGTCGATGAGGTCGTACATCAGCGGCTGGGTGAACGAGGGGTTGTCGGCCTCGTTGTGCCCGCGCCGCCGGTAGCAGACCATGTCGATGACGACGTCCTTCTTGAACGTCTGGCGGTACTCGTATGCGAGCTTGGCGATCCGGAAGCACTGCTCCGGGTCGTCGCCGTTCACGTGGAAGATCGGCGCCTGGATCATCCGGGCCACGTCGGTGGAGTAGACGCTGGAGCGGGAGTACTCCGGCGCGGTGGTGAACCCCACCTGGTTGTTGACCACCACGTGCACGGTGCCACCGGTGCGGTAGCCGCGCAGCTGCGAGAGGTTGAGCGTCTCGGCGACGACGCCCTGGCCCGCGAAGGCCGCGTCACCGTGGAGCAGGAGCGGCAGCACGGTGAAGCCGTCCTCGCCGACGTCCAGAATGTCCTGCTTGGCACGGGCGACGCCCTCGGCCACCGGGTTGACGGCCTCGAGGTGGGAGGGGTTCGCCACCAGCGACGTGCGGATCTTCGCACCGTTCGCGGCCACGAAGTCACCGTCGGCGCCGAGGTGGTACTTCACGTCACCGGAGCCCTGGGCACTGCGCGGGTCGAGGTTGCCCTCGAACTCGCCGAAGATCTGCCCGTAGGACTTGCCCACGATGTTGGCGAGCACGTTGAGGCGGCCGCGGTGGGCCATGCCGATGATGACCTCGTCGAGGTGGTCCTCGGCCGCGGCCGAGATGACCGAGTCGAGCAGCGGGATCAGCGACTCGCCGCCCTCGAGGGAGAACCGCTTCTGCCCGACGAACTTGGTCTGCAGGAAGGTCTCGAACGCCTCGGCGCTGTTCAGCCGGCGGAGGATGTGCAGCTGCTCCTCACGCGACGGCTTGTCATGCGGGACCTCGGCGCGGGCCTGGATCCAGGCTCGCTCTTCGGGGTCCTGGATGTGCATGTACTCGATGCCGACCGTACGGCAGTAGGAGTTGCGCAGGACGCCCAGGATGTCGCGCAGCTTCATGGTCGACTTGCCGCCGAGCCCGCCGGTGGCGAACTCGCGCTCCAGGTCCCACAGCGTCAGCCCGTGCTGGAGGATGTCCAGGTCGGGGTGGCGGCGCTGGTTGTACTCCAGCGGGTCGGTGTCGGCCATGAGGTGGCCGCGCACGCGGTAGGCGTGGATCAGCTCGTGCACACGAGCGATCTTGGCGACGTCCACGTCGTGGGTGGCGCTGATGTCCGGCACCCAGCGCACGGGCTCGTACGGCAGCCGTAGCGCCTCGAAGATCTCGTCGTAGAAGCCCTCTTCGCCCAGCAGAAGCTGGTGGATCCGGCGCAGGAAGTCACCCGACTGGGCGCCCTGGATGATCCGGTGGTCGTACGTCGACGTCAGCGTCATGGTCTTGCTGATCGCGAGGCGTGCGAGGGTCTCGGGTGACGCGCCCGCGTATTCGGCGGGGTACTCCATCGCGCCCACGCCGATGATGGTGCCCTGGCCGGGCATGAGGCGGGGGACGGAGTGCACAGTGCCGATCGTGCCCGGGTTGGTCAGGCTGATCGTGGTGCCCTGGAAGTCGTCCAGCGTGAGCTTGTTGTTGCGCGCCTTGCGCACGATCTCCTCGTAGGCCGCCCAGAACTGGCGGAAGTCGAGGGTCTCGGCGGCCTTGATGTTCGGCACCACGAGCTGGCGCTGGCCGTCGTCCTTCTTCACGTCGATCGCGAGGCCGAAGTTGACGTGCTCGGGCTTGACGAGGACCGGCTTGCCGTCCACCTCGGCGTAGCTGTTGTTCATCTCGGGCATCGCTTTGAGCGCCTGCACGATGGCGTAGCCGATGAGGTGGGTGAAGGAGGCCTTACCGCCACGGCCGCGCTTCAGGTGGTTGTTGATGACGATGCGGTTGTCGATCAACAGCTTGGCGGGGACCGCGCGCACGCTCGTCGCGGTCGGCACGTCAAGGCTGGCCTCCATGTTCGTGACCGTACGAGCGGCCACGCCACGCAGGCGTACTTCCTCGGCCCCCGCTGGCACCTGGGGCGCCGGGGTGGCCGGCTTGGCGGGTGCCTTGTCCTTGGCCTTCGCGGCGGCCTTCGGGGCAGGCGCCGGAGCCGGGGCTTCCTTGGCGGGGGCCGGGGCGCTCGCCGTCGGGGGAGACGACGAGGTCGCGACGGCACCGTTCAAGCGGACTCGGCGGAACGACCCCAGCCGCAAGACACGCATCCTCGACGCCACCCTCGATGTCATTGCGGAGCACGGGGTGGCCGGGACGACA
>JAOPYH010000191.1 GCA_025964715.1 Streptosporangiaceae bacterium | reverse complement strand
GAGGCCAAGATGAAGGCCACCGTGACAGGCCGGCCGAAGCACTATTACTCGGTCTACCAGAAGATGATCGCCAGGGATGTCGGCTTCGACGACATCTACGACCTGGTGGGCATCAGGGTGCTGGTCGACTCGGTCCGGGACTGCTACGCCGCGCTCGGGTCGATCCACGCGCGATGGAACCCGGTCCCTGGCCGGTTCAAGGACTACATCGCGATGCCCAAGTTCAACATGTACCAATCGCTGCACACGACGGTGATCGGCCCCGAGGGCAAGCCGGTCGAGCTGCAGATCCGTACATGGGGCATGCACCGGCGCGCCGAGTACGGCGTCGCGGCGCACTGGAAGTACAAGGAGGAGACGGTCGGCGGCCGTAAGGCCGCGGACATGCAGTGGCTGCGCCAGCTCCTCGACTGGCAGAAGGAGACCGCCGACCCGGCCGAGTTCCTCGAGTCCCTGCGCTTCGACCTGTCGGTGTCGGAGGTGTTCGTCTTCACCCCCAAGGGTGACGTGATCGCGTTGCCGCAGGGGGCCACGCCGGTCGACTTCGCGTACGCCATCCACACCGAGGTCGGCCACCGCTGTATCGGTGCGCGCGTCAACGGCCGTCTGGTCCCGCTGGAGTCGGCCCTCGACAACGGCGACACCATCGAGATCTTCACCACCAAGTCCCAGGACGCCGGCCCGAGCCGGGACTGGCTGAACTTCATCAAGAGCGCCCGCGCCCGCAACAAGATCAAACACTGGTTCTCCAAGGAGCGCCGCGACAGCGCGATCGAGGCCGGCAAGGACTCCATCGCGCGGGCCATGCGCAAGCAGAACCTGCCGCTGCAGCGCATGATGTCCGGCGAGGCGCTGCTGGCCCTCGCCCGTGACCTCCGCTATCCCGACGTGTCGGCTCTCTATGCCGCCGTGGGGGAGGGCCACGTCGGGGCCCAGTCCGTCGTCCAGAAGCTCGTGGAGGCACTCGGCGGGGCCGAGAGCGCCGACGAGGACCTGGCCGAGACCGCGATCCCCACCCGCAAGCGGAGCCGGCCGACCGGTGACCCCGGCGTTATGGTGGCCGGGGACCCGGACGTGTGGGCGCGGCTGTCGCGCTGTTGCACACCGGTGCCGGGCGACGACATCGTCGGATTCGTGACCCGGGGCAGCGGGGTGTCCGTACACCGGGCGAACTGCGTCAACGTGGCCGACCTCAAGACCCAGCCGGACCGTCTCGTGGACGTCAAGTGGTCGCCCGGAGAGGACTCGGTGTTCCTCGTGGCGATCCAGGCGGAGGCCCTCGACCGGCCACGGCTGCTGTCCGATGTCACCCGGGTCCTGTCGGACCAGCACGTCAACATCCTGTCCGCCTCGGTGACGACGACGCGCGACCGGGTGGCGGTGAGCCGCTTCACCTTCGAGATGGGCGATCCCAAGCACCTCGGCCATGTGCTCAGGGCGGTGCGCTCCATCGACGGCGTCTACGACGTCTACCGCGTCACCAGCGGCGCCGCAGCCGCCCACTGACCTCATCATCCCGGCCGGATCCCGGCACCGCGTGCCACGCGGCGACGGGAGGGTGCCATGACGGACGGGGTGCGGCGTGCCGCTAAGCTCGTCGCCCATGCCGGACATAGTGCGGGACGCCAGGGAAGGCGATAGGGAGATGATCCGCCAGTGGCGCAATCACCCCAAGGTTCGGCAGGCCAGTCACACGACCCACGAGATCGATGAGCGCGAGCACGCGCGGTGGTGGTCGGGCGTCGAGGCCGACCCGGCTCGCCTGGTCCTGATCTATGAGCTGGACGGCATCCCCTGCGGCGTGGTGACGTTCGAACATGACCGGACCGCGGCCGCGGCGCTCTGGGGGTTCTACTTCGACCTCGAGGGACTGTGGCAGCGCGGAGACATGCCGCGGGCCCGCGCCGGGCTCGGGCCGGCCGCGCTCGGCCATGCCTTCGACGCCCTGGATCTGGCCGTGGTCCGCGCTGAGGTCCTGGCGAACAACGCTGGGTCGCTGCGGCTCCATCGGGAGTACGGCTTCGTCGAGACCGGCCGCCGGCTGCGTGAGGCCGACGCCGGGGCATATGAAGTCGTTCAGGTCGAATGCGTCGCGGCGGGCTTTCGGAGCGACCCCGCGCGGCCGGTAAGAAGGGTGAGTGATCAGTGAAGACGGTGACCATCGGAAAGCATCAGGTCGGCTCGGAGCATCGCCCGCTGATCGTCGCCGAGATGTCCGGCAATCATGACGGCGATCTCGACCGCGCACTGGCGATCGTCGATGCCGTCGCCGCCTCGGGCGCGCAGGCACTCAAGCTGCAGACCTACCGCGCGGACACCATGACGGTGGATGTGGACCATCCCCGATTCCAGGTCGGTGCCGGCCACGACCTGTGGGGCGGTGAGAGTCTCTACGCCCTGTACGAGCGGGCCCACACCCCCTGGGATTGGCACGAGCCGATCTTCGCACGGGCGCGGGAGCACGGCTTGGTCGCCTTCTCCAGCCCCTTCGATCCGACGGCCGTGGACTTCCTGGAGTCGCTGGACGTCCCCGCGTACAAGATCGCGTCCTGTGAGATCGTCGACCTGCCCCTGATCAGATACGTGGCGCGCACCGGCAAGCCACTGATCGTGTCAACCGGCATGGCGAGTGTCGGGGAGATCGACGCGGCGGTCCGGACGGCGCGCGAGGCCGGCTGCGAGCAGCTGGTCGTGCTGGGTTGCACGGCGTCGTACCCGGCGGATCCCGCCGACACCAACCTGCGGGCGTTGCCGCTGATCGAGAGCATGTTCGACGTCCCGGTCGGGTACTCCGACCACACGATGGGCATCGGCGTCCCGGTCGCCGCGGTGGCGCTCGGCGCCTGTCTCATCGAGAAGCACGTCACGCTCGACCGGGCCGGAGGTGGTGTGGACGCCGCCTTCTCGGCCGAGCCCGCGGAGCTGTCGGCCCTGGTGGCCGAGACCGAGCGCGCTTGGCAGGCACTCGGAAGGCCGCGGATCGGCGCTCGGCCGGCCGAGGCGGAGGTTCTGCGATTCCGCCGGTCCCTCTACGTCGTGGCGGACGTGGCCGCGGGCGAGTCGGCCACCGAGCGCAACGTGCGCTCGATCCGGCCGGCCGGCGGTCTCTCCCCGGACGCGATCGACGCGGTCATCGGCCGCGTGTTCAAAGCCGACGTCCCACGAGGCACACCGCTCACCTGGGACCTGTTCTGACCGGGCGGGTTCTAGGCCGGGCGGGGTGTCAGGTGCGAGAGAAGTTCGTCCGCCACCCGCTCCCGGCCGCGGCCGTCGACGACGGTGAACCCCCGGGCGGCCAGGTCGGTACGTGCCGCCGGGTTGGTGAGCAGGCCCTTCAGCGTCGCCTCCGCGTCGCCGCCCAGGCCGGTGACCGCGCCGAGCCCGGCGGCCAGGCCGCGAGAGACGAGTGCGTCGTAGCCCTGTCGTTGATTGTCGGCCACCCAGATCAGCGCCGCCGGGACGCCCAGGCACAGTAGTTCCCAGGTCGAGGTGCCCCCCGCGCTGACCACGAGGTCGGCGGCCGCGGCGAGGTGCGGAAGCCGATCGGTTGGGGCGACCGCTGTGACGGATTGGCCGGGCACCAACGCGATGGCCGCCAGCGCGTCGGCGGTTGAATCCCGCGCCGCGATGACGGTGGCCGCGAACGGCGCCCCGGTCGCCGCCGCCAGCTCGATCACCCGTGGTGCGGCATCTGCGGTATCGGTGCCGCCGAAGAAGCAGAGCACCCCAGGCACGCCGTCGCCCGGCCGTCGTGGACCGGCCGGGCGCAACGCGCGTACGGAGTCTCGCAGCAGCGCGAAGCCCGACCCGGCCAGCCGGACGGTCCCGGCGGGCAGGTTCACCGGAGAGTGCTCGGCACCGAGATTCTGGTCCAGATAGAGATCGGCGTCCTGGCCCCGTGTGTCCCCGTCGACGATGGCCAAGACGGTCATGCCAGCCTGCCGGAGGGCGCCGGCACAGTGCGGGTCGAGCTCATAGGAGTCCAGGACCATGGCGTCGAGCCGGAGCCGTCGCGCCGCCGTGATGAGCCCCTCCGGGCTCAGGGGCCCCGGCAGCAGCGGCAGACCCCGTGCCCGGAGCTGATCTCGGATCCACTCGAGGCCACCGAGACCCCCCAGAAACGACACCTCGGCGCCCCGCCCGAGAAGCTCCTCGGCCAGGGCCAGGCAGCGCATGACGTGTCCGACGCCGATGAGTGGTCCGGCGTCACAGCGAATCCCGACCCGAGGGGTCATGCCTCCTCGAGCACCTTTTGCCGGACGTCCTCATTCAGCACGCCCACCTTGGGGTGGCCTTCGAGCCATTCGATGATCGTCCGCAGGGACGCGGGCACGTCCCCGAGCGCGGTCACGATCGCGGTGATGACGTCCCAGTCCGCCGCCGTGTCCAGGGTGACGCGCAGCCGTTCGGCGCCCGGCGGGAAGGTCAGGCCCATGACGTTGAACGCGGCCGGATGGGTGTAGACGTACGACGTCACGTGCGCCCGGTGATGATCGCGGGCGAGTGCGTCGGCGCGGTGCAAGGCGGCGGTACCGATGATCTCGACGTCCATGCCGCGGGGCAGCGTGCGCGGCAGCATCGTGCCGAGGTAGTCAAGCGCCGGAACCGCGCGGAACGTGCCGACCGCTGCGCTGATCAGGGCCGGGTCCAGCAGCGGGCAGTCGGCGGTGAAGCGGGCGACGGCGTCGGCGGGGTGGTCGCGAAGCGCGCCGACGAACCGCGACAGCACGTCGTCCACCGGACCGCGGTGCCAGGCGACGCCGAGCCGTTGGCACTCTGTGACGATCGCGTCGTCAGCGGGCTCCCGCGTCGTGGCGACGACGAGATCGTCAAGGGCTCCGCTCTCCCGGGCCGCGCGCACGACCCAGCCGAGCACGCTACGTCCGGTCAGCGGGCGGAGCACTTTGCCGGGGAGGCGGGAGGACCCCATGCGTGCCTGAATGACCCCTACCGTACGAATGGACACAATTCTCCAGCTAAATGAGCTAGGAGGGACAGATGAACGGATAGGGTACAGCAGTTGTCATTGTTACGGCCTAGAGGTTGGAGGGTCACCGAGGTGGATTTGGCGGGATCATCGATCCTGATCACGGGTGGTACCGGGTCATTCGGCAAGGCGTTCGTGTCCCGGGTACTGCGAGATTTCGATCCGCGTCGGGTCGTGGTGTTCTCTCGCGACGAGCTCAAGCAGTACGAACTGCGCCAGGTCTTCGGCGATGACCCGCGGCTGCGATGGTTCATCGGGGACATTCGCGATCGCGATCGGCTCCGTCGCGCCATGCACGGGATCGATCACGTCGTGCACGCGGCCGCGCTCAAACAGGTCGACACGGCGGAGTACAACCCGTTCGAGTACGTCCAGACCAACGTCTCCGGCTCGCAGAACGTGATCGAGGCCGCCATCGACTGCGGAGTGCGCAAGGTCGTGGCGCTTTCGACCGACAAGGCGTCCAGCCCGATCAACCTCTATGGCGCCACCAAACTCGTCGCGGACAAGCTCTTCGTCTCGGCCAACCACTACGCCGCCCACCACGAGACCCGACTTTCGGTGGTCCGCTACGGCAACGTGATGGGCAGCCGGGGTTCGGTGATCCCGTTCTTCGCCAGGCTGGCGGCCGAGGGCCGCAGCCTGCCGATCACCGACAAGCGCATGACGCGCTTCTGGATCACGCTGGACCAGGCCGTTGGTTTCGTCCTCGACTCCTTCGGCCTCATGCACGGCGGCGAGCTGTACGTCCCGCGGATTCCGAGCATGCGTATCGTCGATCTGGCCCAGGCCGTGGCGCCCGACTCCCCGGTCCACGAGATCGGCATCCGGCCTGGGGAAAAGCTGCACGAGGAGATGATCGCTCCCGACGACAGCCACCGCACCGTACGGCTCGCCGATCGGTATGTCGTGATGCCTACCATCGCCACCTGGGGCTACACGCCGCCGGAGGGTGGCCAGCCGGTGAGCGAGGCGTTCTCCTACCGCTCGGACACCAACGACCTGTGGCTGACCGTCGACGACCTGCGGGCGATGCTCGCGTCCTTCGAGTGAGCCGGCGTGCTGCCCTACGGACGACAGTCCGTTGACGAGAGCGACATCGCCGCGGTCACCGAAGTGCTACGCGGCGATTGGCTGACGACGGGACCCGCGGTCGACCGGTTCGAGGCGGCGCTGGCCGAGTGGACCGGCGGAGTGCCCTGCGTCAGCGTCACGTCGGGCACGGCGGCGCTGCACGTCGCCTATGCCGCCTCGGGTGTCGGCCCCGGCACCGAAGTGATCACGTCGCCGATGACCTTCGTCGCCACGGCCGCGACCGCGGCGCAGCTGGGCGCCACGGTGGTGTTCGCCGATGTCGAGGACGACACTGCCACGCTGGACGCGGAGGCCGCCGACGCTGCCGTCTCCACCCGTACCCGGGCCGTCACGGCCGTGGACTACGCCGGTCATCCGGCCGAGTACGACGCGCTCCGCAAGGTCGCGGACGGCGCCGGCGCGGTGCTCGTCGCCGACGCCGCCCACTCGATCGGATCCCGCTACCGGGGCGTCCCCACGGGGGCCCTCGCCGATCTCACCACGTTCTCGTTCTTCCCCACCAAGACGGTCACGACGGCGGAGGGCGGCGCCGTCGCGGTACGCGACCCAGCCACCCTGGAGTCGGCGCGCCGCTTCCGCAACCATGGCCTGGTCCGGGATCCAGAGCTGCAACGGTCGCCGGACGAAGGCGGCTGGCACCAGGAGGTGCACGCCTTCGGCCTCAACTATCGGCTGCCCGATGTGCTGTGCGCGCTCGGCGCCAGCCAGCTTCGGCGGCTCGCCGGCTTCATCGCCCGCCGCGCCGCCCTGGTGCGGCGCTATGACGAGCTGCTCGCCGGTGTCGAAGGTCTGCGGCTGCCGGCCCGGCGCCCGCACGTGGAGCCGGCCTGGCATCTGTACGCGGTGCGGGTCCTCGGCGGCCGGCGTCGCGAGGTGTACGAGCGGATGCGGGCGGCGGGCATCGGCGTGCAGGTCAACTACATCCCGGCCCACTGGCATCCGGTCTTCACGGATCTGGGCTATCGGCGGGGGATGTGCCCGGTGGCGGAGGGATTCTATGCCGAGCAGCTGTCGCTGCCGCTGTTTCCGGACCTCACCGAGGCCGACCAGGATCGGGTGATCGATGTCCTGCGCGAGACCTTGAGCTGAGGAGCGGATGTGGATCACGGCAACCACTGGTACGGACACGCGCATATCCTCGCCCGGTACTGCGGACTCGATCCGGCCAGGCCGCCGCGCATACCGGGTGTCGTGCAACATGGCTGGAACGTCCTGGACGGTTACGGCCCGAAGCAGCCATTCGAGCCGGGCTGGGTGAAGTTCGTCTGGTCGGACGTGTGCCGCCGGCGGGGATGGGCGATGGGACGGCGCGGCTATCACTCGCTCGGCGCCCCCTGGAACTATCTGCTGGCGATGGAGCCGGATGACGGCGGCGCCGAGGAGCGTACGGGCACGATTTGGTACCCCTTCCACGGCTGGGAATTCCAGGAGGTGACCGGCGATCACCTGCGCCTCATCGAGACCATCAAAGAGGTCGAGACGGGTCCGGTGACGGTCTGCCTCTATTGGCTGGAGTACCGCAACGAGACAGTCCGCCGGCTGTACGAGTCGGCGGGCTTTCGCGTGATCTCGCACGGAGTGCGCGGCTGGCGCTGGCGGAACACGGACACGGAGTTCCTCTACAAGCAGCTGGCAGAGCTGCGCCGCCATCGGCGGGTGGCCTCCAACCGGCTGAGCACGGCGATCCTCTACGGGGCGTCGGTCGGTTGTGCGGCCGCGGTCTATGGCGACCCGATGGTCCTGCAGGAAGCGAACCCCGCCTTCGGCGGTGTGACCCGGCTGGAGCGGCTCTGGCCGGAACTGCACGGCACGTCGATCGATCCGGCCGTCGCGAGAGAGTTCGCCGCGGCGGAACTCGGTGTTCCCTATGTCGTCTCTCCCGAGGAACTCCGGGAGATCTTCGGTTGGCCGTTGGAGACCACATGACCGAGCAGTACGGCGTCCATCTCATCGGCGGGGAGATGTTCGACTGGTCGGACGCCGACGCCAGTCGGCCCGGCGGCGGCGCCCTGGAGACGCTCCTCCTGCGGGTCGTCCCCGCCTCGGGCCACGTGCTCCTCGCAGGCCCCCACCGAGACGGCCTGGTCGATCGGCTGATCGCGCACTGCGCCCGGGTGACGTGCCTGGTGCGGTCATTGCCCGACGCCCAGGAGCTCGGCCGGCGGCAGGCCGGCTCCGGACGGCTGACGGTCCTGTGCGGTGGTCTCGACAAGCTGGGCGACGAGGGCCCCTACGACGCCATCGTCGCCGCGGGAGGGTTTCATTCGCTCGCCGCCCCGGACAGCAGCGCCCTGACCTGGTCCGAGAGCCTGGACCGGCTGTCCGCGCTGCTCGCCCCGGCGGGCGCGCTCGTGATCGGGGTCGAGAACGAGCTCGGCGTGCACCGCCTGGTCGATCCGGGCGGAGCGGCGCCGGACGGCGAATGGCTGCCGAGGCACGGCGTCGACGGCACCGTCCCCGTCGGCCCGGCCGAGCTCGTCGCCCGGCTACGTGAGCGGGGCGCGTCGGTCGAGCGGTGCTATGCCGCCTATCCCGGTCTCGTGCCCCCGGCCGTGCTGATCACGGCCGATCGGCTCGAGGAGCGCCTTGGCCCCGACGGAGCGGCGGCCACGCTGATCTCGGCGGCGCTCGCGCACGAGTTCACCGGACGGCATGTGCTCGCCGACCCCTGCCGTCTCGCCCGGTCCGCGCTGTCCCACGGACTGGGCGCCCGGCTCGCTCCGGCATGGATCGCCGTCGTGCGCCCCGCGGGAGAACTACCTGCCGGATTGATCACCGACGGCTCGCCGGGCCACTGGGCGGCCACCTACGAACTGCGCGACGACGACGGCCGGTGGGTACGAGGCGACGTGCAGCCGCCAGGGCCGCGCGACGCCGGCCGGGTCCTGCGCGAGCCGGCCCGGCTGGCCGGGCCGGTGCCGGCCGGGTACACGCTGGAGGAGTCGCTGCGCACGGCCTGCGCGCTGTCGGACGTCCCGGCCGTACGCCGGCTGCTGCGGTCGTACGCGCGCTGGCTGGCCGGGCAGGCGCCCGGGATCATGGCCTTCGCGACGCCCGGCAACGTGATCGTGGACGGGGAGTGGTTCGCCGTCCTCGACCCGAGCTGGGAACTGGCCGGGGAGTTGCCATTCGAACTCGCGCTGGCGCGTGCCCTGCGGCAGTTCGCCGCCGGGCTCGTCTCGGGCGGATACCGGCACCCGTGGCCCACCACGCTCGACCTGGACGGGGTGACGGTCACGCTGCTGGCGATGGCCGGGCACCCGGGCGACCGGGCTCTGCTCGGCCAGGCCGTCGAGCTGGAGGCGGAGCTCGAGGCCGCGGTCCGAGGGCTGTCCGCCGCCGACCACGCCCGGCTGCTCGCCGAGCTGCAGTCCGGCATGGTCCGTGAGCCGCTCGGCTATCGCGAGGCCCTGGTGGCTCAGCACCGGCTCACTGAGGAACTCGCCGACGCGCGTGCCCGGGCGGCCTGGCTGGACACGGCCCTGAAGGCCAAGGAGACCGAGCTCGTCCGGGCCGCGGAGACCGCGCAGGGCAAGCTCGACGATCTCAATCAGAAACGCCGGCAGGACCAGGCGGAGCTCAAGAGCCTCCAGCAGGAGCTCAAGGCCAGAACGGCCCAGATCACCGCGCTTCGCAACTCGCTCAGCCATCGCGTGGGCCGCCTGGTCACCGCGCCACTGCGAGCGTTCCGCGCCCTCGTCCGGAGAGCGCGATAGGACGACCGCGCGGCGGCGGGCGGTCCCGGGACCGGGACCGCCCACCGCCTGGTCCTAGCCGCGCTTCTCGTCGGGGCGGACGATGCGGCCGGGCTCGTTGCCGGGCACTGTCGGCTCGTCCGGTTTCACGTCGATCCCCGCCTCTTTGCGCTGCTGCTCGGTGATGGCGGTCGGCGCGGCCGTGAGCGGGTCGTAGCCGGAGGCCGCCTTGGGGAAGGCGATCACGTCGCGGATCGAGTCGCGCCCGGCGAGCAGCATGATGACGCGGTCCCAGCCGAGGGCGATGCCGCCGTGCGGGGGCGGTCCGTACTTGAACGCCTCGAGCAGGAAGCCGAACTTGGACTGGGCCTCCTCCGGGGACAGCCCCAGGGTGTCGAACACCCGCTGCTGCATCTCCGCCCGGTGGATACGGATGGATCCACCGCCGATCTCGTTGCCGTTGCAGACGATGTCGTAGGCGTTGGCGAGGGCCTCGCCGGGCTTGTCCTGGAAGGTGTCGGCCCACTCCGGCTTGGGGGAGGTGAAGGGATGGTGGACCGAGGTCCAGCCCACCTCCTCGCCGGACTCGTCGAGCACCGGTTCGAAGATCGGTGCGTCCACCACCCACAGGAACGCCCAGGCGTCCTCGTCGATCAGGCCGCAGCGCTGGCCGATCTCCAGCCGGGCGGCTCCCAGCAGCTCCCGGGAGGCGTGCGGCCGACCCGCGGCGAAGAAGACCGCGTCGCCGGGCTTGGCGCCGGCCGCCTCGGCCAGGCCCGCCCGCTCTGCGTCCGACAGGTTCTTGGCCACCGGCCCGGCGAGCTCACCGTTCTCCTTCACGAGCACGTGGGCCAGCCCGCGCGCTCCGCGGGCCTTGGCCCAGTCCTGCCAGGCGTCCAGTTCCTTGCGGGTCTGGGACGCGCCGCCGGGCATGACGACCGCGCCGACGTACGGGGCCTGGAAGACCCGGAACGGCGTCTGGGCGAAATACTCCGTCATCTCGACGAGCTCGTTGCCGAACCGAAGGTCGGGCTTGTCCGAGCCATAGCGGGACATCGCCTCGGCGTAGGTCATCCGGGGGATGGGGCGCGGGATCTCATAACCCGCGATGTCCTTCCAGAGCCGGGCGACCAGGTCCTCGCCGACCTGCAGGACGTCGTCCTGCTCGACGAAGGACATCTCGATGTCGATCTGGGTGAACTCCGGCTGCCGGTCGGCGCGGAAGTCCTCGTCCCGGTAGCAGCGGGCGATCTGGTAGTAGCGCTCCAGCCCCGACACCATGAGCAGCTGCTTGAACAGCTGTGGTGACTGGGGCAGGGCGTACCAATGGCCCGGCTTGAGGCGTACGGGAACAAGGAAGTCCCGGGCGCCCTCCGGGGTGGAGCGGGTCAGCGTCGGGGTCTCGACGTTCACGAAGCCGTGCTCACGCATGACGTCGTGGACGAGGAAGGAGCCCTCGGACCGGATTCGCAGCGCCCGGGAGACCGTGTCGCGCCGGATGTCGAGGTAGCGGTGCTTCAGCCGCACCTCCTCGTTGACGTTCACGTCTCCCTCGATCGGGAACGGCAGCGGCGCGGCCTCGGACAGCACCTCGATCTCGCCGGCGACGACCTCGACGTCACCGGTGGGAATGTCGAGGTTCTCGTTGCCGGCCGGGCGCACCCGGACCTCGCCGGTCACCTTGACGCAGAACTCCGAGCGCAGGTCGTGCGCGGTGTCCGCGCCGCCGGCTCCCTGCGCGTCGAGCACTCCCTCGCGGAAGACCACCTGTACGGCACCGGAGGCGTCCCGCAGGTCGATGAACGTGACCCCGCCGTGGTCACGGCGGCGAGCGACCCAGCCGGCGAGCGCGACCTGCTCACCGGCCTGCTCCTTGCGGAGGGTGCCGGCCCTATGCGAGCGGATCATCTAGGAAAGCCTCTCTTTCAACAGCGTCGGAATGTCGGTGAGCGGGACCGCGATCTGGTGGCCGCTGGCCAGGTCCTTCACCTGCGCGGACCCGGCGGCGATATCTCGGTCACCGAGAATCACGGCGTAGGCCGCCCCCGAACGATCCGCGCCCTTCATGGCCCCCTTGAGTCCCTTGCCGCCGTAGGCCATGTCGGCAGCGAGCCCCGCGCGGCGCAGTTCGGCCACGAGGGCGAAGATCTTACGCTGGGCCGTCTCGCCCAGTGGGACGCCGTACACCTGGACTCCGCGGGACGCGCCCAGGCTCACCTGCTCGGCCTCCATCGCCAGGACCGTACGGTCCAGGCCGAGACCGAAGCCGATGCCGGGCAGCGGCGGACCGCCGATGTCCTCGGAGAGGCCGTCGTAGCGGCCGCCGCCCCCGATGCCGGACTGCGCGCCGAGCAGCGGGTGGTCGAACTCGTAGGTCGTCCGCATGTAGTAGTCGAGGCCCCGCACGAGCCGCGGATCGTCGACCCAGGGGATGGACAGGTCGGCGAGCAGCTCGCGGACCTTGTCGTGGTGGGCCTTGCAGGCCGCGCACAGGTGGTCGGTGACGAGGGGCGCGTCGGCGACCTGCCTGCGGACCTCGGGGCGCTTGTCGTCCAGCACCCGCAGCGGGTTCAGCTCGACCCGCCCCAGCGTGTCCTGGTCGAGGTCGAGCGCACGCAGGAACTCCTGCAGCGCGGCGCGGTAGACGGGACGGCAGTCACGGCAGCCGAGCGAGTTGAGGTGGAGATCGATCCGGGTCAGCCCCAGATCCCGGTACCAGTCCCAGGCGATCGCGATGGTCTCGGCGTCCACCGCCGGGTCCTCGCTGCCGATCGCCTCGAGGTCCACCTGGTAGAACTGCCGGTAGCGGCCCGCCTGCGGGCGTTCGTAGCGGAACGCGGGGCCGGTGGCCCAGACCTTCAGCGGGAGGGCGCCCTTGTGCAGGCTGTTCTCCAGGACCGACCGGAGCACGCCCGCGGTGAACTCCGGGCGGAGCGTGAGGGACCGGCCACCGCGGTCCTGGAAGGTGTACATCTCCTTGGTGACCACGTCGGTCGACTCACCGACACCACGCGCGAACAGCTGAGTGTCCTCGAAGACCGGGAGCTCCAGATAGGAGTAGCCGGCACGGGTCACCGCGGCCGCGAACGCGTCGCGCGCGGCGAGGAAGGCCGCGGAGCGCGGCGGGACGTATTCACTGACCCCTTTGGGGGCCTGGAAGCTCGAACTCATGTCTGTGGTCTCAGAGGCCTCGGTTGGGGCCGTCGGAGGGCGCCAGATCCGAAAGGTACGGATTCGCGGCGCGCTCGCGGCCGATGGTGGTCTGCGGGCCGTGGCCGGGCAGCACCGCAGTCTCGTCAGGCAGTGGCAGGCACACCTCGGCCAGGCTGCGCAGGATCGTCGGGTGGTCGCCCCCCGGCAGGTCGGTGCGGCCGATCGAGCCGGCGAACAGCAGGTCGCCCGAGAACAGCACGCTGGGCGTCTGGCCGGTCTCGGGCAGCCGGAAGGTGACGGATCCGGGCGTATGGCCGGGCGCGTGATCGACCGTGAGCTCCAGGCCCGCCAGCTCCAGCACCGTGCCGTCGGAGAGCTCGCGCACGTCGTCGGGCTCGGTGAAGGTGACGCCGCCGAAGAGTTGCTGGCCGACGTTGAGAGACAGCCCCTTGGCCGGATCCGTCAGCAGCTCGCGGTCACCGGGGTGGATGAAGGCGGGCACGTCCCGGGCCCCGCACACCGGGGCCACCGACCACATGTGATCGATATGGCCGTGTGTGAGGACGACCGCGATCGGCTTGAGCCCGTGCTCGCGCAGCAGTTCGTCGATGCCGGCCTCGGCGTCCTGGCCGGGATCGACGATCACACACTCCTCACCCGCGGCTGGCGCCACTATGTAACAATTTGTGGCGAACGATCCTGCGGGGAACCCGGCGACGAGCACAGTCGTCCTCTCATAACGCGGTGCTGAGTAGCTGCTCTATACGGCGCTTCGAGCGTACCGGCGCGGCTCATGCGACCGCGAACGAGATACGCCGTGTCGCCGCGGTGGGCGGCGTGGCCGGTACACGCGCCGCCCGGGACCGCTACGATGCCCAGCACGTTTCGGCGATCAATGCGGGAGACCGTGAGGGAGCGCTCCAGGTGGCTGGGAAAGACCGCAGGAAACAACTCGCGCGGCAGCGTTACGAGCGCCAGCTGGCTGAGCGCGCGGCCCAGCAGCGCCGGGCGCGCCAAGTCAAGATCGTCGGCACTGTGGTCGCGGTCGTGCTCGTCGTCGGGGCCAGCGCCGGGCTCGCCGCAGTGATGGGCGGGCAGGGCAAGGCCAGCAAGAACGGGCAGGCGGCGGCCGATCCCGCCTCCCGGCAGACCCCGGCCCCGCGGCAATCGGTGTCCGTCAAGCCCGGCGAGTGCGCCTACCTGCCCAGCACGGACCCCGGCGTCAAGGACGTGGGCACCCCCGCCAAGAAGCCGGCCTACAAGGGCGCCACCCGGGCGACGGTGAAGACCGATCTCGGCGACATCGTCATGGAACTCGACGGGGCCAAGGCGCCGTGCACGGTCGGTTCGATGGCCTATCTGGCGGCGAAGAACTTCTACGACAACACCAAATGCCACCGGTTGGTGACCGAGGGCATCAAGGTGCTCCAGTGCGGTGACCCGACGGGCAGCGGCTCCGGCGGTCCTGCCTACCGTTTCGCCAACGAGAACACCAATGGCGCCAAGTACACACGGGGCACTCTGGCGATGGCGCACAGCGCGCAGCCGGACAGCAATGGCAGCCAGTTCTTCATCGTTTACGGTGACTCGCCGCTCCCGCCGCAGTACACGGTCTTCGGCAAGGTCACCGCAGGTATGAATGTGGTGGACCAGGTGGCCAAGGCGGGTTCGGACGGTGCCAGTGGACCGGGCGACGGCGCGCCGAAGAAACCGATCACCATTCAGGACGTCGCGATCACAAAGAAATAGCGCGACGGAGGCTAAGGTTTGGAGGGTCCGGGCCAAATGGGACCAGGCCGGGCCAAGATGCGGGAGGAAACGGTGTCCAGCGCCACCGACCCCCTAGAGACGCGTTCTGAGGCCGACGAGAGCGGCACGGTGGTCTACGGAGAGGACGGCCGACGGTGAGCACTGACCCTTGGGGTCGTGTCGACGACGACGGCACGGTCTATGTGAAGACGGCCGAGGGCGAGCGTGTGGTCGGCTCCTGGCAGGCGGGCGCTCCGGAGGAGGCCCTCGGCTATTTCCACCGCAAGTACGAGGCGCTGGTCACCGAGGTCCAGCTGCTGGAGCAGCGCGTCCGGACCACCGACCTCGCGCCCGCTCAGGCCGAGCAGGGCATCCAGCGGCTCCGGGAGGCGGTCACCGACGCGCACGCCGTCGGTGACCTCGACGCGCTGATCCGCCGGCTCGACAGCCTGTCCGGCGTGATCGGCAAGCGCCGCGAGGAGATCAAGGCCGCCCGTGAGCACGCTCGGGGCGAGTCGCGTGAGATCAAGGAGCGCATCGTCGCGGAGGCCGAGCGGATCGCGACGGAGGAGACCCACTGGAAGAACGGCGGCGAGCGGCTGCGGCAGCTCGTCGAGGAGTGGAAGGCCGCCGAACGCATCGACCGGCCCACCGAGACCGCCCTGTGGAAGCGGCTGTCGTCGGCGCGCAACGCCTTCACCAAGCGGCGCAAGGCCTACTTCGCGACCCTAGAGGACCAGCGGGAGCAGGCCAGGGCCGACAAGGAAAGCCTGGTGGCCGAAGCCGAGGCGATGGCCGGTTCCACGGACTGGGGCGAGACCGCGGCGGCCTACCGTGACCTGATGCGCCGCTGGAAGAGCGCGGGCCGGGCCGCCAGGGAGGCGGAGGAAGGTCTGTGGACCCGCTTCAAGGGTGCGCAGGACACGTTCTTCACGGCCCGCTCCGCCGTCTTCGCCGAGCGGGACGAAGAGATGCGTGAGCACGCCGAGGCCAAGGAACAGCTCCTGCTCGAGGCCGAGCGGCTGATGCCCGTCAAGGACGTACGCCAGACGCGCCAGCAACTCCGCTCGGTGCAGGAGCGCTGGGAGGCGATCGGCCCGGTCCCACGCGACTCCCGGGACCGGCTCGAGGGTCGGCTCCGTAAGATCGAGGAGGCCGTGCGAGGCGCCGAGGATAAGGAATGGCGGCGCACGAACCCCGAGGCGCGCGCTCGCGCGGAGGGCACGGTCGCCCAGCTCCGGACATCCATCGAGCAGCTGGAGAAGCGGCTGGACAAGGCCCGGGCGGCCGGCCGGGACAAGGACGTCAAGGACGCCGAGGACGCGCTCAGCGCCCGCCGTGCCTGGCTCGAAGAGGCCGAGCGGACCCTGGCCGAATTCTCCTGACTCCCCGCCGTCCCTGAGGCCCCGCCCGTACGGCTGTGCCGGTGGGGACAGGAGATAGTGTCAGGACGTGGCCAGGGTCAATCCGGAACAGGCGGAAAGCCTCTTTGACGAGCCCGCCGAGCAGGCGCACCGCGCGCAGGAGCCGCTCGCCGTCCGCATGCGTCCGCGCGGCCTCGACGAGGTCGTCGGACAGGAGCATCTGCTCGGCTCGGGGACGCCCATCCGGCAGCTCGTCGACCGGGACGTAGCGATGTCACTGTTGCTGTGGGGACCGCCGGGCACGGGGAAGACCACCCTGGCCTACGTCGTGAGCCGGGCGACCGAGCGCCGTTTCGTGGAGATCTCAGCCGTGAGCGACGGCGTCAAGCAGGTCCGCGCGGCGATCGACCAGGCCAAGCGGGAGCTCGGGATGTCCGGCCGGCAGACGGTGATGTTCGTCGACGAGGTGCACCGCTTCAACAAGGCTCAGCAGGACGCGCTGCTGCCCGCCGTGGAGAACCGGTGGGTGTCCTTCATCGGGGCGACCACGGAGAATCCCTTCTTCAGCGTGATCAGCCCGCTGCTGTCCCGGTCGCTGCTGTTGACTCTGGAGCCGCTCGCGGACGAGGCACTGCGCCAGGTCGTCCGCAGGGCGCTGACCGACGAGCGCGGCCTGGCCGGTCGGTCCGAGCTGGACGAGGCCGCCGAGGACCATCTCGTACGGCTGGCGGGCGGCGACGCCCGGCGGGCGCTCACCTACCTCGAGGCGGCCGCCTACGTCGTGCCCGACGGCCGGCCGATCGACGTGGAGATCCTGGAAAAGGCGGTGGACCGAGCGGCCGTCCGCTACGACCGCGAGGGCGACCAGCACTACGACGTCATCAGCGCGTTCATCAAGAGCATCCGGGGCAGCGACGCCGACGCCGCCCTGCACTACCTCGCTCGCATGATCGAGGCGGGCGAGGACCCGCGCTTCATCGCGAGACGCCTGATCGTGCACGCCAGCGAGGACATCGGGATGGCCGACCCGTCGGCCCTGCAGGCGGCCTCCGCCGCCGCGCACGCCGTGGAGTTCGTCGGGCTGCCGGAGGCGCGCATCAATCTGGCCCAGGCGGTCATCCACCTGTCACTGGCCCCCAAGTCCAACGCCGTCATCACGGCGATCGACGAGGCGATCGGCGACGTCCGGCGCGGTCTGGTGGGCCCGGTCCCCGCCCACCTGCGTGACGCTCATTACAAGGGCGCGGGCACGCTCGGTCACGGCAAGGAATACAAGTACGCCCACGACCACCCGGGCGGGGTGGTCGAACAGCAGTACGCCCCGGACGTCGTGCGCGGCCGGCAGTACTACCGGCCGACCCGGCACGGCGCCGAGGCGCGGTTCTCCGAGGTCCTCGAGCGCATAAGGGCGGTCCTGGCCGGCCGGAGAGCCGGCTAGCCGAAACCTTCCGCGCCGGTGCGTTGCCGGTCGGGCGTGAGACCGCGGATCGGCGAGCGGGTGTCACCACAGGTCACCGGCTTGCCTCAAAGTGGGCACGGTTACGGCACCCGGCCACGGTAAGGTCTGTCGGGCCAGCCATTCCGCGCAGCGACTGGAGCGTACCCGGATGCTTTCTGGTGGACAGGTAGCGGGCCTCATCGTGGCCGTGTTCTGGGCTATTCTTGTATGCTCGCTCGCTTATGTCCTGGTCAAACTCGCCCGGCTGCTGGTCGAGACCACCAAGATGGTCTCCGACCTCGGCGATCAGGCCGGGCCGCTGCTGGAGGACATGACCAAGACCGTCGAGCAGGCAGGCGAGCAGCTCGACCGCGTGGACATGATCACCAAGGGGGTGGCGGGTGTCTCGCAGAACGTGTCGACCGTGTCCACGGTCGTGAGCTCGGTGATGAGCGGCCCCCTGGTGAAGGGCGCGGCGTTCGCCTATGGCGTGCGGAAGGTGCTGGGACAGGGCAGGGACGCCGACCGTGAACGGCGGATCCGCGCGCAGGCCCGGGCGCGCGCGAGCGCCCGCGGGGGGTCGGCGCGGCGCTTGACGGGAGGTCGCCGTGATTGAGGCGAGCGAATGGGGGGCACCATGAGACGTTTGTTCTGGCTCGGGCTGGGGGCGGGGCTGGGCGCCTGGGGGACCCACCGGCTGACACGTTTCGCGCGCGGCTGGACGCCTCGGGGCCTCGGTGCTCGTGCACTGGGGTTGGGTGACCGGCTTAGGGCGTATGCGGACGATATCCGCACGGAATCGCGGGTTCGCGAGGCCGAACTGCGTGATGTGCTTGGTCTCGACGCGGGTGTGCCGCAGCCGCGGGACGAATGGCTCGGCGGACGCCCCGGGGCGGCGCGGACGGTAAATGGACAGGTCATCGACGAAGGTAAGGACGGCCACTGATCATGGAGTCGGCAGAGGTAGCACGCCGATACCTCCGGTTTTTCGAACAACGCGGGCACACAGTGGTGCCCTCGGCCAGCCTGATCGCCGAGGATCCGACCCTGCTGCTGGTCAATGCTGGGATGGTCCCGTTCAAGCCCTACTTCCTTGGCCAGCGCACGCCACCGGCCCAGCGCATGACGAGCTGCCAGAAGTGCGTGCGGACCCCGGACATCGACGAGGTCGGCAAGACGACCCGGCACGGCACGTTCTTCCAGATGCTCGGCAACTTCTCGATCGGCGACTACTTCAAGGAGCAGGCGATCCCGTTCGCCTGGGAACTTCTCACCGGGTCGGAGTCCGACGGCGGTTTCGGATTCCCCGAGGACAAGCTCTGGGTCACCGTCTACGAGGACGACGACGAGGCCGCCGACATCTGGCACCGCAAGGTCGGGGTCCCGGCCGAGCGCATCCAGCGCCGGGGCATGGCCGACAACTTCTGGTCCATGGGAGTCCCGGGCCCGTGTGGCCCCTGCTCGGAGATCTACTACGACCGCGGCCCGGAGTACGGCCGTGAGGGCGGCCCGGTCGTCGACGAGGATCGCTACCTCGAGGTGTGGAACCTCGTCTTCATGCAGTCCGAGCGTGGGCAGGGCGCGGGCAAGTCGGGGTTCCCCATCCTCGGTGACCTCCCCGCCAAGAACATCGACACCGGTATGGGCCTCGAGCGCATGGCCGCGGTCCTCCAGGGCGTCGACAACATCTACGAGATCGACACCACGTGGAAGATCCTCGACAAGGCGGCCGAGCTGACCGCCGCCAAGTACGGGCGGGATCCCCGGGCCGACGTCTCGCTGCGGGTGATCGCCGACCACGTGCGCAGCGGCATGATGATGGTCGCCGACGGGATCCGGCCCGGCAACGAAGGCCGGGGCTATGTCCTGCGGCGCATCCTGCGCCGGTCGATCCGCAACCTGCGGCTGCTCGGCGGTGAGGACGGCGGGCTCATGCACGAGCTGACCGCCGCCGCGGTCGAGGCGATGGGCGAGCAGTATCCCGAGCTCGTCCGCACCGCCCCCAACATCCACACCGTCATCGACGCCGAGGAGGCGTCGTTCCTGCAGACTCTGCGCACCGGCACGGCGATCTTCGACATGGCGGTCGAGGAGACCAAGCGGGCCGGCCGGCAGACGGTGGCCGGGACCCAGGCCTTCGCTCTCCACGACACCTATGGCTTCCCCATCGACCTGACCCTGGAGATGGCCACCGAGCAGGGACTGTCGGTGGACGAGGACGGGTTCCGCCGGCTCATGCAGGAGCAGCGGGACCGCGCCAAGAAGGACGCGCTGGAGAAGAAGACGGGCAACCTCGACGTCTCGGTGCTCGCCGACCTGCTGGACCGCACCGGCGGAGTGCAGTTCACCGGCTACCAGGACGTCACGGCAGAGGCCCGGGTCGCCGGACTGCTGGTCAACGGAGCCAACGTCCCGGCCGCCGGCGAGGGCACCGAGGTCGAGGTCGTGCTCGACCGTACGCCCTTCTACGCCGAGGGCGGCGGTCAGCTCGCCGACCAGGGGATCATCCGCTTGGCGAATGGCGCGCGGATCCAGGTCCACGACGTCCAGTCGCCCCTTCCCGGCCTGGTGGTTCACCGCGGCCGCGTCATCGCCGGGGAGGCCCAGGTGGGCGAGCCGGCGAACGCCGAGATCGACGTGGAACGCCGTCGGGCGATCTCGCGCTCGCACACCGCGACGCACATGGTGCACCGCGGCTTCCGCAACGCGCTCGGTGAGTCCGCGGCCCAGGCGGGTTCGGAGAACTCTCCCGGGCGGTTCCGGTTCGACTTCACCGCGGGTGGCGCGGTGCCCCCGAGCGTGCTGCGGGACGTCGAGGACGAGGTCAACGAGATCCTCATCAACGACCTCGACGTGCGCGCGTTCCACACCTCGATCGACGACGCGCGAAAGATGGGCGCCCTGGCTCTGTTCGGGGAGAAGTACGGCGACGAGGTCCGGGTCGTCGAGGTGGGCGAATACTCCCGCGAGCTCTGCGGCGGCACCCACGTCGCGCGCTCCGGGCAGCTCGGCCTGGTCAAGGTCCTCGGTGAGGCCTCGATCGGCGCCGGAGTGCGCCGGGTGGAGGCCCTCGTGGGCATCGACGCCTTCCGGTTCCTCGCCAGGGAGAGCCTGCTGGTGGCCCAGCTGTCGGAACAGCTGAAGACGCGCCGGGAGGAGTTGCCGGAGCGCGTCTTCGGCCTGGTGACCCGCCTCCGCGAGGCCGAGAAGGACCTCGAGCGGATCCGGTCGAAGCAGGTGCTGGAGGTGGCCGGGTCCCTGGCCGAGGGGGCCGAAGACCTCGGCGGCGTCGCCTTCGTCGGACACCGCGCCCCGGACGGGACCGGCGCCGACGACCTGCGCAAGCTCGCCGTGGACGTACGCGGCCGCCTCGGTGGGCGCCCAGCGGTCGTGGCGATCGTCGGCATGCCCAAGGACCGCCCGGTGGTAGTCGTGGCGGTGAACGACGCGGCGCGCGAGCGCGGCCTCAAGGCCGGCGCGCTGGTGGGCCTGGCGGCCAAGGCCCTCGGCGGCGGTGGCGGTGGCAAGGACGACCTCGCCCAGGGTGGCGGGGCCGCCTCCGCGGGGCCGGCCGCGGTGACGGAGGCGCTGGACGTGGTCGAGCGGGCCGTGGGGAGCGCGTGAGCCCGGTGCGCTCTCGTCGCGGCGGGTGAGAAGGGCGAGCGAGCTATGAGAATCGGCGTCCGGCTCGGAGTGGATGTGGGCACTGTCCGCATCGGGATCGCCCGCAGCGACCCAGGCGGCATCCTCGCCTCTCCGCTGGAGACGGTCCAACGGGGTAAGGGAGACCTCCAGCGGATCGCGGAGATCTTCGCGGAGTACGAGGCCATCGAGGTGGTCGTGGGCCTGCCGACCTCCCTGTCGGGCCGGGAGGGTCCTGCGGCCGCCGCGGTCCGGGATTTCGCGGCCGGGCTCGCGGGTCGCCTGCTGCCCGAGGCCGTGCGGCTCTACGACGAGCGGCTCACGACCGTGACCGCGGAGATCGGCCTGCGCGAGCGTGGGCTGCGCGGCCAGGCCCGTCGCAAGGTCGTCGACCAGACGGCGGCGGCCGTCCTGCTCCAGGCCGCCCTGGACCGCGAGAGGTCCACCGGACGCCCGGCCGGCGAGATCGTGGGCCGCCCATGAACGATCTCGACCTCTTCGGCGAGTCCTCTGAGCAGGATCCGGAGCAAGGCGGGCGGGGGGGACGTCGCGCGCAGCGGCAGGCCCGCACCCGGCAGCGGCAACGGCGCCGCAGTGGCCGGGCGGCCATCCTTTTCGCGATGGCCTTCCTCGTGGCGGTCGTGGGCGGCGGGGGGATCCTCGGGTACGCCGCGCTGCACAACCTGATGGTGCCGCCCGACTACCAGGGGCAGGGCAGCGGCGAGGTCACCGTCCAGATCAAGGACGGTGACACCGTCAGCGCGATGGGCTTCCGGCTCCAGGGACAAAAGGTCATCAAGAGCTCGCGCGCGTTCCTCAAGGTGGCGCAGAAGGAGCCGCGCTCGAGCAGCATCCAGCCGGGTTACTACCGGATGCGCCTGCGGATGTCGGCCGCCGCGGCGATCGCGCTGCTGCTGGACCCGAAGGCGCGCGCCGGCAACCAGATCACCGTGCCCGAGGGTCTGCGGGTGACGCAGGTGGTGCAACTTCTGGCCAAGAAGACAGGCATCCCGGTGCGGGACTTCCAGCGGGTGACGGTGAGACCTGTCGGGCTCGGTCTCCCCACCTATGCCAAGGGCAAGCTCGAGGGTTATCTGTACCCGGGGCGCTATGACCTGAAGCCGAACTCCACAGCGCGTGAACTGCTCACAATGATGGTCGCGCGCTTCAAGCAGACGGCCTCCGATCTCAACCTCGAAGACCGCGCGAGGCAGGCCAAGACCACACCGGACAAGGTCATCACGATGGCCAGTCTGGTGCAGGCCGAGAGCGGCCGCTACAGCGACATGCCGAAGATCGCGCGCGTCATCTACAACCGGCTGCGCCGTAACCCGCCCATGCAGCTCAAGTTCGACAGCACGACCCTGTACGGCCTGGGCAAGTTCGGTTTCGTGGCGAGCAACAACGACATCAGGTCCCCCAGTCCCTATAACACCTACAACCACCCCGGTCTGCCGCCGGGGGCGATCTCCAACCCGGGCCAGCACGCCATCGAGGCGGTGTTCAAGCCGGAGAAGGGCCAGTGGCTCTTCTTCGTCGCCACCGACCCGGACAACAAGATCACTGAATTCGCGGTCACCGAGGCGGAGTTCGTCCGGCTCAAGGCCAAGCTCGACAGGTACCTCGCCCGCCGCGGTGGCGGCTAGGCGGGCGGGACCCGGAAGGAAGCGATGAGAAGAGCGGCTGTGCTCGGCGCGCCCGTGGCGCATTCGCTGTCACCGGTGCTGCACCGCGCCGCCTACGCCGCGCTGGGTCTGGGCCACTGGTCCTACGAGGCCATCGAATGCCGCGAAGACGGCCTGCCGGCGCTGATCGGCGGACTCGACCGATCCTGGGCGGGTCTGTCCCTGACGATGCCGTTGAAGCGGACCGTGCTGCCGCTGCTCGACGAGGTCTCCGAGCTCGCCGTCGCGGTGGGCGGGGCGAACACGGTGGTCTTCCGGGAGGGACGGCGGCTCGGCCACAACACCGACGTCCACGGCATCGTGACGGCACTGGCCGAGGCGGGCGTCGCCTCGGCGGACCGCCCTCCGGGCTCGGCACTGATCATGGGCGGTGGGGCGACCGCCTGCTCGGCCCTGGCCGCGCTGCACGAGCTCGGGTTGTCGCACGCGACCGTGGCCGTACGCGATGAGTCGCGCGCCGCCGAGGCCGTGGCGGCCGCGGGGCGGCTCGGCGTCACCATCGCGGTACGTCACCTTGCCCGGCTCGAGGACCTGCTGCCGGCGGACCTGGTGATCTCCACTCTGCCGGGAGACGCCGCCGGCCGTTACGCGGCCGCGGTGGCCAAGTCCGGCGCGGCGGTGTTCGACGTGGCCTACGCGCCTTGGCCGACCCCGCTGGCCGCGGCCGTCGAGGAGACCGGCGGCGCGGTGGTCGGCGGCTTCCCGATGCTGCTTCACCAGGCCGTACGGCAGGTCGCGCTCATGACCGGACGCGAGGACGTGCCGGTCGAGGTGATGCGGCGCGCCGGGGAAGCCGAGATCGCCCGGCGTCACTGCGGCTGAGAACCCCGGCGGCGGGCCCGGATCCGAGCCTCCTGGATCGGGATCAGCACCGTAGGCAGGATCAGGCTCAGCAGGAAGTCACGCAGTCCCCACACGTGCGTCATGAGGCCGATCAAGCCGGAGGCCGCCAGCCCCGGCAGCAGGAACCCCGCCCAGTGCCGTGCCAGGAACCGCCGTAGGCTTCGCCGTGGCGGAGCTGGGAGCAGTGCGGACAGGGGCTTGTCCCGGGCGCTCGCGCGTTGTACCACCACGGCTTCCGGTAGCCATACGAGCGTGTCCCCGGGACGGGCCAGCGGGAACCGGAGGAGGTCTGTCAGCGCCTCGGCACGCCACCAGACGCTCCACAGTGACGTCCCGCCGGCCGCGGCCTCATTCCACGGCGAGTCCCGGACGTCGGCCCGGGAGATGGTGTCGAACGCGTCGCAGATCACCGCCGCCGGGGCGCCCCCGGGGTGGCGTAGCAGAGCGGACATGGCGATGGGGAGACCGTAGTGCCACAGGGCCAGCCGCCAGTTCGCGTGCGTCCCCGGCAGGTCCGGCTGGACGTTGTAGGTCTCTATCCAGACGTAAGGGTCTCCGCCGGAGTTGGTCAGCTCGAGTTCGAGCCACTGGTATGCGCTGAGCAGCCGTGTGCCGCTCCACTCTGGACGGGCCTGCGCCAGTGTGAGGAGAGCGAAGGCGGTGTGCGTGACCTTGGGCCCGGCACCGGGAAGCTCACCCCAGACCGTCCCAGCGGACACCCGGTGGGTCATCAGCCATTCGCACCCGCGGTCGACCGCGGGTGCGTAGGGATTGAGCTCGTGCAGGGCCCGTAGCGCCAGGCAGGTCAGCCATACCCGTGAGCGACAGCCCCGCATGGAACCCCAGCCGCCGTCGGCGTTCTGGTTCGCCGTGAGCCAGCGGTAGGCGCGCTCGGCATCCGGCGCGCCATCCTTGAGCCCGCAGCGGCTCCGGCCGAGGAACCGTGCGATCCAGGCGGTCGCCTCCACCACCGGACGCTCCATGCTCGTCTTGGTGGCCCAGCCGCCGTCGACCAGGTCGCTGCGGGACCGGGCCTGCCGGTGCGCGAGAAAGGACAGCCCGTCGTCGAAATGCTCGAAGGGCTCCCGCGCCTCGGCGAAGGCCATGAGCCCGAGGGCGGTGGCCGTCGAACCGGGTTCCGGGGTCGCCAGCTCGTGATACCACCCGCCGCCCGGACATTCGCGGCTGGTGGAGTAGGTGTCGCGCAGCAGGTCCAGCGACTCACTGAGGCGCCTGTGGAGCACCTCGATATCGATCACCGGTCTCATCGCCGCCGCCCGGACCGGCGCTGGATCACACTGACCGCCCTCTGTGACTGTTGTTGCCCCGGTGGCTATTTATCCAAGGACCCCATAGGTGTGTCAATGACATGCAAAGGATGGCGCGAGATCGGCGGTGGATGCTTTGGTCCTCACACGTGATGAGGTAATACGGCGGGTCCGGCTGGCGGCGGGGGAGACCGGCGAACGGGACTGTGTGCTGTGCCCGCCGCTGAGGTTCCGCTTCAACGACATGGCGGGGCTGCCGGGCGCGGACGGGATCCTGTGCGGGGACCCGGATTTCTACGTCGTGCCAGACCTCGCGCCGGTGGTCGAAGGTCATCTGCTGCTCGTGAGCATGGCTCACTGGACCTGTGCCGGCGCGTTCCCCGGGCGGCTGTGGCGCGCGGCGCTGCGCTGGCGTGACGACCTCGGCGAGATCTATCGGGAGGCCTATGGCACGGCGGGGATCGTGGTGCTGGAGCACGGCCCGGCCAGTCCACAGGGAGCGGGATCGTGCATCGACCACGCGCACTGGCACCTCCTCCCCGGCGCGCCCGGTGTCCGCTCGGTCGTGGAGAGCCAGGGGCTGACCGGTGTCCCCGCCACGCACCAGGCCCTGGGGGACCTGCACGCCGCCGGCCGCTCGTACCTGCTCGTCGAGGAGGACGCGGACGCCCGGGTCTACGCGGCCGAGGACGTCCCCGGACAGTTCCTGCGCTGGGCCGCGGCCACCGCGGCGGGCCCCGGCGAGGCCGCGGCGGGTGGTCAGGGGGAGGACTCGCGGCTGTGGCGCTGGCAGGAGATGTTCGGCCTTCCCGCCAGCAGGCACCGTTTCCTCACCACGCTGCGGACGCTGCTCCCCGTGGCGGGGGAGCGGGGTCAGCGTCCCTGCGACAGCCACCAGTAGAGCTCGCTGACCGCAAGCCGGTCGCCGTAGCCGGTCCGCTGGGCACCCGCGCGATATCCGGTGGGGTACTCCATCAGCAGTGATCCGCGCCGGTAGGCCAGGGTGAATTCCAGGTGGGTGTCCCCGAATCGCAAAAACCACAGCGGCCCCCCGTGGCCGGCCTCGGCCAGTGCCCGGTCGAGCGCCGGCAGCAGGCCGTGCGCGCCGGCCGAGTCCAGGGGTACGGGCCTGCCGAGCAACCCGGCCACGGTCGGCGCCTCGGTGAGGATCACGTCGGCCGCCGCGAGAAACGGCAGCACGTCCTCCGGCCGCAGGCGCAGGTGTATGTCATGCGGTACCAGGTCGAAGGCGACCAGGGTCCCGGCCGCCCGGGCCAGGCGTACGGCCGCGCGCAGGCCCTCGCGTGAGAGCGGGGACAGCAGTGAATAGCCATCGACGAACAGAACGTCCGCCCGTTCGAGGGCGGGCGCGCAGCGGCGCACGTCGGCCGCGGACAGCCGGCCGCTCGGTGACTCCTCACCCGCGACCAGCAGCCGTACCCCGCGTCGGCCGGGCGTGCCCCGGTCGCGGAGCATCACGCTGAAACCGTTGGGCATGCCGGGCTCGGCGCTGAGCCGGTCGGCCACGCCGAGCTCGCGCAGGGTGCGCCGGATGATCGGGGTAAAGGGATCATCGCCGATCTTGCCGAGGACGGTGATGGCGCGGAAATAGCCGACGGCGTGCCTGGCGAGGTTGATCGCCGTGCCGGCCACCACTGCCTGCGCGGGCGCGTAGGCCAGGTGGTCCTCGGTCAGCTCGGTGAAGCTGCGCTCGGGCAGTTCGGAGCGGAGCTCGATCCGGACGTCACCAAGGACGGTGAGACCGAAGCGCGGCCGCGGAGCGCGGTGCAGACCCGGCCACTCGACAGGGGACCAGGCGGCCAAGGCGGTCGTCATTCTTCAGTCGCACTCCGCGGGCAGGCTGAGGAAATGCCGCATGACGGGCCGCAGGCCGGGGATCAGGTCGTAGTCCTGCACTGCGCCGCGGGGCACCCACGCGGCCTCGCTGAGATGGTCGCCCGCGACCTGGTTCATCGTGGTGATGTCCAGGCTCACCGGCCGGCAGGCGCGCGCTACGGCCACCACACGGGTCTGCAGATGGCCGGGCTGGTCCCATTCGGGCATGTACCACTGCCACAGATGGAATGGCGGCCCCGGGTCGACCTTGATCCCGACCTCTTCCCAGACCTCTCGCCGGATATGGTCGTCGAGGTCGATGTCCCCGTTCGCCTGGAGCCGGCCGCCGGGGACCTCCCAGCGGCCCGGGTGGTGCGGATCCGAGCCGGACTTGCGGACGAGGAGCAGATGCCGGCCGTGGGTGATGAACGCCTTCTGGGCGAACTCCAGCCCGACCGCCATCGGGGCCGGGGCGTATCCCAGACCGGCCGGCTCGCGCATGGGCTCGGGCGCCTCTCTCGTCGGCGACACTGGGGACGACAGTGAAGAGGTCGTGCGTGCTCCCAAGGTAACAGCGGGATCCCGGGAACGGCAGGGCCGCACAAGGTTGTCTCCGTCCGGAATGTGACGCTAGCCGGGTGTGGACAGCGGAATACCGTCTCACGTCCGAGAGCTGATACTCTTAGTCGCTGACCGGCCCAGAGCCTTCGCTCTGGGCGCTCAAGCGGAGGCCATCTCCCACCTGACCGGCCACTCAGGCCGGTGGGTACCGGTCCGGTGACCCGCGATTCATCGCGTGCGTCGCCCGCCTCGCCGGCTGTTGCCGTCGAGGTGACCGTTGGTGGCCTCGCGCGGGAGTCGTGCGGGGCTTTTGCTTTTCGAGGGCCCGGGGTACGACCGGTCGTAGCGACGTCTTACGTCTTACGCCCCAAGGAGGTCCCATCAGCGCCGAACCGCGTATCAACGACCGCATTCGCGTGCCCGAGGTCCGGCTCGTCGGCCCGAACGGCGAACAGGTGGGCATCGTGCCCATCGCCAAGGCGCTCGACCTTGCCCGTGAATCGGATCTGGACCTCGTCGAGGTCGCTCCGACGGCGCGGCCGCCCGTGGCCAAGCTCATGGATTACGGCAAGTTCAAGTACGAGTCCGCGATGAAGGCACGTGAAGCGCGTAAGAACCAGGCGCATACGATCATCAAGGAGATCAAGCTCCGGCCGAAGATCGATCCGCATGACTACGAGACCAAGAAGGGTCACGTGGTGCGGTTCCTCCAGGCGGGTGACAAGGTCAAGGTAACGATCATGTTCCGTGGCCGTGAGCAGTCCCGCCCGGAGCTCGGTTTCCGCCTCCTGCAGAGGCTCGCCGACGATGTCGAGGAGCTCGGCTTCGTCGAGTCGCGTCCGAAGCAGGACGGCCGGAATATGATCATGGTGATCGGCCCGCACAAGAAGAAGGCCGAGGCCAAGGCCGAAGCCAAGGCCGAGCGCGCGGATCGCGCGCAGCGCTCGGAGACCGAGCATGGCTCGGAGACCGAGCAGGACTCCTGACCGGAGGCCGATCGGAGATCCCTGCCCGGCAGGGCACGACGCTTGCAAACAGTGCCTGGCCTGGGTGCGTCACCCGGTGGTGAAGCGCCCGACCAGGTACGCCCCCGCACGCTGCGGGGGCTGAGTTCGAGGGAGAAGACGGCGACCATGCCGAAGACGAAGACCCACAGCGGTGCCAAGAAACGGTTTCGCGTGACCGGCTCCGGCAAGCTGATGCGCCGCCGCGCCAACCGCGCCCACTACAACGAGCACAAGCCGTCCTGGCGGACTCGCCGGCTCAAGAACGAGACCGTGCTGTCCGAAGGCGACAGCAAGAAGATCAAAAAGCTGCTCCGCAAGTAACCAAGTCCAGCCGTTCGTACGACCGGCCGGTAGCCCAAGGCACCGGCCCCCACGAGGGAGTTTGAAACGTGGCACGCGTGAAGAGGGCGGTCAACGCCGCCAAGAAGCGCCGGGTCGTCCTGGAGCGGGCGAGTGGTTACCGTGGCCAGCGGTCGCGTCTGTACCGCAAGGCCAAGGAGCAGATGCTCCACTCGATGACCTACGCCTACCGGGACCGCAAGGACCGCAAGGGCCAGTTCCGGCGCCTGTGGATTCAGCGGATCAACGCCGCTGCCCGCGCCAACGGGATGACCTACAACCGGTTCATCCAGGGACTCAAGGCCGCTGAGCTCGAGGTCGACCGGCGCATGCTGGCCGAGCTCGCGGTCAACGAGCCCGAGGTCTTCGCGACGCTGGTCGCGCTGGCCAAGGAGTCGCTGCCCGCCGAGGGCAGCAGCGAAGCCGCTTGAGCCGGAGAACGAATCGCTGATGGCGGGCCTCGAGCTGACCTCAATCCGATCACCACGGGTGAAGGCGGCTCGGCGGCTCGCCAAACGCGCTTTTCGCAGCAGGGACAGGCGGTTCCTCGCTGAAGGGCCGCAGGCGGTACGCGAGGCGCTGGAGTTGCCCAATGGCCTCGTAGAACTGTTCACCACGGCCGACGCCGAGGCCCGTTACGCCGATCTCGTCCACGCGGCCGAGACCGCGGGCGTACCCGTACTCCGGGTCAGCGGCGAGGTCATGTCCGAGCTCGCGCAGACCGTGACGCCGCAGGGACTGCTGGCGGTGTGCGGCTTCGTCGACGTGCCGCTGAGCGCGGCCCTGGAGACGGCTCCCAGCCTGGTCACGGTGCTCGCACACGTACGCGATCCCGGTAACGCCGGCACGGTCCTGCGCACGGCCGACGCCGCCGGGTCGGACTCGGTGATCTTCACCGACGCCTCCGTCGACCCGTACAACGGCAAGTGCGTGCGCGCCGCCGCGGGCTCGACCTTCCATCTTCCGGTCGTGGTCGGCCCCCGGTTCGACGCAGTGATCCATGGGCTGAAGACCGCCGGGCTCACGGTGCTCGCGGCCGACGGGGCGGGCAAGCGCACCCTCGACGACACCATCGACGACGGCCTGCTGGCCCGTCCGACGGCATGGGTCTTCGGCAACGAGGCCTGGGGCCTGCCCGAGGACATCCTGGCGCAGGCCGACGAGGTCGTCCGTGTCCCGATTTACGGCCGAGCCGAGAGCCTGAACCTCGCCACGGCCGCGGCCGTCTGTCTCTACGCCTCGGCCCGCGCCCAGCGCCGGCCTGCCGTCTGACACCAGGGCGCGGCGCCTGGGTTGGCCGGATCTATGGCCCCATGAGGCCGGGAAACACTGATATCGCGTCATCGACATCTGTAAGGATGGATCACGCACGTTTCATTGGCCCGAGAGGGGTCTGTCGAGGGAGTCCTCCAAAAGGAGGAGTGCGGAACCAACCCCGAGAGGGATTTCTGCGTCTCAACGGATGCTTACGGTGTTGATGTGAGCGGCGATGGTGCCGCGACGAACGGGGACGGTATGGCCGACAACAGCAAGGCCGGTGTTGCGACGCGCCGCCGGCGCCGTGACCTCATCTGCAGTCACGGGAGACACGGCGAGGTGACGCTTGCCGTCACCGTGAGCGGCCGCAACCGCCGCGTCGTCGTCGCGGAGGTGGCCGGAGAGATAGATCTGCGGACCGCCGACACGCTCCGAACCCGGCTCTTCGGGCTCGCTGAGGCGGGTTTCGGGTGCATCGTGGTGGATTTCGCGGAGGTCCGATTCTGCGACGCGACCGGTCTGGGGACACTGGTCGCCGTACGCAACAAACTGCGTGAGCGCGGTGGCGACCTCCGGCTCGCCCGGGTGCGCGCACCACAACGGCGGATCTTCGTGATCACCCGGCTGGACCGGCTGTTCAGGCTGTACGACAGTGTGGAGGACGCCATCCGGGAGGGGCAGGCGCCCCAGGCTTCACCGCTGACCTGACCTTGCGCCGGAGCTCTGCGGCGCTGACCTGCGACCCGGCGCTCCCGCGCCGGGTCGCGGCCGGCCGGTGGCGCGCCCTCTCGCGGATCCGGCCCCGGGGGCGCTGTCCGCAAAGCCCTCCGGGCCTGAGGTTCACCGGGTCCCGCGGACCGCGGGCCTGCCTATAGAGTCTGTTCGGCAGGCCTGTTCCCCGCGGGACGCGGGGGATCGAAGCGCTGGTGCGATGGAGGCTGTTGTGGGCGGAGCGGATTCCCCGCACGTGCCCTCAGACCTGCCCTGTCCCGATGAGCTGCCCGACGGGCTCCTCGTGGCCGACTCCCGGGCCAGGATCACAGTCTTCAACCGTACGGCAGCGCGGCTGACCCGGATCCCCGCGGCCGAGGCGCTCGGGCGCGATTTCCGCGACGTCCTCCCGCTCTACGACGCCGAGGGTGGCGACTGGTGGAAGTGCCTGGACCCCTACGCCGGGCTCGCCACCCGGACCCGGCATCCGGAGTCCTCGCTGTACCTCGCCGGCGGCACGGAACTCCTGGTGACCGCGGCCTACCATCGCGGAGCGGGCGGGCGGGTCGAGCGGTTCACCGTCTGCCTGCGCGACGCGGCGCGGCGGGAGCGCCAGGAGCGCGACCGCGCTGACCTCGTCTCCACCGTGGCGCACGAGCTGCGCTCCCCGCTGACCAGCGTCAAGGGGTTCACCGCGACGCTCCTGGCCAAGTGGCACCGCTTCAACGACGACCAGAAGCGCGTGATGCTCGAGACGGTGAACGCCGACGCCGACCGCGTCACCCGCCTCATCACCGAGCTGCTCGATGTGTCCCGCATCGAGTCCGGGCGGCTGGAGATGCGCCGCCAGGTGGTGGATCTCGCCGCCGCGGTGCGCAAGGTGATCGCCGGGCGGGTCGCGGCGGGCGAGGCGGAGGACCGCTTCCGGCTGGAGGCCCGCGGCACGCCGCCGGAGATGTGGCTCGACCCGGACAAGATCGATCAGATTCTCAGCAATCTGATCGAGAACGCGGTCAGGCACGGCGCTGGTACTGTCACGGTCGTGGTGGAGTCGGACGCGCGCAAGGACGGGGCCGCCGTGTCCGTGCGAGATGAGGGCGAGGGCATCCCGCCCGAGGCGGCCAAGCGCGTTTTCCGCCAGTTCTGGCGCGGTCACGCCGACCGGCGCAGTGGCACCGGGCTGGGCCTGTACATCGTGAAGGGCCTGGTGGAGGCGCACGGCGGCGCGATAACCGTGCAGAGCGCCCCCGGCGGCGGCGCCGAGTTCCGATTTACCATGCCCGCCGGCGCTCCGGACTACCCCTGAGCTCTGGGCGGGCCGGCCCGATACCCTTTTCCCATCAGTTCGTGACCGTGCGGTCGCGGGCGGTCGCGTCCGCCCACGAGCGGCCGGCGATCCAAACGAGCGGCCGAGGATCGAAATCACCATGTCAGCACCGAACAAGTCATATGACCCTGTCGAGGTCACCTCACTTCACCCAGACGAGGTGGCCCGGATGCGGGACGAGGCGATCACCGCCATCGCCGCGGCCGGCGACCTCGACGAGCTCAAGCAGGCCCGCCTCGCGCACGCGGGCGACCAGGCACCGCTCGCTCTCGCCAACCGCGAGATCGGCGCCCTGCCACCCCACGCCAAGGCCGAGGCCGGCAAGCGGGTCGGCGGCGCCCGCAGGGCGGTCACCGAGGCGCTCAAGGCCCGCCAGGCCGAGCTGGAGGAGGAGCGGGACCAGCGCGTCCTCATCGAGGAGGCCGTCGACGTGACCCTGCCCTGGGACCGCGCACCGCGCGGGTCGCGGCACCCGCTCACCATGGTGTCGGAGCGGATGGCCGATGTCTTCGTCTCCATGGGGTTCGAGATCGCCGAGGGGCCCGAGGTCGAGGCGGAGTGGTTCAACTTCGACGCGCTGAACTTCCCGCCCGCCCACCCGGCGCGTGAGATGCAGGACACCTTCTTCGTCGAGTCCGAGGACTCCGGCCTGGTGTTGCGCACCCACACCTCACCGGTGCAGATCCGGGCGCTGCTGACCCGTGAGCTCCCGGTCTACGTCGTCTGTACGGGCAAGACGTTCCGCACCGACGAGCTCGACGCCACGCACAGTCCCGTGTTCCACCAGATGGAGGGCCTGGTCGTCGACGAGGGCATCACCATGGCCGATCTGCGCGGGGCCATCGGCGCCTTCGTGACCGGGATGTTCGGCGAGGGACTCCGGACCAGGTTCCGGCCGTACTACTTCCCCTTCACCGAGCCGTCGGCGGAGGTGGACATGCAGTGCTTCGTCTGCCGCGGCGCATCGGCGCAGCCCGGCGCCGAGCCGTGCCGGACCTGCCGGTCCGAGGGCTGGATCGAGCTCGGCGGCTGCGGCATGGTCAACCCTCGAGTGCTGGTGGCGGCCGGCATCGACCCCGGCCGCTACAGCGGCTGGGCGTTCGGGCTCGGGGTCGAGCGCTCGCTGATGTTCCGGCACGGGGTCGAGGACATGCACGACATGGTCGAGGGCGACGTGCGGTTCGCCCTTCCGTTCGGGATGGAGATCTGATGCGGGTCCCGCTTTCGTGGCTGCGCGAATACGTCGACCTGCCCGGCGCCGGTGCCCGCGACGTGGCCGACCGGCTCATCGCGGCCGGCCTCGAGGTCGAGAGCGTCGAGCACACCGGTGCCGACCTGTCCGGTCCGCTGGTCGTGGGCCGGGTGCTCGACATCGAGGAGCTCCCCGGGTTCAAGAAGCCCATCCGCCACTGCCAGGTCGACGTCGGCCAGGCCAACGGCACCGGCGAGCCGCAGAGCATCGTCTGCGGCGCCACGAACTTCGCCGCCGGAGACCTGGTCGTGGTCATCCTGCCCGGAGGTGTGCTGCCGGGCGGCTTCGAGATCGGCGCGCGCAAGACCTATGGCCGGATGTCCGCCGGCATGATCTGCTCCGAGCGCGAGCTGGACATGGGTGACGACCAGGGTGGCATTCTCGTGCTGCCGCCGGCGATCGACGCCCGGCCCGGTGACGACGCCATCGAGCTCCTCGGGCTTCGCGAGGACGTCCTCGACATCTCGATCACCCCTGACCGCGGCTATACGGCATCGATCCGCGGGATCGCCAGGGAGGTCGCCACGGCCTTCGAGGTGCCGTTCCGCGATCCCGCGGACGTCGAGCTCTCCACGGCGGATGGCGAGGCCTATCCGGCGAGCATCGCCGACCCGGCCGCCTGTGACCGGTTCGTGCTGCGCGAGGTGCGTGGCTTGGACCCGTCGGCCACCAGCCCGATGTGGCTGCGCCGGCGGCTGCAGCTGAGCGGCATGCGGCCCGTCTCGCTGGCCGTGGACGTGACCAACTACGTCATGCTCGAGCTGGGCCAGCCGCTGCACGCCTTCGACCGGGCCAAGCTCACGGGTCCGATCGTGGTCCGCCGGGCCGAGCCGGGCGAGCGCCTGGAGACCCTCGACCACGTGGTCCGCGAGCTGCATCCGGACGACATCCTGATCACTGATGGGTCCGGCCCGATCTCGATGGCCGGCACCATGGGGGGACTGCGGACGGAGATCGGTGGTGATTCCATCGACATGGTCATCGAGGCCGCGCACTTCTCCTCCACCGGCATCGCGCGCATGTCGCGCCGGCACAAGCTGCACAGCGAGGCGTCCTACCGGTTCGAGCGAGGTGTCGACCCGGAGTTGCCGTTGCGGGCCTGCGCCAGGGCGGTCCGGATGCTCGCCGACCTCGGCGGCGCCGAGGTGGCGCCCGGCCTGACGCACACGCACGCGTCCGTGGACCCGGTCACGATCACGATCCCGGCCGACCACCCGGACAAGATCGCGGGGATGGCGTACGGCCGGGACACGGTCGTGCGCCGCCTGGAGCAGGTCGGCTGCCAGGTCACGGGTGAGGACGTGCTCACCGTCACCCCGCCGCCGTGGCGGCCAGACCTCACCGATCCGAACGATCTCGCCGAGGAGGTCATCCGGCTCGAGGGCTACGAGAACATCCCGGCCCGCGCGCCCCGGTCGGTGGCCGGCCGCGGGCTGACCCCGGTGCAGAGGCTGCGCCGCCGGGTCGGCCGTGCCCTCGCCGAGACCGGCTATGTCGAGGTGTTGAACTTCCCGTTCGTGGGTGAGCGGGACGGCGACGCACTGCAACTGCCCGCCGACGACCCGCGCCGCCACACTCTGCGGCTGGCCAACCCGCTGTCGGAGGACGAACCGCTGCTGCGGACCACGCTGCTGCCGGGGCTGCTCCGGGCGCTGGCCCGCAACGCCGGCCGGGGCGCCGCGGACATCGCTCTCTTCGAGCTCGGACTGGTCTACCTGCCACGGCTGAACGCGCCCAAGCCGCCCCGGCCGCCGGTCGAACGGGGCCCCACGGCCGAGGAGATCGCCGCCGTCGACGCGGCTCTGCCGGACCAGCCGCTGCGGGTCGGGGCCGTGCTCGCGGGCCAGCGTGAACCCGCCGGCTGGTGGGGCGAGGGACGCCCGGCGACCTGGGCCGACGCGATCGAGGCCGCCCGGCTGCTGGCCCGTGAGGCCGGGGTCGAACTGACCGTCCGCGCCGACCGGCACGCGCCCTGGCACCCGGGCCGGTGCGCGGCCCTGTACGTGGGCCAGGAGCTCGTCGGTCACGCCGGAGAGCTGCATCCGCGGGTGATCCAGGCGTACGGGCTGCCGCCCCGCACGGCCGCCATGGAGGTCGATCTCGACCGGCTCGGCGCTCCCGAGGCGGTCCGGGCACCGGAGGTGTCGACCTATCCCGTCGCCACCCAGGACGTCGCGCTGGTCGTCGAGGCCGCGGTGCCGTCCGCGGACGTCGAAACGGCTCTGCGCGAGGGCGCCGGGGAGCTGCTGGAGTCGATCCGCCTGTTCGACGTCTACACCGGCGAGCAGGTCCCCGAGGGCCGCAAGTCCCTGGCCTACACGCTGCGGTTCCGCGCACCCGACCGTACTCTCACGGCGGACGAGGCCACCGCGGCCCGTGACGCGGCCGTCGCCGAGGCCGGCCGGCGCACCGGAGCCGCACTGCGCGGCTGAGAACCCGAAGGCGGGCGCAACAACTGCACGATCATGGCCGAGAGGCGATCGTGCGGTTGTTCGCTTCCAATCCCCCCATAGGGGTTTGGATATTCATCCATGACCATGCATACTCTTACTCACAACGGCGAGTGAGAGGTGCTGAGCTGACGTGGGACTTCGGGTGGCGGTCGCGGGTGCCAGTGGATACGCCGGCGGCGAGCTCCTGCGGATCCTGTCGGGTCACCCCGGCTTCGAGATCGGCACGCTCACGGCGGGCTCCAGCGCCGGAACCACGCTCGGTGCCCACCACCCGCAGCTGCGCCCGCTCTACGACCGGGTGCTGGCCGAGACGACCCCGCAGACCCTGGCCGGCCACGACGTCGTGTTTCTGGCGCTGCCGCACGGCCAGTCCGGCCCGCTCGCCGCGGGGCTCGGCGACGATGTCCTGGTGCTCGACTGCGGCGCCGACTTCCGGCTCCAGGATCCGGCGGACTGGGAGCACTTCTACGGCACCTCACACGCGGGCACCTGGCCGTACGGCCTCCCGGAGCTGCCGGGCAACCGGCAGCGGCTGCGCGGCGCGCGGCGCATAGCGGTCCCCGGCTGCTACCCGACCGCGGTGACGCTGGCGCTGTTCCCCGCCTATGCCGCCGGGCTCGCCGAGCCCGACGCGGTCGTGGTGGCGGCGTCCGGGACCTCGGGTGCGGGCAGGTCGGCCAAGGTCAACCTGCTCGGCAGCGAGGTCATGGGCTCGATGAGCGCCTACGGCGTCGGCGGCGTCCACCGGCACACCCCCGAGATCATCCAGAATTTGAGCGCGGTGGCGGGCGAGCCCGTCGCGGTGTCCTTCACGCCGACGCTGGCACCCATGAGCCGGGGCATCCTCGCGACCTGCACCGCCAAGGCCCGCCCGGGTCTTAGCGCCGAGACGGTGCGAGAGGCCTACCAGCAGGCCTACGCGGGGGAGCGGTTCGTGGGGCTGCTCCCGGAGGGCAGCTGGCCCGCCACCGCGATGACCCTCGGAGCCAACACCGCTGTGGTCCAGGTCGCCCTTGACGAGCGCGCGGGGCGCATCGTCGCGGTCGCGGCCATGGACAACCTGACCAAAGGCACCGCCGGCGGTGCCGTGCAGAGCGCCAACCTCGCGCTCGGCCTGCCGGAAGAGCTCGGCCTCACCACGATCGGCATCGCCCCATGAGCGGCGCTGTGGTGCCGAGGGACGGACTGGCCGGCGGTGAGAACCCGCCGTACCGGCGGATCGGACGGAGAAGTACATGAGCGTCACAGCACCCCTCGGATTTCGCGCCGCAGGCGTGAGTGCCGGCCTGAAGGACAGCGGGGCCCGGGACGTCGCCCTTGTGGTGAACGACGGCCCCTCCCGCGCGGCCGCGGCCGTGTTCACCACCAACCGGGTCAAGGCCGCCCCTGTGCTGTGGTCACAGCAGGTGATCACGGGTGGCCGCCTGCGGGCCGTCGTGCTGAACTCCGGCGGCGCCAACGCCTGCACGGGACCGGCCGGCTTCCAGGACACGCACGCGACCGCGGAGAAGGTCGCCCAGGCACTCGAGGACTCCGCCGGTGAGGTGGCGGTCTGCTCCACCGGGCTCATCGGTGAGCGGCTCCCGATGGACAAGCTCCTCGCCGGTGTCGAGGACGCCGCGCGACAGCTGTCGCGCGGCGACGGTGGCCTGGCCGCCGCCGACGCCATCCGCACCACCGACACCGTGGGGAAGATCGCCTTCCGGCGCGCGGAGGGTTACACCATCGGCGGCATGGCCAAGGGCGCCGGAATGCTCGCACCCTCCCTCGCCACGATGCTGTGCGTCCTCACGACCGACGCCGACGTGCACCCGGACGTCCTCGACCGCGCCCTGCGGGCGTCGACTGCCGTGACCTTCGACCGGCTGGACGCCGACGGCTGCCTGTCCACCAACGATTCGGTGCTCCTGCTGGCCAGCGGGGCGAGCGGGACGACGCCCACCGAGCAGGAGCTGACGGCGGTGCTCACCGACGTCTGCGCCGACCTGACCCGGCAGTTGCTGGTCGACGCCGAGGGCGCGTCCAAGGCCATCGCGATCGAGGTCGTCGGCGCGGCGACCGAAGCCGACGCGGTCACGGCCGGCCGGGCAGTGGCCCGAAACAACCTGCTGAAGTGCGCCCTCCACGGAGAGGATCCCAACTGGGGCCGCGTGCTCGCGGCGGTCGGGACCACCGACGCCGTGTTCGACCCTGGCCTGCTGCACGTGGCCATCAACGGGGTATGGGTCTGTCGTAACGGCTCGGTCGGCGACGACCGGTCCAAGGTGGATCTGCGGCCACGCGATGTCACCATCACCGTCGACCTGTCGGCCGGCACGCACGCCGCGACCGTGTGGACCACCGACCTCACCGCGGACTACGTCCACGAGAACTCGGCCTACTCCACATGAGCCAGATCGGCACCAAACGCGCACACGCGCTCGCCAAGGCGGCCACGCTGATCGAGGCGCTGCCCTGGCTCGAACGCTTTCACGGCCGGACGGTCGTGGTGAAGTACGGCGGCCACGCGATGGCCGACGAGGCGCTGCGGCACGCCTTCGCCGAGGACATCGTGTTCCTGCGCTATGCCGGGCTGCGCCCCGTGATCGTGCACGGTGGCGGCCCGCAGATCAACGAGGCCCTGGCCCGGCACGGCATCGAGTCGAGCTTCACCGCGGGCCTGCGGGTCACCACGCCGGAGGCCATGGAGGTCGTCCGGATGGTGCTCGTCGGCCAGGTCAACCGGGATGTCGTCGGGCTGATCAACCGGCACGGCGCCTTCGCGGTCGGCATGTCCGGCGAGGACGCCAACCTGTTCACCGCCGAGCGCAAGCCGGCGATGGTGGACGGCGCACCGGTGGACATCGGCCAGGTCGGCGAGATCGTCGAGATCGAGGTGAGCGCGGTGCACAGCCTGCTGGCCGACGGCCGCATCCCGGTGATCTCCAGCATCGCGCGAGGCGACGACGGCGAGATCTACAACGTCAACGCCGACACCGCGGCCGCCGCGCTGGCCGTCGCGCTCGACGCCTCCAAACTGATCGTGCTGACCGACGTCGAGGGGCTGTACGCCGACTGGCCTGCCAGCGACGAGGTGATCGACCACCTGACCGCCGACGAGCTGGCCGCACTGCTGCCCGGGTTGTCCGCCGGAATGGTGCCGAAGATGGAAGCGTGCCTGCGGTCGGTGCGCGGCGGTGTGCCGCAGGCGCACGTACTCGACGGGCGGGTGCTCCACTCGCTGCTGCTCGAGGTCTTCACCGACGAAGGGATCGGAACGATGGTGGTGCCCTCATGAACGCCGGCGAGTCTCTGCGGGAGCGGTTCGAGGCCGCGCTGATGCCGAACTACGGTGTCCCGCCACTGGCGCTGGCCCGCGGCGAGGGATGCCGGGTGTGGGACGCCGACGGCAACGAATACCTGGACCTCATCGCGGGCATCGCGGTGAGCTCTCTCGGCCACGCCCACCCGGCGCTGACCGAGGCCGTGACCCGGCAGGTCAGGACGCTGGCGCACAGCTCCAATCTGTTCCTGCACGAGCCGGAGGTGCTGCTGGCCGAGCGACTCCTGCGCCTCCTCGGCCGTGCCCGGTCCTCCCGTACCCCCCTGTCCGGGACCGGCAAGGTGTTCCTGAGCAACAGCGGCGCCGAGGCGAACGAGTGCGCGCTCAAGCTGGCGATCAAATACGGCAGGTCCCACGACCGGAGCTATGTCGTCGCCGCCGAGAACGGCTTCCACGGCCGGACCATGGGCGCACTGTCGATCACCGGTAAGGCCTCGATCCGGGAACCGTTCGGCCCGTACGGGCTGGACGTACGATTCGTGCCCTACGGCGACGCGCAGGCCCTCGAGGCCGTCGTCACCGACGCGTGCGCGGCCGTCTTCCTGGAGCCCGCCCAGGGTGAGGCCGGAGTGGTCCCGGCGCCGGAGGGCTATCTCACCGCGGCGCGGGAGATCTGCGACGCCACGGGCGCGCTGCTCGTCCTCGACGAGATCCAGTCCGGCATCGCGCGCACCGGCACCTGGTTCGCCCACCAGCACGAGGGAGTGCTCCCCGACGTGCTCACGCTGGCCAAGGGGCTCGGCGGCGGGCTGCCCATCGGCGCTTGCGTGGGCCTCGGCGCGGCCGGGGACATCTTCGCCAAGGGGGACCACGGCAGCACGTTCGGCGGCAACCCGGTCGCCACGGCCGCGGCGCTCGCGGTGCTCGACACCATCGAGCGCGAGGACCTCCTCACTCATGTGACCAAGGTGGGGGAGGTGCTGGCCGGTGGGCTGGCCGCCGTCGATCATCCGCTGCACGCGGGCGTGCGCGGCCGCGGGCTGTGGCGGGCCGCGGTGCTGACCGCTCCGGTGGCCGCGGGGGTGGAGGCGTCCGCACGACGCTCCGGGTTCCTGATCAACGCGGTGCAGCCGGACGCCGTACGGCTGGCGCCGCCGCTGATCCTCAGCGTCGAGGACGCGCAGTCCTTCGTCGACGCCTACCCCGCCATCCTCGACTCTGCCGCCAAGGAGGCATGACCGCGATGCCCCGCCACTTCCTCCGTGACGACGACCTGACCCCGGCCGAGCAGGCCGAGGTGCTCGACCTCGCCGACGCGATGAAGCGTGACCGGTTCGGCCATCGGCCCCTCGAGGGGCCGCGGACGGTCGCGGTGCTGTTCGACAAACACTCCACCCGCACCCGGGTCTCGTTCGCGGTGGGTATCGCCGAGCTCGGCGGCAACCCCCTGATCATCGACACGCAGACGAGCCAGCTCGGCCGGGGCGAGACGATCAGCGACACGGCGCGGTTCCTGGAGCGGCAGGTCGCCGCGATCGTCTGGCGGACCTACGGCCAGGCGCACGTGGAGGAGATGGCGGCAGCCAGCTCCGTGCCCGTGGTCAACGCGCTGACCGACCTGTTCCACCCGTGCCAGATTCTCGCGGACCTGCAGACCGTACGGGAGGCCAGGGGGCACACGGCCGGCCTGACCCTCGCGTACTTCGGTGACGGGGCCAACAACATGGCGCACTCCTACCTCCTCGGCGGAGCGACGGCCGGGATGCACGTGCGGATCGCCGCACCGGCCGGCCACGGGCCGGACCGGTCGATCGTGGCCCGGGCGAGGGAGATCGCGGAGGACACCGGCGGGTCGGTCGCGGTCACCACCGATGCCAAGGAGGCGGCGGAGGGCGCGGACGTGCTGGTCACCGACACCTGGGCTTCGATGGGCCAGGAGGACAAGGACGTCTCGGTGTACGAGGCCTATGCCGTCGACGAGGAGAAGGTGGCGCTGGCCTCCGCCCGGGTCGTCGTGCTGCACTGCCTGCCCGCCTACCGCGGCAAGGAGATCGCCACTGCCGTGCTGGAAGGCCCGCGTAGCCGGGTGTGGGACGAGGCGGAGAACCGGCTGCATGCCCAGAAGGCGCTGCTCGCCTGGCTGCTGCGCCACTCGGAGCCGGTCGCGGAGGAGAAGCCGTCATGACGACGCCGATGACGAAGGCGGCGCGGCACGCCCGCATCGTGGACATCCTCAGCCGCCGGGCGGTGCATTCTCAGGGCGAGCTCGCCAAGCTGCTCGGTGACGCGGGGGTGGGGGTCACGCAGGCCACCCTGTCCCGGGATCTGGTGGAGATCGGCACGGTGAAGCTCCGGGCCGACGACGGCAGCCTGATCTATGCGGTACCCGGCGAGGGAGGCGATCGCATTCCGCTGGCCCGGACCGGTTCGGCCGAGACGTTCGCCACCAGGCTCAGCCGGCTGGCGCAGGAGCTTCTGGTGTCCGCCGAGTCCTCGGCCAACCTGGTGATCGCGCGAACCCCCGCCGGGGCCGCGCACTTCCTGGCCTCGGCCATCGACCATGCCGAGTGGCCCTCGATCCTCGGCACGGTGGCCGGCGACGACTCGATCCTGATCATCGCGCGCGAGCCGGACGGGGGCGCCGATGTGGCGGGAGCCCTGCTGAGGCTCACCGAAAGGCAGCCGAGCGCCGAGGCAGTGCAGCGACGACCCTAGGGGGCAGCGCCCCCGGCACCTGGATCGTCAGCTGGATTTCCTCAAACCAACAGTCCTGTGAGCTAGGAGAATGACATGAGCGAGCGCGTTGTACTCGCGTATTCGGGTGGCCTCGACACCTCGGTGGCGATCCCGTACATCGCCGAGGAGACGGGGGCCGAGATCATCGCGGTGGCCGTCGACGTGGGTCAGGGCGGAGAGGACCTCGAGGTCATCCGCCGGCGGGCCCTGGACTGCGGCGCGGCCGAGGCCGTCGTGGCCGACGCCAAGGAGGAGTTCGCCGCGGACTTCTGCGTGCCCGCCCTGCAGGCCAACGCGATGTACATGGACCGCTACCCGCTGGTGTCGGCGCTGTCCCGCCCGCTGATCGTCAAGCATCTCGCGGCCGCCGCCGCCGAGTTCGGCGGCACCGCTGTCGCACACGGCTGCACCGGCAAGGGTAACGACCAGGTGCGGTTCGAGGCGGGGCTGGCCGCCCTCAACCCGGAGCTCAAGGTCATCGCACCGGCCCGGGACTACGCCTGGACCCGGGACAAGGCGATCGCCTTCGCCGAGGAGAAGGGGCTGCCGATCGACGTCACCTCCAAGTCTCCCTACTCCATTGACCAGAACCTCTGGGGGCGTGCGGTCGAGACAGGATTCCTCGAGGACATCTGGAACGGGCCCATCGAGGACCTCTACGACTACACCGACGACCCGGCGGTGTCCCGGGAGTCCGACGAGCTCGTCCTGAGCTTCACCGCGGGCGTACCGACCGCGATCGACGGCCGGGCGCTGACCCCGTACCAGATCATCGCCGAGCTGAACCGGCGTGCCGGCGCACAGGGCGTCGGCCGGCTGGACATGGTCGAGGACCGGCTCGTCGGCATCAAGTCGCGGGAGGTCTACGAGGCCCCAGGGGCGATCGCGCTGATCACCGCACACCTGGAGATGGAGAGCGTCACCGTCGAACGAGACCTCGCCCGATTCAAGCGGCAGGTGGACCAGCGCTGGGGCGAGCTGGTCTACGACGGCCTGTGGTTCTCGCCGCTGAAGCGGTCCCTGGACGCGTTCATCGCCTCCTCACAGGAGCAGGTGTCCGGCGATGTGCGGATGACCCTGCACGGCGGGCGCGCGGTCGTGACCGGACGGCGCAGCGATGCCTCGCTGTACGACTACGATCTGGCTACGTACGACACCGGCGACGCGTTCGACCAGAGCCTCGCCAAGGGGTTCGTCGAGCTGTGGAGCCTGCCCAGCAAAATCGCCGCAGAGCGGGACCGGAAGCTGGGCTGAGCCCCGCCTGTCGCTCAGCGTGAGAACATGACCGCCGGATCGTCGTCCCCCGGGAAGACCCGGCGGTCATGTTGGGTTGGACAGCCGTTCCCGCCGCAACGCGGGCGGCGTCGCAGCGGATATGCAGTTCACGGACGCGTACGGGGTGAGGCCGCCCGTACGCCGTGAGGAGAAGAGGAGCAGAGTGACCAAGGCACCGATGCGGTTGTGGGGCGGACGGTTCGAAGGGGGTCCGTCGGAGGCGCTCGCCCGGCTTTCGGTGAGCGTGCAGTTCGACTGGCGCCTCGCGCCGTACGACCTCATGGCGTCCCGAGCGCACGCCCGGGTCCTCGGCCGGGCCGGGCTGCTCACCGACGAAGAGCTCACCAGGACGATCCAGGCACTGGAAGACCTGGAGCGCGCGTGCCGCTCGGGCGAGTTCCGGCCGACCGTGGCCGACGAGGACGTGCACACGGCCCTCGAGCGCGGCCTCCTCGAACGCCTGGGCGTGCTCGGCGGCAAGCTCCGCGCCGGCCGCAGCCGCAACGATCAGGTCGCCACCGACCTGCGGCTCTATCTACGTGATCACGCACGGCAGATCGTGTCTCGGCTGGTCGAGCTCGAGACCGCCCTGATCGCGCAGGCGGAGCACAACAAGGGCGTGGCGGCGCCCGGCATGACCCACCTGCAGCACGCCCAGCCGGTGCTCTTCTCCCACCAGCTACTCGCGCACGTGCACGCGCTGTCGCGCGACATCGACCGGCTGCGCGACTGGGACAAGCGCGCCGCCGTGTCCCCGCTCGGCTCCGGCGCACTGGCCGGCTCCTCACTGCCGCTGGACCCGGAGGCGGTCGCCGCCGAGCTGGGCTTCGACAGCGCGTCGCCCAACTCCATGGACGCGGTGAGCGACCGGGACTTCGCGGCGGAGTTCCTGTTCGCCGCCGCGATGGTCGGGGTGCACCTGTCGCGCCTCGGCGAGGAGATCGTGCTGTGGGCGTCGCAGGAGTTCCGGTGGATCGAGATGGACGACACCTATGCCACCGGGTCATCGATCATGCCGCAGAAGAAGAATCCGGATGTCGGTGAGCTGGCGCGCGGCAAGGCCGGCCGTCTGATCGGCAACCTCGTGAGCCTGCTGACCACGCTCAAGGGCCTGCCGCTCACCTACAACCGGGACCTTCAGGAGGACAAGGAGCCGGTGTTCGACGCCGTCGACACGCTCCTGCTCGTACTCCCGGCGGTGTCCGGACTGATCGCCACGATGCGGGTCAACAGTGAACGGCTCGAGGCGCTCGCGCCACAGGGCTTCGCGCTGGCCACCGATCTCGCGGAGCTGCTCGTACGACGCGGGGTGGCCTTCCGGGACGCCCACGAGGTCGTCGGGCACCTTGTCGTGTGGTGCCAGGTCAACGACAAGGACTTCGACGACCTCACCGACGACGAGTTGATCAAGGTTTCGCCCTATCTGACTCCGGACGTACGCGAGGTCTTCAACGTGCGCGGCGCGCTGGCGTCCCGCAAGGCCTACGGCGGCACCGCTCCGGACCGGGTGAGGGAGCAGCTCGACGCGCTAAGGGCACTGGTCAACGAGCAGGCGGCGTGGGCCTCCGAATCCTGATCTCCAGGCCTGTCCGCGGGCCTGTCCCGGGGAAGGAGCGATGGCGGTGACCCCGGCACTGACAGCTGAGAGCCTCCTGCCGCGCGACTTCTTCGACCGGCCGGTCGAAGAAGTC
>JAOPYH010000189.1 GCA_025964715.1 Streptosporangiaceae bacterium | reverse complement strand
AGGACGGCGCGCTGTTCGCCGACGCGGCCGGACAGCTGCAATTCCGCGGCCGGGTCATGTCCTACCAGCAGACCCCTCGCGCGACCCTCGGCGAGCGGACTGACCTCGGCGAGATCCCCTATGAGGCCGGATTCAAGTCCTCGTTCAACCCGATCTTCGTCTACAACTCGATCGAGACCGACAACACCAGGATCGACGGCCGGCCTGGCGCCTTCCGTGCCGGGAACGGCAGCCTGTCCACCACCACGTTTGTCGCCAAGGACGGCACCAGCGACACCCGCTACAACACGCGGTCGCTGCAACGCGCCACCCGGTACGCCTCCGACTCCGACAGCTGGCACATCGCCTGGTGGTGGCTGGCCCGCTACGCCTACCCGCAGCGCCGCGTCGAGACCGTCGTCATCGAAGCATCGGGCGCGCCGGAGAGGTGGCCGTTCATCTTGTCCGTGGATACCGGCGACCTGCTCACGGCGATGCGACGCCAGACCAACGCGCCCGCGCCGGTGGCGTTCCGTGCGCGCGTCCTTCGCGTGCAGCCCACCGTCGTCTACGGCTTCGGCGGTCAGGTGTCCGGCAGTGTGACCCTCACTCTCGGCGCGGCACCACCTTCCGTTGCGATCGCCGGCGACCCGGTTCTTGGTGTCTTGGCCGGAACCGTGATGGGGGCCTGATGGGAACCGCTGCGGTCACGTTCCTGCCCGATGGGCAATACGTCGCGTTGCCGCGTGCGCCACGCACCTGGGTCGATGCCGGCCCTGGCGTGCTCGGCGACGGCCTGCGCGCGCCGCTGGTGACCGGTGACGCCAGCGCCGGCGTGCTCTGGCACCGGCAAAGGCCGTTTTTCCAGGGGATTCAGACGGCCGCGCAGTCGATCGCCACCTCCGCGATGACCCCGGTGACGGGTCTCGCCGAGATCATCGACAACTACAGCGGGCACTCCGACACGACGAACACGGGCAGGTACTACGTGCCCGCCACGAGGTCCAACACGACCGGCGGCGACTGGTATCTGTGCAGCGGGTACGTGCCGTTCAACAGCTCAGGATCCACCGCGAACGTGTTCATCGCCGGGCTACGCGACACCGGCGGCACCACGATGGAAGGCGGAAAAATTCCCGGCGGCGTTGGCCACGTCGTCGACACGATGGCGATCGACCTGTTGCAGATGAACGGCAACAGCGGCGGCAACGGCGACTACGTCGAGTTGATGGCCTACCAGACCACCGGTGCCGCAGTGAACACCCTCGTCGCCGGTAAGACACCGAGCCTCACGGTCCGCTGGGTCGCCGTCGACCAGGCATGGACCGGCGCGTTCACGCCTGCCCTGCCGAGTTCCCCGCACGTGTGGACCGACGCCGACGTCTGGGCTGGATCCGCGACCGGCGGCGGGAAGGTCCCCGCCAACACCGAGGTCCGCGACCTCCTGCGTTTCCTGCACAACCCACCGATCGCCCGCGTCACCGCTCAAGGCACCGCCCAGACGATCCCCACCGGCGCCACCTGGACATCGGTCAACTGGACCACGACCGGCAAGACCGTCGACAACTACGGCGGCTGGAACGTCGCCAACCCGTCCCGCTACACCGCGCAACGCGCGGGCCTCTATCTGGTCGCCGGACTCGCCTCCGTCGCCGAAGCCAGCCCCTGGGCCGGATACCGGGCCGTGAGGCTCCAGCAGACCTTCGCCGCAGGCGGCACGCAGGCCTACGCCGGGTGGACGACCCTCCCGCAAACCGCCGGCGGCACCGGAACCGCCATCTACGCCACCGGCCTGATCCGCATGGCCGCCGGCGACTACGTCGAAACCCAGATGCAGCACACCCAGGGCGCGGCGCTGACACTCAACAACCTCGCGAACAACAGCAGCCGGATGATCGCGGTCTGGATGGCGAAATGAGCGGCCTGCCCGTCCCCTCGGTGCCCGTCTTCTATGCCGGGCAGGCCCCGACGGCACAGCTCAACATCATGAGCAATGCCTTCAGCTTCCTCCTCGCCAAGGTCGCGTTCAGGGCCAGGAGAGCCGCCACCGGGACCGTCACCAAGAACGCGCACACGCTCGTCCCCTGGGACACGATCGATGAGGACCCCTACACCGGCTGGGCCGCCGGGACACCCACCATCTACACCGTCCAGGCCCCCGGCTGGTACCTGTGCACCGGCACCATCAGCCTTGCCGGGACCGGCGCGGCAGGCACGGTGCTGATCCCGGCGTTCGCCATCAACGGCGGCAGCCAGACCGGCCAGGGCAGCAGCGGCTGGGAAGGCCCCGAGATCTTCATCCCCACCGGCGCGACCGATCCGAAATGCGCGTCTGGCGGATGGGAGGGGTACTGCAACGCCGGGGATCAGATCACCCTCGACTGCTTCCTGTCCAGCGAGCCCGCCGCGAACCTCACCTGGCAGACCACCGCCGGCGCACAGAGCCGGATCGAGATCTTGTGGACGGGGGTCTGAGTGAGTGATGAGCCGAACCTGTCCGAAGTCGTCCGAACCCAGGACCGGCACGAGACCAAGATCTCCTTCATTGAGCAGCACTACGTCAGCGAGAAGGTCTTCCTGGCGATGCTCGGCCCGATCTCTGACCGGGTCCTGGCCCTGGAACAGGCCGACACGTCCAAGACCGCCGGAAACCGGAACTGGCTGCTCGGCCTGGCTCAGACGGTCGTCGGTGTCGCCCTCGGTGTCATCGCCGGGATCCTCATGAAGGGCGGACATTGAACACCGCTGTGTTGAAACGGGTCGGTGAGCACGGCGGCCCCATCGTCCTCGCCGCCGGGGCCACGTCGCTGCTCATCGCATTGCTGAGCGCCAACCATCCGGGGCCGGCCGTTGCTGGGCCCGCCCCGACAGTCACGGTCACGGCGCCTGCTCCCGGCACGGCTGCCCCGCCGCAGCCCCCATATGCGGGCACATCGGGACCTTCCCCGTCGCCGGCCACTGCGCTGCTCGCTGCAGGCCCGGAACCAGGGTCTGGCGCGGCAGGCGCAGGGAAGCGCTCAGGAGGTCGCTCCGGCGACGGGGGAGACAAACCGGTCCCGGCACCCTCACCAACGTCTCAGGCCCCGCCCGTGGCCTGTGACGGGCGAATCCTTGCCGCCCGGCTGCTCAACTCGACGTGCGTATCGCTCGGTGCCCGCTGACCTGATTCAGCAGTAGTCCCGCCTCCGCTTCCAGTCTCGCCCCGGCCATGTGGCCGGGGCTTCTTTCGCGAAAGGGCGACGAATGGCCGAGGAGCTCCCCCACGGCTGGACGCTCGAGGACTTGGCGAAGATCGCGGGCATCGTCGTCCGCATCGCATACGGCCGGCTCCTCGACGTCGAAGAGGCCCGTGACGTCGCCGCCTGCGCCATCGTGGAACGGTTGTACGCCGAGCCGGAACCGATGATCGAGGACCTGTACCGGGCGGGACGCCGCGCCGTTGCCTCGGCCTACGGACAACAGAAGTCCTTCGTCGGTATCGAGACGAACAGGTCCCGGTCCGGGCGGGAGGGCGTCGGACGAGAGTTCGCCCGCTACTGGTACAGCCAAGGCGCTCTCGTCAGCCCTTTTGAGGATGCGATCGTGGACCGGCTCGCGGTCAAGCAGGTCTGGGATGCTCTCTCGCCGCGGCATCAGGAGACGCTGCTTGCGCTTGCCGAGCACGGCAGTCATGCGGCGGCCCGCGCCGCGCTCGGAGTGACTACCAAAGCCTGGGAGCACCGTCTGCGTAAGGCCCGGATCCAGGCCCGGGTCTTCTGGTACTGGCCTGAGGCGCCTGGCCGGCAGTGGGGCGGCACGGACAGGCCAGGCATGGACACTGACGCGCGGGGTCGCAACAAGGGGATGACGCACCTCGCCCGGCAGCGGTGGGCATCATCCCGGAGCGACGCTGCCTAGCACGCCGGTACGACAGAGAGCCGCCCGCTCTCCCAACTCTCGGGAGGGCGGGCGGTCTTCGTCGTTCAGGTCACGCGATGGACACTGCGTCGTCGGTCACGAGAACTTCAACGCAATTGCCACCGTTACCGGAGCGCGAACTCTTCTTCCACGTGGTCGTCATATCGTCCCCCCCTCTCTGGTTCTCCTTGGTGACGGGTCCGTCAGGCGGTGGAGGCTCCTCCGGCGAGTGGCTGGCCAGCCGGGGGAACTGACGGCCCAAAGCCGCCTGACGGACTCCGCCCCACCCCGGATGCGCGGTCTTGCAGGTGTTCCAAATGGAACACCTCAGCCTGCCCCGGGGAGGTCTTGCCCCGCGTGACCGAGTACCTGGGAGCACCGGCGGTCACGCGGGGTCTTGCCCTCGCACGGCCCATGACAAAGGCTGCCTGGGGGACGAACCGCGTCCGGCCGCGCGAGGAGTTCATGGTTGCGGCGGTGGCGTGTAGCCGTGCGTCAGCGCGTACTGGCAGATCTCCAGGAGTTCGTTTCCGGCCTGGATCACGCCTAGGTTGCGTTGCACGTCCAGTGCACGCTGGTTCTTGCCGCGTAGTTCGGTGCCGCGCGTCTCGTGAGTGGCTAGCCACTCCTTGGCTTCGGCGTCCCACTCGATCCGATAGCCGGCGAGTACGGGCTTGGTGCCCTTCACGACTCCTCCGAGGCATCAGCTTCGTCGGTCGGCTCCTGAGTAGAGATGTCAGCATTAACATCGCTACTCACCGTCGACCTTGCCGGTTTTTCTGCAAGGTCCGCGCTGTCGGGGACGGCCGGGTCGAAGTCGTGCCAGCCACCGAAGTGGCCGTTGCCGCTGTTCTCACTCATCGGACATCACCCCGGTGCAGTGCGCGGGCGATGGCCTCGGTCACTTCAGCGATCGCAGCGGCCGGCGCGAGGTGCTCGACGTCTTCGATCGCATCGCGGACCCAGTACCAATCCAACCTGCGGCCGGGCCCCGTGGCGATCTGTACGCGCACCGAACGGGCCGGAGACAGCTTGTCGGCGGAGTGCGTCACCCGCAGCAGCCAGAACTTCTCCTCGACCTCGACGCGGAACCCGTGCGCGACTAAGCGGGTCTCCAGCTCGTGGAGTTGGGCGTGCACTTCTTCCCTGACTTCCCCGAGTGGATCGGTGATCGCGTTCACCGAATGCTCCCTATGTGTCGGCTGCAACATGGCTACCGACAGTCAACGGCGTCCCACCGGGGCTAACCAGGGACGTACTGCCCGACCGGGCGTGGCCGTACCCGGTCAAGGTCGGGCGCCACGTCCTAGATCACAACGCGAGTGTCTGCGCTAGTGACCGGATTGCCGGAGATGGGCGGGTTTCCTCTTCGCGGATGTCCCGCACCAGTGACCTCGCGATGCCTTGGTGCCTGAACCAGACGGGGCTGACGTCCCGAGCCTCCTGGAGACGCTCAACGGCCGCTCTCCGATGCTTCGCATCAACGTGGGCCTGGGCGACGTCGAGCAGGTGTGCGCCCTGGGAGATGCCCTTGAGGTCCCCCGGGTGGAGCTTCCGTGCCGACTCCAGAGCCCGATCAGGCTTGCCCATGGTCGCGTGCGCATGCGTCGCCTGCATCGCCACTGACGCCGGGCCGAAAGCCGTGTGGTAGATGTTCACGCGCCGGCCGAGACGTTCCGCGCCGGCACCAGCGAGTGAGATGTACTCGGCGATGTCCCGCTTCGCCGCGGCGGCAGGCGCCAGGGCCGTCATCAGAAGATTCCCCCACACGGCGACGCGACGCGCATCACCGGAGAACGACGGTTCGACTCGTGCCGCCATGTTCGCGGCGAGCTGCTCGGCTTCCTCGAGGCGCGCCTGATGCAGCATCACCCACGAGTAGGTGGCGTGCAGGGTCGCCCACAACAGTTCGTCGTCGCCGCCGTGCGCGGTGATGATGGCGCGTTCTGCGCCGATGGCCGCCAGGTCGTCTCTGCCGAGGTGGACCATCAGGTTCGCGCCGAGGTCGTAGGCGAGCGCAAGGGACTGTGTGGCGCTGGTTCCGGCGCTGGCGTGGGTACGGCGCGCGTCGGTGATGAGGCCGGGCAGGGTCGCGAGGAGTGCCCCGAAGTCACCGCGCCAGTACGTGGCGACCGCGGCGGCCACCGAACGATGTAGGTCCTCCACCGAGACAGGCTCTGCGCCGCTCTGGTCGTCGATATCGGGGAGCATCGTCGGGGAGATGAGGGCGTTGCGGAGTGCGAGGACACGTCCCCCGTCACGGTCGGAACCGATGCGGTCCCTCTTCCCAGTGAAGTCGGACAGGTCGACGTCGAGGGCGTTCGCGAGCTTCATCAGCGTCTCAGCGCGGGCCCACTGCCGGCGCCCCTGCTCGAGCTTCGCAATGACATCTCGGCTGACGTCGGCTGCCGCTGCGAGTCCTTCTTGGGTCATGTTCCGTTCGCGTCGGATCGCCTTGAGTCGGGCTCCGATCGTGCTAATTTCAGACAAGGCCGTCCGCCTCCCTGTTGAGTTCGCACCCCCAGGCTAGGCGGACGGCATCGTTTGTGTCAGGGGTAAGTGCTATGCGCCCCGGACAGCACGACGCCCCCGCCCGGTTTGTTCCGGTACGGGGGCGTCGCTGTGAGGGGTGGTCAGCGGATCAGTCGTCGTATCCCCGCGAAGGCGAGAACGCCGCACAGCAGGGCGATGAGCAGGGACCCGAACACGATCACCCCGGCGATGCCGCCCACACCACCGCCCGCGAAGGGCAGGAAGGTACGCCACGGCGAACGCCTACCCCTCGACCGCGGGCGCCGAGACTTCTTCGCTTGGCCGGCGATGGTGATGGTGACCCGGCCGCGGTGGGCCTGCGCATGTTCGACGACGCTCTCCGAAGGGGGCGATGTCCGGCAGATGCGACAGGCCGCTGAGACTTGCGCCACGACTCAGACCTCGCGCCGCTCGGGGTGCTCCGGGTGCGGACCGGCCCGGTAGTGGTTCCCGGCCGCATGCGCGCCGTGGCGCCGCAGCAGCGCGGCGACCTGGTCGGCTTCGTCCGGCGTCATGTCCGCCTCATGACGCTCATCGGACCACACCATCCGGACATATGACTTCTCACCCTTCCATTCCCGGAAGAGCATCGTTGCGATCTGGTCCCCGCGTCGCTCGTTGAGTTCCAGACCAACGTTCTTGAACTCGCCGAAGTGGTCGTCGCCCGGCTGGTGCAGGCCGTCGCACCAGCACAGATGATCGCCGTTCGCGCGGACGATTTCGGCGTGGTCATGCAGGATGACCGAGAGCCTCACGGCCTCCGATGCCGTCAGCTTGTCCTCGAAGTCGAGCCCTGAGGACTGGCACAGGAGCACATGCGCGGCGGCGCTCTCCCGCTGTGCGACGGTGACCGTGACCGTCTTGTGGAGGACCACGCGCTTACCGGGCAGTGACGTATCCGCGAACAGGTCGTCGGACAGGTCAACGGCTCCGGTCGTGCTCATGTGGGTGAAGTCGTCCAGGGCGAAGCTGCCGTCGTGACCGTCGCACCAGAACGGGCAGACGGGGGGTTCCTGCTCCGGGGCGCGGGTCTCTGTGATGGTCATTTCGCCTCACTCATGATCGTGTCGCAGAGGTCCAGGGCTTCGGCGATCGCTCCGGCGAACTCGTACTCTCCGAGCGTGCGCAGCATTGTGGTGAAGGTCGTCGCGTACCCCAGGTGCTCGAACACCATTGCGCGGTACACGACGGGGGTGGCGTCGTAGAGGAAGACGCAGACCTGGGGGCGCTTCGCGGTGTTGATCGCGAACGAGTCCTCGGTCTCGCGGAGCGAGCCCGGCTTGATCGGCATCACCCGGTGAACGGCGACCTCGAACACCAGCAGGCCGTTCCGGGTCGCTGCGGCGATGTCCCGCTCGTGATTGATGAAGTGATCGAACTGGTCCGCGTGGATGCCCTGGCACCACGATACGGGGCAAGTCGCCGCCTCCATGGGCAGCGGGCACCGCTCCCAGATCAGGCCCGTGGTGTCGGGGATGATGGGGCGCTCCGCTACTAGCGTGCCCCCGAGTCCTTCGGTCATGATGAAAACTTCCCTTCGAGGGAAGCCGCCCCGCGTCCGTCTTGGCAGGTGAGCGCGGGGCGGTCCCGTCGTACTGGTGCGGCTATCGGGTCGGGCGGGCGTCCTGGGTCGTGTCGATGAACACGGCCCGGCTTCCCTTGGCGTTGCGCTCGAGGTCGCTGATCTGCCGCTTGATGTCCTGGCCGTGCTTCGGGTCGTTGAGGAGCGCGGCGGAGTAGCTGAACACGAGGTAGGTCTGAGCGTCCGAGGGGAGTCGCTTGGCCTCGTTGGCGACGTCGCGCAGCATGTCGAGCGTCTTCTTGCCACCGATGGCCGTGCGCTTGTAGAACCCGCCGGTGGCCTCGTAGCCGTCCGGGAGTGCGATCCAGAACTCGGCGTCGCCGGTGATCTGGATGCGGTTGATGTCGAGCAAAACGTCTTCCTTCCGAGGTGGGATTGCTGTCCGGATCTTCTTTTGGCAGGTGACCGGACGCCGTACCAATTGAGCTTTCCTACCTTCTTCTGATAGAGGGGGGTAAAGCTCCATCGAGTTGCAGAGTACGCCCACCCCTGACCGCTCGCAATAGGGAGGGCTAAAGTGAGCGCCATGGACCAGCACACACTTCGCGGCATCGCGGCGATCAGCGACCCCATCGAACGCGTGCGCGCAGTCGGCAAGGCCATGGCTGAGCAGCAGGGCGCGGTCACTGAGCTGGCCTCGATCCGCCGGCACGCCATCGCCCAGGCCCGCGACAGCGGTATGACGCTCGAACAGATCGGCTCCAAACTCGGCGTCAGCGGTGGCCGCGTGTCGCAGCTTGCGAGCGCCGGGGCATCGGCCAGGGCGCCAGCCCAGCCGCAGCGGACCGCACCCCGCGTTCTCGTACAGCGAGCACTGCCGACCGACCCAGCGGTACGCGGTTCCAAAAGCCTGTTCCTCGAAGAGGCCGAACGGCAGGGCATCACGGGCGAACGGAGGATGCTCTACATCGGTACCGAAGTGGTCGGCGACCACATCGCTTCGGCGCTCCGGATCGATCCCGGTACCGAGGCCATCGCACGCCGCAAGATGTTCACCGCCAACTCGGTACCGGTGCGCATCGCAACGAGCTACTTCCGTACCGCCGAGTTCGCCGGTACGCGGATCGCCGAAGCGGAGTTCGTACTGCCCACGTTGCAGGCCGCTCTGGAGTCGCTCGGCTACACGTTCGGCTATGCCAAGGAGACGCTCACCGCTCGGCAGGCGACACGGTTCGAGGCGGAGACACTCGAGCTGGACCCTGGCGAGTGGGTCATCCAGGTCCTGCGGGCGTCCTACTCGACCGAGGACACGCCCGTGCATGTCCTGGAGACGGTGTGCTCGGCGAACCGGCACATCTTCGTGATCGGTCAGGCGACCGGAGCGGACCAGTTCTGAGGCCCATGACGGCGCGAGGGACTGAGGGGCTCCGTGAGGCGCGGGCAGGAGTCGACCTATGTCCGGGTGTGGGGCGAGGGACGGAAGCCCGTCAGCGCCGTCAGGTGTGCGCGTTTCGAGGCATCGCCGCCGGATCGGTCGGCCCCGGATCGGCGACCTTGCCTCAATTGGGGCAAGGTTCGGGCGGATCTCGTCACGATCCGTGAACGTACACAAGCGACGTGCAGTGCATGTTCGAGCCTCGGATCGGAGGGCCCAATGTGCAGGCGTGGCGCGTGCACGCGTGAGGAGACCCCTCCGGGCGTACACCGGTGCACCTTCGGCGGTCACGGAGCGCAAAGGCAACGGTTGCCGCTTCGAGGGCCCAAAACCGGCCCGCCTCGCGCGATCGCGCGCGCGCGCAAGCTGAGACCCTCCCAGCGGTTGCCGGCCGCCCCGCGTTGCCTCTGCCCTTGCCGCACACGGACCGTGAGCCCGAACGAGGTTCGACTGTGCACCCCGATCGGGGTGCCTCGCGCGCAGGGGCGCGCCCCGACGCATTGGGATCCTCAACAGGGACATCGCCGCGATCCGGCCTGCACAGTTCACAGTGACGGCCCGTGAACGAATCCCGGCCTCGCGTGTGTACGCGTCGGTGTCTCCGCGTCGGGGTGTACTCGCGCCTCGGGCCGAGCGCCGAGGGTCAGCCTCGAAGGCGCCAGAGCCTCCTCGCGTGTGCCTGGGTGCCCGGCTGCGAGTGCACTCACGCATTGACGGAGGCTGAGGCATCGTGTTATTCGCGCCCGCCGCCGCGCGTCGCCGGCCCGCGGGCCTCCGTCGCGTAGGGCCCAGATCGGTTGGGCATCGACCCGTTGCCCTTGCCCTTTGCCCTAACGCGATCGCGACCGCCGGACGCTTACCGGCCGGTGACGTTGCCGTCACCTGGTGCACGTTGCCGGGCCGCTTCTCGCGTGCGCGCGCGGTACGCCTGCACGTGGAGCCCCGATCCGGGGAGACGAACGTGCACTGCACGTCGGGAGTGCACATTGCGTTCCCGGGTACGGGCCAAGCTGACGCCTTCCAGCCGCCTGTACGGAAGCCGTTGCCGATCGCCCGAACGGCAAGCGTCGCCCCGCGGGGTACGGCGAGTACACCTGTACCTGCCGTACCCCGCGGTGTACTCCGAGGCGGGTACACGGTCACTCGGTCGCGATCGTCTTCAGGTACGCCTGCACGGCGTAGGCGCGGTCCTGGCCGATGCCGAGAGCCTTCCGGATCCGCTGGATACCCGGAACCCTGCCCTCCCGTACCTCGTCGCCGAACAGGGCGACCGCGGCCACGTGCTGCTGGTCGGGTACGGGCTGAGTGGACGGTTCGCTGTCGTCGGGTACGTGTACCTGCGGCTCGGGTACGCGCTGTACCTCGGGTACAGGAAGCCACCCTTCGAGGCTCTCCGGTGTATCCGGCCAGTCGCTGGTGTCGTACTCGTCAGCGACCGTCTCCGGGGCGACCACTGCTGGAGCAAGCGGCAAATTTGCCGCTTGATCGGCCTCGGTGACAGCGGCCCGGTACGCCTTCTTTACCGCCTCGGTGATCTGACGGCGGAGAGTCGGGATCGCCTCCGTCGCACACACCACGATCACGGGCGGGACGGAGTGCAGCAAGATCTGCGCCGGGTCCTTCAAGTCCCACGCCGACCACGTGTTCATCGAGTACGTACACCCGAGCGCTACCCACTTCGTGACGCGCACCCATCCGCCGGCCTTGATGCCATGCCGGTTGATGACCTGCTCGCCCATCAGCACACCGATCAAGACCAGGGACACCATGGGGTCGAGCAGCCACGCGATGACCCAGTCGATCGAACCGCCGTGCTCCCATGGCGGCTTCGCGGTGCCCGAAGCGAAGTGCTGGACGTTGGCCATCGTGAACAGCAGGCCCGCGACGATGCCGGTCCACACGAGCCGGTCACACCAGGCGCGTATCCGCTCGATGCGCAACGCCACGACGTCCGGGTCGGTCGCGTACCCGCGGACCTCGGAGGCTTCTCGTGCGGCCTGCGCGAGAGTCTCAGCCTTGCTCATCGGTCTGCCTCTTCTCTGCCTTCTTCTCCGCCCTCTGCCGCCTTCGTGCGGCCAGCCGGGCGTTCCTCTCGACGCCTGCGATGTCGGCGCGTGCCTTCTTGATCACGGCCTCGAACCGTTCGATGTGGCCGCGCACTTCCGCGATCACGGCGGGCACGTCTGCCGGGTCGGCGAACGGGTCCCAGCCCTCGCCCGGTTTGGCGTTGTGGTGAACGATGTCGGCCACCCCGCTGAACAGCTGCGCCCCGGCGAGACTGACGAGCTCGCTGTCCCAGTCGGCGAAGTCCTCTTCGCGGATCTCGATGCTCACGGCCGCCTCCCGGTCCGCAGG
>JAOPYH010000122.1 GCA_025964715.1 Streptosporangiaceae bacterium | reverse complement strand
CGTCCGGTGTTGGCGCACAGCAGCGCCTCGGGCGGGGCGAGCAGCACGTAGATGCGGGCCGGTGGGCGGCCGCCACTCCCGGCGGCGAACCGCTCGGCGACCGTCCTGTCGGTGGTCCACGACCAGTCGGTGCGGCGCTCCGGCACCGAGCCCCGGTAGAGCAGGACCGGACGGTCTGGCCGGTCCGCCGGCTTGCCGTCGACCGTGAACCCGGCGACGTCGAACAGCCACCGCCATTCGTCACGGTCGAGGTGCCGGTCGGGGAACTCGGCGCCGGACCAGATTCCGCCGATCAGGGCGGTGACGGTGTCGGCCGTGATCGTGCAGTAGCTGTACGCCTCGGACAGGTGCGACGGACCCGAGTTTCGGCCTTCCCTGCCGATCAGGTAGTCCAGTTCCTCGGTGGTGAGCTTGTCAGCCTGGAGCAGCTGCTCGTAGTCGTATCGGGCCGGGCGGCCGGAGACGACGCCCCCGGCCGCGTCGGTGATGTTCTCGTCGCTCACGCCTGCCGCCGCACGTAGTCGGCGCGGACCTGGGCCAGCTGGGCCTGTCGGTCCTTCAGACTGTCGATCCGCTCGCTCAGCGTGCGGATGACCGTGGCCAGCCCATCCGGGTCGAGGCCCTCGATGATGTGCTCGTCGACCATCTCGATCGTGACGTGCGGCAGACGCTCGGCGATGATCTCCGAGAACGGGATGACCCTGATCTCCGAGCCCAGCACCCGGTACTCCTCGGGCTTGCCGTTGGAGTTGATCGGCAGCGACACGTCCTCGCTCAGCGTCTGGCACCAGACATCTTCGGGGAACGTCGGTGTCGCGATGTTGTCGCTGTGGTCGATGACGCAGCCGGTCATGCAGGTGACCGTGGTCGGCCTGTCGGTGTACCGGTTGGTGAACGTCCAAGTGGGGGGCAGCTGCTCGCCGGCCTGGGTGAACGGGACGGCCCGCACGGCGGTGCCGTTGACGGTGGCCTGCGTCTCGTGGCCGATTGCCCGGGTGTCTGACATCATGGGTACCGCTTTCACTTGTGCGTCCGCCGCTGACTTGCTGGTCCTGGGCGGGCGCGAATGGGTGGCGTTGGCTCCGGGCTGTGGCGGCCCGGGGCCGCTGTCGTTTTCGGCCCTAGGCGGCCGTGGCGCGGGGCTCGGCCTTGCGCCTGCTCGGCTGTGTCAGCCCGAGAAGGGCGACGAGACGGCGGACCTGCGCGTCGGTGAGCTCACGGCCCGCGTAGAGGTCGGAGAGCGTCACCTGCGCACGCGCCGTCTTCACGGGTGCGGTCTGCTCGGCGTTCACGCCGCGTCCCGGGCGTAAGGGGCCAGCTGAGCCTGTAGTTCAGCCAGGTCGTAGACACCCGCAAGCCGAGACAGGGTGTCGACGCTGAGTCCGGCGAGGCCGCGTTCCACCTTCGACAGGTGGGACTCGTCCATGCCGGCCTTCGCCGCTGCCTGGCTGAGCGTCCACTTGCGTGCCGTTCGCATGGCACGCAGGGATTGACCCGAGGCGAACATTGATGCTCGCTGACTAACACTGGTGTTGGCCATGCCCCGACATTAGCTGTGTTTGGCATGGCATGCAAGAGCGTTGGGAGGCCAACACCAGTGTCGCCCTTGGGGTAGTGAGTGGTACCTTCCCGGCGTGGGATCTGAATCCGAGGACGACCTCGCCAATAAGCTCGGCAACGAGCTCACGGCCGCCCATGAGGCAGCCGAACTCCCGAGCCTGACGGCGGACGGGGTTGTGTCCTACAACCTGCTGAGAGCCCGTGAACTCCGCGGGTGGACGCAGCTTGAGGCGGCGGAGCGCATCTCCACCTGCCTTGGCAAGACATGGTCAATCCCGGTCTACGCCGCCGCCGAGCGGGCGCACCGGTCAGCGAGGGTGAAGGAGTTCAGCGCGGACGAACTGGTCGCGCTCTCGCGAGCCTTCCGTCTGCCGCTCACCTGGTGGTTGGTTCCGCCGGGGCCGGACACCAGGATCAAGCCCAGGTCCGCAGACGAGGCGATCACTACCGATGACCTGCTGTCGCTGCTGTTCCCTGCCGAAGGCGAGATGCAGACGGATCTGGAGAACCGCACTGCGACACTCTTCAGTCAACTGGCGGAGAAGGCAGGCAGCGGCCAGACGTCGGCCTATCTCGGATACGTGAACCGGCGAAACTCTGCGCTGCAGTCCATGATCTTCAGCGCCTTCAAGGCGGCCAACGTCGAATCGGCGCCGGCTGAGCTGGAAGAGATTGCCCGGCGACTCAAGATGGCGCTTGGCATCCTCACCTCCGACTTGCAGCACGACGGCTTGGCCGACCCCTCCGCGCCGGAAGACCCAGACGTCGCAGGCTCTTGAGTCCAACAACGAAGGGCCCACGCTCGGGAGAGCGTGGGCCCTTCGTTTTGGCGCGTCAGGCTTGAGGGTCCAGCGGGCGCAGCCTGTCGGGGTCGAATCGGCGGGGCTTGCCCACGATGAACGGGACGACCTCGTAGCCAGCCGTCACCGTGAGCACGACCTCGCGCTTGTCAGCCGGCGTCAGCCGGGCCCAGCCCTCGCGTACATCACCGGCGAGCAGCTTCCGCAGGACGCGCGGCGCCGCAGAAGTCAGCAGGGCCCGCGACTCCTTCACGCGCCTCTCGATGATCCTGCGCGCCTCGCCATACTCGGCGAAGCTGATCTCTTTGCGGGCCCACATGCCGGCAAGCTGCTTCAGCTGCGCCTCATCCTCGGCCAGCTCGGTACGGGCGGCATCGGTCGCCTCATGGGTGGCGATGGACCGCAGCCGCCCGAGCATGTCCGGCAGTGACAGCAGGTCGAGCATCTGGCGCTCAACCTCCTCCTCGGCAGGCACGGCCTTGATGCTGATCTTTCCGCAGCCACCCCTGTTCCGGGCACACCAGTACTGCTCCCCCGCGTTGCCGTGCTTGCCCGTGAGTCCGTGACCGCATTGCGAGCAGTGCAGGACGTCGGTCAGCCACCGCTTCAGGGTGATGTCGATGTGACGGCCCCGCTCGGAGAGGCGCACACAGACCTGCTCCCAGGTCTCCACGTCGAGGATGGCCGGCCACACGGCAGTTCCCGCGATCTCACCCCGGTGTGCGCGGAGACCGGCGATGCGCGGCTTGGTGACGACCGATCGGACGGAGAGCGCGTTCCATGCGGCGCCCGTGACCGTGGGTACCTCGCGGGCTTGGAGGTCGTCAGCGACGGAGTTGAGGCTCTCGCCGTGCGTCTCGTAGGCGGCCCGCTGCTCGGGCGTCCAGTCGTGCCAGGTGCCGAGGACGCGAGCGGCGATCTCCCGCACGATCTCGGCTTCCTCGGGTACGACTTCGAGGTTCCGCCGGTCGTAGCCGTAGCCGCGGAATCCGCCCCCGCCGGGCTTGCCCTCGGCGGCGAGCTCTTCGTGCTTGCGGGAGACGCGCCGGGAGGTGTCGCGGCTGGATTTGTTGGCGACTGCGCACATGATGCGCGCCATGGTGATGTCCGCGTCGTTGGCGAGCCGCAGGGATCCCGTGACGCTCTCGACCGGGATGCGGGGGTGCCGGGACTCGACGACGTCGATGAGGTCTTCGAGGTCGCGGGGGTCTCGGGCAACGCGGTCCAGGTCGTCGGCGATGAGGCCGTCACACTCGCCGGACGCGAGGAGGTCCAGGGCGGCGCGGAAGCCGGGCCGGACGGTGCGCAGGCCTGTCGTTCCGTCAGGGAGGGCGATCTTGCGGCGTTTGAAGGCGCTGGTGTCGTCCTCGGGGATCACCTTGGTGATGGTCCACCCGAGGCGCTTGGCGTGCGCCCGGCCGTCCTCCTCCTGCCTGCCGATCCCTTTGGAGAATTCGGCGCGCCAGCGGTCGGACCAGCGGTCGGATTCTCCGTCCGGCTCGTCGGTCTCATCCTCGCGGGTGCGGTAGCTGATGCGCAGCAGGAGTACGGCCCTTGTCGGTGTCATGGCTTTAGGTTACGCTATAGACATCGGATCGCCCAAGGGGCAGTTAAGCCCCAAAGGTGATCAGCGACAACGCAAGCGGCCCCAGGTCGGCGCTACCAACGCCGGTCCCAGGGCCTGACCGAAGTCCTTGACTAGAAGGAGTCCGGCTAGTGCCGATCATCGCGTTTCTGACGGGTCGCCGTCCATCCCCCGCTGCGGGTGTCTCCTCCCCGCGCCGCCTCTTCTCCGCCGTCTCCGCCGCGGTCCGCTCGGTCGTCGCCCCGGCCGCCCTGGTCCGCGAGCAGGCCCCGGCGGTCGCCCCGGACCCGACGGACGTGTACGGCGCCGACGACATGCCGGCTGTCGAGACCATCGCCGCCGCCGCCGCCGAGCTGGAGCGGTCCGCCGACCAGGCCCGCCGTGCGGACCGTGGCAAGCGCGCCGCGAAGAAGGTCCTCGACCGCCTCCCGGCCGGCCTGTACGGCGGATGGCTCGTCTCCCGTACCCCGT
>JAOPYH010000115.1 GCA_025964715.1 Streptosporangiaceae bacterium | reverse complement strand
GTCCTGGACGGTATCTGTGCCCGGGCCCGCGCAAGGTACATGGGGCGTGACGTGTACGGCTCCGACTGGCTCAAGGCCGCGGCCATGCTGGAGTCGACCGCGCTGCACGAGCCGCTGGAGGACAAGAACCTGTTCTTCGCCTGGCTGGTGGCCGAGGTGTTCCTCAACACCAACGGCATCTGCATGCAGTACCAGCCCGAGGACGCCCTCGCCCTGGTGCTGCGGGCGAAGCACAAGAGCGCAGGCGTCCAGGAGGTCGCCGCCCAGCTCCGGGCCTGGGCGACCGCCTGACCTGCTGTCGCCTGTGTGCCACGCGCCGCGGCGCGTCTTTCGTGTTTGCCCGGTGATCCGCCCCGATACCGCCGGGGCAGGGCTGTTCACGGTGCGGTGTGCAGGCGGTCGCGTCGGGCCGTGACCAGGGCGCGCCACAGGTGAGTTGTTCTCCACCGAGCCACCGTGGGGGAACTTCACTCGTGCCTGTTTTTGAGCCTGGCATGCCGATTGGTGGCGTTGTCCGTTCACCCGCGGCCGGTAGGGTCAACGCGGCGATGGCCGACTGTGGACCGCAGCCTCCACGGCTCCTGGCATCCTCTACGCTGCCCAGCCCCGCCCCTCACGCAGCAGCTGACGCCCGAACCGGGGGTGTCGGGCGGACACTGTCATGGCACGTACGTACGATCGCGGGTATGCCCGACACCGACGATGCCCCCGCCTTCCCCTGGTCACCCGAGCTGCTCCAGGCCTATGCCGACTACTTCGCGGCGTTCGGGGAACTGGAGGCGCTGAAGCGGCCGACCTTCCTCGACGACTACCGGCCGGGCGTGCTGGAGAAGGAACAGGAACTGCGGACCAAAGCGATCACCGCCTCGGAACGGATCCACGCGGACCCCGTCTGGAACGACCACACCGGCACCGACCGGCTGGTGGCGGAGATGGCACTGAAGCAGGCCGCGAAGAAGCAGCTCGGACTCACCGAGTAGGCGTACATTCGCCACGGACTCAGCGGCCGACAACGGCGCGGCAGCACCTCGCCCGCAAGATGGCCGGGGACCTGGAGCAGGCCGTTCCTGACTACCGCCACGGTGCTCAAATCCGCGGCGTCGGTGGGTACGTCACCGCGTACTCTGCCTGCGGGCACCGAACCGTGACGTTTCGCCAGGCGGCCATGAGGTCCAGCCAGTGGCCGGCCCCGGCACCTACACCTTCGCTCTTCCCGACGGGCTTTCTCCCGAGAGCCTGCTCACGCTGCGCCGCGCAGACCAGTGGCTGGACTGGCGCCACTTCCCGGCCCCTTCGTACGGCCGCGCACGCGACGCCTCGGTGGTCTGGGAGCACCCCGGCCCCGAACTGGACATCCTCCTGGCCGCCGGCGAGGGACAGCACCTGGACGCCAAGCAGGAGATCCTGGAGGCGGGCGAGTCCCGCAAGAAGATGCTCAAGACCATCGCGGCGTTCGCCTCGCAGGACGGCGGCACCGTCCTGATCGGCGTCCAGGACGACCTGCAGATCGTGGGGCTCACAGAAAAGGAGACCGCCGACCAGCAGCTGCTCACGGTCGTGAACATGATCCGGAACAACCTGGAACCCGAGCCGCCGTACAGCGCGCACATGATCGACCACGAGGGCAAGAAGGTGCTCGCGATCGAGGTCACTGCCGCGAGCCAGCCCTGCTCCTACCGCAACGGGTCGCGGCTGAAGTTCTACGTCCGGCGAGGACCGAACACCGTCCCCGCCCGCCGCTACGAGATCGCCACCGGGTTCCGCCAGCAGCAGGCAGCACAGGCGTTCTGAGCGTCCAGTGACCGCCTCCGGTATCCGCTGCCGGAGGCGAGCACGGAGGGCGCGGGAATGTGCAGTGGCGGTTGCTGGATGGTGCCGGTCGGTGGGACAGTGTCCCCGGGCCTCACCTTGGGGAAGATCGTTCGGCTGAAGCCCCACGGTGCCTTTCGCTGCGGAGGCGACCGCTATCACCGGCAACCCGCACCGCCCGAGCCGGCGTCGGCCAGGTCCCCCCGTCCTGGCTGGCGCCTTCTTCATGTGACGTGGGATAACGCCGCAGAGGAAGCCGCGCCCGTCATTACCTGGTTCTTGTTCTTTAACCTCTGCCCGTGGTGAGGACTACCGGGTGGCAGCGGGCGCTGCCGGTCCTGTCACTGCTGCAGGATGACGCGCTCGCCTTCGCCGATCGGCTCTTCGAAACTGGCGAAGTACCGGTCCAGGAGTTCGCCGGAGACGCTGACGCTGTTCGCACCATGCAACTCGTTGCGTACGGCCAACCGGCGCTCCAGGGTGACCCGGCTCGCTTTGAGGTGGACGAGTTCCCACCGGCAGCCGTGGCGCTCGATGAGCGCCTTGTAGCGTTCGCGGGTGTCACGGTTCCAGAAGCTGTAGTCCACGACGACGGGCTGGCGGGCGTCCATCAGGCGGATCAGCTCGTGCCACAGCTCCTGCTCAGCGGTGGCTTTATGACGCTCGTACTCGTCGGGATCGAGTTCTGCTGCGTCGCAGCCGATGCGTTCCCACACGACTTCGTCGATCGACAGTCGCGTGTAGCCACGGCGTTCGAGGGCCTGCGCGTATGTGCTCTTCCCTGACCCGGGCAGGCCGCACATCATGACCACGACGCCGGGCTCCGGCGC
>JAOPYH010000066.1 GCA_025964715.1 Streptosporangiaceae bacterium | reverse complement strand
GCGCGCGGGCTGCGGGGCTGGGCCGAGGAGGTCGCCGCGGGCGCCGATGCCGGGGTGCGGGTCTCGCTTCGGCTGGACTGGGCTCCCCCGGTGCCCGGCGGCGCGCCGCCAGTGGGGCGCGCGGGCCTGCAGGCCGGCCCCTTGCGCGCTGTCGTACAGGTGCACGGCCTCGCCGACCCGGCTCTCGTCGCCGACGCCGGTGATCTGTGGCGCGGGACCGAGCCCCGATTCGGGGAGCGGGCCCGCATCTACACCATCATGGGCGTACGCCGCGCCGCCCGGGTGTGGCCACCCCTCGAGCGGCTCCTGCGGGCGGCCATCCCCGATGAGCTAGTCCTCGCCGACGAGGAGGTCGAGGAGCTGCTCGAGGACGCGGCCGCCCGCCTGTCCGTGGCCGGCGTCGACGTGCACTGGCCCCGTGAGCTGGCCCGTGAGCTCACCGCGGGCGCCGTCCTGGGGGACACCGACGCGCCGCCGTCGGATCTGGCCACCTTCTTCGGCGGCGATGGGCTGCTGACCCTCAACTGGCGGCTGGCGCTCGGCGGCGATCCGCTCACGGCGGCAGAGATGGACCGGCTGGCCGAGGCCCACCGCCCGGTCGTTCGGCTACGGGACCAGTGGGTGCTGGTCGACCCGCGGCTGGCGCGCAAGGCCCGGCAGCGGGAGCTCAAGCCGCTGACGCCGATCGACGCCCTCGGCGCCGCGCTGACCGGCGTCGCCGAGGCCGACGGCGAGCCGGTGCGGGTCTCCCCCGGCGGCTGGCTCGAGGGGTTGCGGGAACGGATCGCCGACCCTGATGGGGGCGGCGACCCGGTGCCGCAGCCGGCCGCGCTCGCGGCGACCCTGCGCGACTATCAGCTGCGGGGGCTGCGGTGGCTCGCGCGGATGACCTCGCTCGGGCTCGGCGGTTGCCTGGCCGACGACATGGGGCTGGGCAAGACCATCACCCTGATCGCGTTGCACCTGCACCGGCAGGGCGCCGCGGTGACGGCAGGGCCGACGCTGGTGGTCTGCCCCGCCTCTGTGCTGGGCAACTGGGAACGGGAGATCGAGCGGTTCGCGCCGGGGACGGCCGTACGGCGTTACCACGGCCCGCGCCGGTCGCTCGACGGCGCCGGCCACGGCTTCGTGCTCACGACCTACGCGACCATGCGGCTGGACGCCGACACACTCGGCGGCCACGACTGGGGGATGCTGGTCGCCGACGAGGCCCAGCACGTGAAGAACCCGCGGTCGGGCACCGCCCGGGGCCTGCGGCAGATCCCAGCCCGGGCCCGCGTGGCACTCACCGGCACGCCGGTGGAGAACAACCTCTCGGAGCTGTGGGCCATCCTCGACTGGGCGTGCCCTGGGCTGCTGGGCACCCTCACCGCCTTCCGGTCCCGCTTCGCCGGGCCCATCGAGGCCGGCCAGGATCCCCTGGCCGCCGAACGGCTCTCCCGCCTGGTCGGGCCGTTCCTGCTGCGCCGCCGCAAGTCCGACCCGGGCATCGCCCCCGAGCTGCCGCCCAAGACCGTCACCGACCGGCCGGTCGCCCTGACCCACGAACAGGCAGGACTGTACGAGGCCGTGGTCCGCGAGACCATGGCCCAGATCAGCGGCAGCAGCGGCATGGCCCGGCGCGGCCTGGTGATGAAACTGCTGACCTCGCTGAAGCAGATCTGCAACCACCCGGCGCACTACCTCAAAGAGCCCGAGCCACGGCTGGACGGGCGTTCGGGCAAACTCGAGCTGCTCGACGAGCTGCTGGAAACGATCGTCGCTGAGGATGGCGCGGCGCTGGTCTTCACCCAGTACGTCACCATGGCCCGGCTGATCGAGCGGCGTCTGGCCGAGCTGGGCCTGCCGGCGCAGCTCCTGCACGGCGGCACGCCCGTCGGCCGCCGCGAGGACATGGTCCGGCGCTTCCAGGACGGCGAGGTGCCGGTGTTCCTGTTGTCGCTCAAGGCCGCCGGCACCGGCCTCAACCTCACCCGCGCCGACCATGTCGTGCACTTCGACCGCTGGTGGAACCCGGCCGTGGAGGAGCAGGCGACCGACCGCGCCTACCGCATCGGCCAGACACGGCCCGTCCAGGTGCACCGGCTGATCACCGAGGGGACCGTGGAGGACCGCATCGCCGCGATGCTGCACGCCAAACGCGAGCTCGCCGAGGCGGTGCTGCGCTCAGGAGGCACAGAGATCGCCGAGCTGTCGGAGCTGTCGGACGCCGAGCTCGCCGATCTCGTCGGCCTCCGCACCGAACCGGTACGGCCGGCGCGCGGCCGCGAGGGCAAGGGGGCCGGGCGGTGAGCGACGACGCCCACGACGGTGACCGGGTCCGGGGCTTCCCCGCCTTCGCGGCGGGCCGGCGCGGGCCCGGCGGGTTCGCGCGGTCATGGTGGGGCAATGCCTGGATCAAGGCATTGCGGGACACCTCGCTGGACCAGGAGCCGCTGCGGCAGGGCCGCAGGTATGCCCTCGCCGGGCAGGTCGGCCCGATCACCGTCAGCCCAGGACGGATCGCGGCCCCCGTCTACGGGCTCCACGACGCCCCCTATCGGACCGTCGTCCTCGTGGAGCAGCTGACCGATGCCCAGTGGGGCCGGTTCCTGGACCAGATGGCCGACACGGCCGGGCACATCGCCGCGCTGCTGGACCGGGACATGCCTGGCGATCTGGTGCAGGCCGCCGAAGACGCCGGCGTGCCCCTGCTCCCGGGCCTGGGGGACCTGGAGCCGGACTGCGGCTGCCCCGACTGGGGGCATCCGTGCACGCACGCCGCCGCGCTCTGCTACCAGGCGTCCTGGCTGCTGGACGCGGACCCGTTCGTGCTGCTGCTGATGCGCGGGCGGGGACGGGCGGAGCTGGTCGCCGAGCTCCGGCGGCGTAACGCGCTGCACGGCGAGCCGCAGACCCCCACCCTGGCCACGCGAGCCCTAGGGACGCCGGCTCAGGGGGCCTTCGCCAGGGGTGTGCCCGCGCTGCCGCCTCCCCCGCCGGCGCCCGACGCCCTCACCTCCATCGCCGACGTCCTGCCGGGCCTTCCTCCCGGACCCGGAGTCGACCCGGACACCCTGCGGGTGCTTGTGGCCGACGCCGCACTGCGGGCCCGTGAGTCGCTCACCACCGACCGGCCGCAGCCGGCCCTCGACGTGTGGCAGGACACGGTCCGGCTGGCCGCCACACATCACGACCCCGGCCTCCTCGCCCGGCTCCGGCGTTCCCTCGGCCACGACCCCGATCCCGGCGGCGGGCGCACGGCCGAGGATCTCGCGCGAGCGATACGGGCGTGGCGCTATGGCGGGCCCGCCGGGCTCGAGCTGCTGGAGGAGACCTGGAGGCCGCCGCGCGGTGACGCCCGGTTCCGCGGCGATCTGGCGCGGGCCGCCACGGTGCTCACGCGCTTCCAGGCCGAGGGCGGCTGGGAGGGCGATGAAAGGCCCGGCCTGAAGGCCCAGGTGGGCCGTAACCGATGGACGGTCCGGGAGCTTGGTGTGCAACTGCGTTATGGACGCGACGGGCGATGGCATCCCTACCGGCAGGAGGCCGGACGTTGGTGGCCGGCCGGGCCGCCCGGACGGGACGCCGCTGCCGCGATCACCCGGCTTCTCACCGGCTGACCTTGCCAGGGCCGCCCTCAGGTCGTTTGTAGACTCCGAGAGGCTCGAAGTCATAGACCACGTTGTTGACCTGCAGCCCGTCGACCGAGCCCACGAAGGCGCTGTCCCTGCCCTTGGTGAAGCCCAGATGGTAGCTGATCACCGCGTCCGGCAGCCTGGCCTTGAGCTCGCTGAACGAGCATGGCTGCCATACGGGGCAGCTGATCGCGACTCCTGTGGCGCCGGTGGCATACCACTTGCTGCCGGCCGCTGTGGCGTCGTACTGCTGCCAGACGTTCGGCCTCGGGGTGGCCGGCGCCGACGGAGCGGCAGAGCCGGTGGGCAGGTAGACCAGACTCGCGTAATTCAACGTCGTCCCGTTGACGACGAGCCTGGGGTCGACCTCCATGTCGACGGCCGGTGAGACCCCGCTGATGCTGTCGGCTCCGGTGTACACCCAGAACTTCAGTGTGGTGAGGTCACTCACCCGCATCCCCGCGAAGTCCGTCTCGTTGCCGTAGTTGATCTTATCCGTGCTGCCGACGATGAATTCCAGGCTGCCGATGCCGTAGGGCGGCGGCACGGTGGCCGCGTAGTCGGTGGGATTGGTGCGAGCGTACGGGCCGACGCGGTAGCCGGCGCTGGGTGATCCGTAGGTGTTGCGGCCGATGATGCCCCACTTCTCGGCCGAGAACACCGCCGGAGCCCCGGGTGGGCCTTGCGGCCCCTGTGGACCTGGTGGACCTGGTGGACCTTGCGGTCCCCTGCGGCCGTTGCAGTTGATGCAAGGGTCCCCGGTTCCAGACTGATATTGACGCCGGTTATCGCCGCTGTCGGCGGAATGGGCGCTTTTTCTGGCCTGTAATGCGGTGGGCATGTCATCGGCCGTGGCGCTGGCGGCCGCGCTCACAGCGAGCACACCAGCGCTCGCGACAGTCAGGCCGGATACGGTCTGCGCAAGGCGCTTGGGGATGCTCATTCACTAGCTCCTGAAAATGAGATCGAAAGCTATTCGGTGACGGCCTTTCGGACAGGCCGAAGAGCCGGCATGGATGTGGCGAGTTCCGGTGCGCACGGGGGAATCCGGCGGCACCGCCCGAGGTTTGCATGAGCGTGATCTGAGCGAGCGCGCTGATCACGGGGATCCTACGGCGCGAAGGCGCCGTTCACACGTAGGCGGGGGGCACACGTGCACGGGGAGTACAAGGTCCCGGGGGGCAAGCTGGTGGTCGCGGACGTCGGGCTGCTCGACGGCCGCCTGGCAGGCGTACGGATCAGCGGAGACTTCTTCCTGGAGCCCGACGAGGCGCTGGAGAGCATCAACCGGGCCCTCGAGGGCCTTGCCTCGGAACTGGAGGCCCGCGACCTCGCGCGGGCCGTGGAGGCCGCGCTGCCCGCGGGCACGCTGATGCTCGGTTTCTCCGCCGACGCCGTCGGCATCGCGGTGCGGCGGGCGCTCACACGCGCCTCCAACTGGCGCGAGCACGACTGGCGGCTCATCCACGAGGGCCCCCAGGACCCCGCGCTGCAGATGGCCATCGACGAGGTCCTCGCCGAAGAGGTCGCCGCGGGCCGGCGCCCGCCGACCCTGCGGGTGTGGGAATGGGCGGGCCCGGCGGTCATCATCGGGAGCTTCCAGTCGCTGCGCAACGAGGTCGACCTAGAGGGCGCGAGACGGCACGGCGTCACCGTCGTACGGCGCATCAGCGGCGGCGGCGCGATGTTCGTCGAACCCGGCAACACCATCACCTACTCGCTGTATGTCCCGGACTCCCTCGTGGCCGGGATGTCCTTCGCCGACAGCTACGCCTTTCTGGACGACTGGGTGCTGGAAGCGCTCGGCGACCTGGGGGTCAAGGTCTGGTTCGAGCCGCTGAACGACATCGCCTCGGAACAGGGCAAGATCGCGGGCGCGGCCCAGAAACGGCTGACCGCCGGGGCCGTGCTCCACCACGTGACCATGGCCTACGACATCGACGCCGACAAGATGCTGGAAGTCCTCAGGGTCGGCCGCGAGAAGATCTCCGGCAAGGGCATCGCCAGCGCCAAGAAGCGCGTCGATCCGCTGCGGCGCCAGACGGGCTTGCGGCGTGCGGAGGTCATCGAGCGCATGGTGGCGTCCTTCCGCCGCCGCAACGGGCTCGTCGACGACCGGCTCACCCCCGACGAGCTCGCCAGGGCCCAGAACCGGGTGGCCGAGAAGTTCGGCACCGAGGAGTGGACCGCGCGGGTGCCGTGAACGCCCGCGTCACCACTGGGACGCGAGTGGCGAGGTCAGAGCCTGCGGCGCGGCTTCGCCGGCCGAGACCACCGGGCGACGGGCGCGAAGGACCTGAGCACCGGTGGCCGGGCTGTTACCTTCGTCCGGTGGAGGAGCGCTTCGTGGCACGGGCCAGGGTCTCGGTCGCGGTGGTCTTCGCCGTGCACGGCGCCGTCAGCGGCAGCTTCGCCACCCGCATCCCGTGGATCCAGGAGCGGCTCGGCCTCGGCGAGGGGGCCTTGGGGGTCGCTCTGCTCGCCCCCGCCGTCGGGTCGATCGTCGCGATGCCCATGGCAGGCCGCCTGATCCACAGCCGCGGCGGCCGATCCTCGACCCGGTGGCTGCTCGCCGCCTGGTGCGCCGTGCTGGCGCTGCCGGCGTTGGCGCCCGACCTGCCCGTGCTCTGGGTGTCGCTGGTGATGTACGGAGCCGCCGCCGGCATGTGCGACGTCGCGATGAACTCCCAGGGAGTCGTCGTCGAGCAGCGCCTGGGACGCTCGATCATGTCCGGCCTGCACGGTATGTGGAGCGTCGGCGGCCTGGTCGGCGGCGCCCTCGGCGTGGTGGCCGCGCATGCCGGTCTGGACGCGCGATGGCACCTTGCCGTCGCCGCGCTGCTGCTCCTGGTGGTCGGCGGGATCGCCGGCCGGACACTGCTCGAGGCCCGGCCCCGGCCCGGCGGGCAGGCTCCCCCGCGGTTCGTCCTTCCGTCCCGGGGCGTTCTTGTCATCGGGCTCGTGGCGTTCTGCGCCATCTTCGCCGAGGCCGCCAGCCAGGACTGGTGTGCCGTCTATCTGAAGCACGTCACTGCCGCCTCACCAGGCCTGGCCGCCGCCGGGTTCACCGCCTTCGCCTTCACCATGGCGGTAGGCAGGCTCGGCGGCGACCTCGTCGTCCGCCGCGCAGGTGCGGTCGCGACCGTACGGGCCGGCGGAGTCCTCGCCGTCTCGGGTGGCGTGCTGGTCGTCGTGGCCAGGGCTCCGCTGCCGGCGATCACGGGGTTCATGCTCATCGGCCTGGGGATAGCCGTCGTCGTACCGCTGGCCTTCGCGGCGGCGGGAAACTCCGCGCCCACGCCCAGCGAGGGCGTGGCCGGCGCGGCCACCGTCAGCTACACCTCCGGATTCCTCGCACCGAGCGCCATCGGCGCCATCGCCGACGTCACCTCCCTGTCCGCCTCCTTCGTCCTCGTCACCGCTGTCTGCGCCGCCATGCTCCTGTCCGCGGGCGTCCTGCGGCAGCCCGCTCCTGCCAAACGGACGCGCCGGGCCGCACCGGCTTCCGCACGGCACGACCTGTAAGGCTGCGCGCGGCGCGCTCCCTTTGGCCGGGTCAGGTGCTGAGGGGCGCGCCGGCGAACGGGGCGAGGGCCCCCAGTGCACCTGCGCCCAGCAAGGCCGCGACGACGCCGCGGCGCAGGCCGAGGAGCCATCCGGCGGCGAGCGCGAGCAGGCCGTACTGCCACAGGTGCGCCAGCGTGAGGACGAGCGGGATCGTGGTGCCGCCGATGGCGCCGATCGCGGCCGGCCCGGCGCCGGTCAGAAACGACTGGACCCGGCGGCTCTGCCGGAGCCGGTCGAAGTGACGGCCGCCGAGCAGCACGAACGCGAAGGACGGGCCGAAGGCCACCAGTGCCGCGGCAAGGGCTCCGCCCAGGCCCGCGGCCGCATAGCCCACGACCGCGACCGTGTGCACGACCGGCCCCGGGGTGATCTGGCCGAGCGCGACGGCGTCGAGGAACTGCGCCCCGGTCATCCAGTGGTATGTGTGCACGGCGTCGTGCTCCATCAGCGCGATGATCACGAAGCCTCCGCCGTAGGACAGGGCGCCGACCTTCGCCGCCACCCAGGCCGTGGCAAGCAGGCCGCCGGTGACCGCCACCGGCGCCGGCAGGAGTGCGAACATGGCGGCCGAGCGCGGCGCTTCACCCGGAGTCCGGACCCCCACCGTGGTCTCCACCAGGCCGCAGACGATCAGGACCACCACCACCCATGACCCCGTGGCAGCGGCCGCGAGGCCACCGGCGGCCAGATACGCCACCCAGCGTGCCCGCGCCGCACGCGAGGGCCCCGCGCGTGCCCGGCTCGCGGGCAGCAACCCGGCGGCCGCGTGTGCCGCC
>JAOPYH010000064.1 GCA_025964715.1 Streptosporangiaceae bacterium | reverse complement strand
TTAAGCCCTTCAGCGCCGATGGTACTGCATGGGAGACTGTGTGGGAGAGTAGGACGCCGCCGGACACATCGTAGAAAAAGGGGCCGCCCCCACAAGGGCGGCCCCTTTTTTATTGCCCTCAAAGGATCAGGAGGAAGAGGTCGCCTCCAGGCGTTCGAGGTGGGTGGCGGCCTGGTCCAGCTGGTCTTCGTTGAAGACCTGGATGCCATGGCGGGACAGCAGGGCCGTGGTCACGCCGAAGCCGGGGACAGAGGTCCCGGTGAAGGTCCCGTCGTAGATCCGGCTGCTGCCGCACGACGGGCTCCCCTCCTTCAGCACGGCCATCCGGACACCATGGCGCTGGGCCACCTCCAAGGCCTGCTCGGCTCCCCGTACGAACGGCGCGGTGACGTCGGCTCCGGTGGCCGTGCGGACGCGGGCGTGGCCGTCCAGCACGGCGGCCCCACGCAGGATCGGGTCGGTGGACCTGGGCGCCTCGGGGTCTCCCACGGCCGCGGCCATGGACACCTCGCTCGGCGGCCTGGGCACCGGCAGGCCGCCGGTGACCTCTGGGCAGACGGACACCAGGCGGCCCTGCTCCCGCCAGCGAGCGAGTATCTCGTCGTCGCGGTACTTTGCCGTTCCGTCATAGCGCACTGGCCGGCCGAGCAGACAGGCACTCACGAGGATCTGCTCCATTCCTCCACGTTAGTCCTCGCGGTCGTCGGGTCCTGTACCGCCGTAGAGCTCGGCTGCGTGTTCCTATGCGAGCTCTTGGGTGATCGCAGGGAAAGGACTCCTTGCGACACGCCCAGGGATCCACGAACAGTGACAAGGACCAGCTAAGTCAAGGAGCGAGCCATGGTCCTGCTCGGTCGCCGGCTACCAGAGGCGCCGCCCCCCGATCGCCCCCGCGGCTCTGTGGTCGTGGCGTGGCTGACATCCACGGACCATAAGGTCATTGGGTATCTCTACCTCATCACGACCTTTACGCTGTTCCTGTTCTCCGGGATCGGCGCCTCGCTCATGCGAGCCGAGCTGGCCGTCCCGGGCCTGCAGCTCATGAGCCCGGAGCACTATAACCAGCTGTTCACCATCCACGGCACGGTGATGTTGCTGCTGTTCGCCACGCCGCTGTTCACCGGCTTCGCCAACGTGATCATGCCTCTGCAGATCGGCTCGCCGGACGTGGCCTTCCCGCGGCTGAACATGCTGAGCTACTGGCTGTTCCTGTTCGGTGCGATCATGGTCGTCGGGTCCTTCTTCACGCGGGGCGGAGCGGCGGACTTCGGGTGGACCGCCTACACCCCGCTCAGCGTCCGGAGCGACAACGCCGGCGCGGAACTGTGGATCGCCGGGTTGGTGCTCTCCGGCCTGGGGACCATTTTCGGCGCCGTCAACTTCATCACCACGATCGTGGCGATGCGGGCACCGGGCATGACGATGTTCCGGATGCCGATCTTCACCTGGAACGTGCTCCTCACCAGCATGCTGATCCTGCTGGCCTTTCCGGTGCTCACCGCCTCGCTTCTCGTGCTCGAGTCCGATCGCAAGTTCCACTCACACGTCTTCGCAGGGCCCAACCACGGTCCGCTGATCTGGCAGCACCTGTTCTGGTTCTTCGGGCATCCCGAGGTGTACATCGTGGCGCTGCCGTTCTTCGGCATCATCACGGAGGTGATCCCGGTCTTCAGCCGCAAGCCGCTGTTCGGCTATGTCGGGATGGTGGCCGCGACGATCGCCATCGGGGGTCTGTCGGCGACCGTCTGGGCCCATCACATGTTCACGACCGGCCGCGTGCTGCTCCCGTTCTTCTCGTTCATGACGTTCCTGATCTCGGTCCCCACGGGGGTGAAGTTCTTCAACTGGGTGGGGACGATGTGGCGGGGGCAGCTGACCTTCGAGACCCCGATGCTGTTCGCCATCGGCTTCCTGGTGACGTTCCTGTTCGGCGGCCTCACCGGGACCCTGCTGGGCTCGCCGCCGATCAACTTCCAGGAGAACGACACCTATTTCGTCGTCGCGCACTTCCACTACGTGCTCTTCGGCACGGTGGTCTTCTCCATGTTCGCCGGGTTCTACTTCTGGTGGCCGAAGATGACCGGCAAGATGTTGAACGAGCGGATCGGAAAATACCACTTCTGGACGCTGTTCATCGGCTTCCATACGACGTTCTTCATCCAGCACTGGATCGGGACGAACGGGATGCCGCGCCGCTATGTGGACTATCCGCGGGAGTATTTCGCCGCGAACGCCGTATCCAGCCTCGGCGCCTTCCTGCTGGCCGTGTCGACGCTGTTCTTCCTCTACGACGTCTACATCACCGCGCGGCGTGGCCGCAGGATCGTGGCCGACGACCCATGGGGGTTCGGTAATTCGCTGGAGTGGGCCACGTCCTGCCCGCCGCCGCGGCACAACTTCTTGTCCATGCCGCGTATCCGCTCCGAGCGGCCTGCCTTCGACCTGCATTTCCCGCCAGAGCGCGAGTTCTCCCGCGAGATCGGGCGGGACGTCCCCCCATAGTGCGCCCGGCCGTCGTTGTGTCTGGACCGCCCATCCCGAGGAGTTCGCCATGGTTCTGCTCGGTCGCCGGCTGCCGGAAGCACCGCTTCCGGACCGCCCACGCGGCTCACTCATTGTGTCGTGGCTGACCACCACCGACCACAAGGTGATCGGCTATCTTTACCTGATCACCACATTCGTGATATTCGTGCTGGCGGGGATCGGTGCCACGTTGATGCGCGCCGAACTCGCGGCTCCGGGCCTGCAGTTGATGAGTCGCGAACGGTATAATCAGTTGTTCACGATCCACGGCACCCTGATGTTGCTGTTGTTCGCCACTCCGCTGTTCGCAGGGTTCACGAATGTCATTATGCCCCTGCAGATCGGCTCGCCGGACGTGGCGTTCCCGCGTCTGAACATGCTGAGCTACTGGCTGTTCCTGTTCGGCGGGCTGCTGATCCTGAGTTCCTTCGTGACGCGCGGAGGGGCAGCGGACTTCGGGTGGACCGCGTACGCCCCGCTGAGCAATAGGACCGATACCATGGGGGCGGACCTATGGATCGCCGGGCTTGTGCTGTCCGGCTTGGGAACCATCTTCGGCGCCGTCAACTTCATCACGACCATCGTTGGTCTCCGGGCCCCGGGCATGACGATGTTCCGGATGCCGATCTTCACGTGGAACGTGCTATTGACCAGCATCCTGGTCCTGCTGGCCTTCCCGGTGCTCACAGCCGCCCTGCTGGTGCTGGAGTCCGACCGCCGGTTCGGCTCGCATGTCTTCGATCTGCCGAACCACGGGCCGCTCATGTGGCAGCACCTTTTCTGGTTCTTCGGGCATCCCGAGGTGTACATCGTCGCATTGCCGTTCTTCGGGATTGTCACCGAGATAATCCCGGTTTTCAGCCGCAAGCCGCTCTTCGGTTATGTCGGGATGGTAGCCGCGACCATCGCGATCGCAGGGCTGTCCGCGGCGGTGTGGGCGCATCACATGTTCGCCACGGGCCGGGTGCTGCTGCCCTTTTTCTCGTTCATGACCTACCTCATCGCCGTACCCACTGGGGTGAAGTTCTTCAACTGGATCGGGACGATGTGGCGGGGGCAGCTGACCTTCGAGTCACCTATGCTGTTCTCGATCGGGTTCCTGGTGACATTCCTGTTCGGCGGCCTCACCGGCGTTATTCTTGCCTCTCCGCCGCTCGACTTCCAGGTTCACGACACCTACTTCGTGGTCGCGCACTTCCATTACGTGCTCTTCGGCACGGTGACCTTCGCCATGTTCGGCGGCTTCTACTTCTGGTGGCCGAAGATGACCGGTAAGCTATTGCACGACGGGCTAGGAAAGATCCACTTCTGGACCCTCTTCATCGGCTTCCACATGACGTTCCTCATCCACCACTGGATGGGGGCGGACGGGATGCCGCGCCGGTACGCCGACTACCCTCGGAAGTACTTCGCCGCGCACGCGTTTTCCAGTGCCGGCGCCCTCTTGTTGGCGGTTTCGACGCTGTTCTTCATCTACAACGTCTACATCACCGCGCGGCGTGGCCGCAGGATCCTGGCGGACGACCCATGGGGGTTCGGTAATTCGCTGGAGTGGGCCACGTCCTGCCCGCCGCCGCGGCACAACTTCGTGTCCATGCCGCGTATCCGCTCCGAGCGGCCTGCCTTCGACCTGCATTTCCCGCCGCAGCGGGAGTTCTCGCGCGAGATCGGGCGGGACGTCCCGCCGTAGTGTGCCCGGCCGTCGGCGACCGGGCCCGGGAGGGAACAGCAGGACCGATCAGGCCGGCCCGGACGGCGTGACCTGATCGGTCCTGCTTCAGACCTTCTGGCGGTGGTAGCGCGCGACCGCTGCCTGCGCGGCCCGCACGGCACCACTGGGAGACATCCGGGCACCGCGCCAGGCGGCGCGGCCGGAGGCCGGCGCCACGATGAGGGCCTTGTTCTTCTCGATCCCCCGCAGGATGTCGCCCGCGAGAGCCTCCGCGGTGTAGAGCCGGCGCTGCGCCTGTTTGGCGAAGCCCCTGACGTTCCTGCTCACCTCCGTATCCGGCAGGCCCGGGTTGGCCGAGGTCAGCAGAGGCGTGTCGACGAAGCCCGGGCAGATCACGCTGACCTTGACGCCACGGACGGCCGCCTCGGCGCGCAGACCCATGCTCAGGCCGACGACGGCGTATTTCGTGGCGGTGTACGGGATGCCCATCGGCATGGGCACGAGCCCGGCCAGCGAGGCCGTGTTGGCGATGTGGCCGTACCCCTGTTCGAGCATGATCGGATAGGCGGCGTGGACGCCGTGCACCACACCGCGCAGGTTAATGTCGATGGCCGTGTTCCAGTGGTCGAGGGTGAGCTCCTCGGCCAGCCCGCCGACCGCGATGCCGGCGTTGTTGAAGACCAGGTCCAGCCGGCCGTGATCGGCCTTGACCGACCGGTAGTGCTCGGCCACGGCCTCGGCGTCGGTGACGTCGAGAGTGCTGGCGAAGGCCTTCCCGGGCCCCTGCTCGGTCAGCTCCTTGGCGACCTCGGCGACGCGCTCGCCGTCCAGGTCGGACACCGCGACGGTGTCGCCCCGGGCCACGAGCGCGGCCGCGAGGGCCCGCCCGATCCCGGAGCCCGCGCCGGTCACCAGTGCGATGCTCATGCCGCTCCCTCCCTGTCCTTCGTGGCCGCCGACGGCGCCGGACGGTCCCCGGCCGCACCTGCGGCGCGGCCCGTACGGCCGGCCCGCGGCTCCTCCCAGATTCCGTGGGCCCGCCAGAGCTGCTTGCTGACCGGTCCGATCAGTGAGAGCTCGACCGCGAGGTCGCGGAGCTTGGCCACGCAGTCGCGGATCTCCGCACGGGCCAGCGGGCTCCGGTAGGCCTCCCGCACGACGTCCTTGGGGATGTTGTAGTGGCGCACCATGGGGCCGGGCGGCAACAGCATGATGCGCGCCATGATGCCCAGCACTCCGGGGGCGAACACGCCGAGCATCTTCCTGCGGATCGGGTTCATCTTCGGCACGCTGTGCCTTAGGTAGTGCCGCGCGAACGAGATGTGACGGGCCTCCTCCGCGATGTGGATCCGTACGATCGACTCCGCGAGCGGGTGCATCGTCTTCCCGCTTCTGAGGTTCTTGCGCTGGACGTAGTCGATCGGGTCCTCGCCGCCGAGCACGAAGATGAAGAACATCTCGGTGGACAGCCGCGGGATCAACGGGACGATCTGCGCGATCGTGCTCAGCGACCTGGGCATCCCCCGGATCGGCAGTCCGGATCGGTTGACGAACTCCTGGAACATCATCGAATGATGTCCCTCTTCGACCAGCTCATGCATGGCGTAGCGGTACTCGGGAGTGCCGTTGCCCAGCTTGTAGACGTACGTGAGCAGGCCGCGCTGGAGCAGGTTCTCGAACTGCAGGCCGATCTTCATCATGGTCGCCATGCGCCAGAGCCCGATCTCGCACTGCACCTCCTCGGGCTGGGAGCGGTACCACTCCGTCGCGCCGAGCCGGTCGTGCGGCTGAAGGATCCAGCGCGGATCCTTCGGGTCGACCTGGAAGTCGGGGTCGTCCCAGGGGATGTCGGCATAGGCGTCCCAGTGCTTTTCGACCGAGGCCTTCGACAGCCGGTCGATCACACTGACATAGGACGCGCGGTCGCTGACCTTCTCGCGCATTTCCTCGGCGAGGCCGGTCGGCGTTCTGGTCATGGGAGGCTCCCTTCACCTGGAGCGGGCTGGGGGTTGGGGACGAGGATTCGAGCGATGCTCTTGATGTGGGCGAGGACCGCGGCCTGGTGGCCGTGCGCGTCATGGTCCAGGACGTTCTGCAGGGACAGCCCGACGAGCAGTGCGAAGACCCCTCGAAGCATGCTGTCGGCGAAGTCCTCGGGGAGCGCGGTCTGGGGGAACAGCCGGCCGAAGGTCTCCACGATGACCTGCAGGATGCGCTCGTTGACGTCGATGCACAGTGGCTTGAGCTCGTCGTCGGTCCGAGCCGCCACCGCGAGTTCCAGCAGCGCCAGCGCGGGCGGCTGGCGGAAGACGTTCCAGAGCAGGTCGATCGCGCCTTCGACATTGCGGCGCTCGGGCGGCAGGATCGCGAACGCCTGCTCGTAGGCGAGCCGTTGCCGCTCGAGCAGATGCTCGAGCGCGGCCTCCACCAGGACGATCTTGGTCGGGTAGTGGTGCTGCTGAGCGCCGCGGGACACACCCGCGCGGCTCGCCACCTCCGTGGTCGAGGTGCCCGACCAGCCGAGTTCGACCAGGCACTCCATCGTGGCGTCCAGCAGGCGCGTCTGGGTGCGCGCCCTGCGCTCCTCCTGGGTGCGGCTCGGGCTCGGGCTGTGATTTCTGAGATGTCGGCGGCTGCTCACTGGCACACCCCGAACGTAGGCCGCGACATACAAGCAATCAAGCCTGCTTGTATGTCGCGGAGGTCACATTATTGGATGTGCCGTCTATTTACGCAGTTGGGGCTATATCCGTGAGGTCCCTGTGGCGGGGCGCGGCTAAGGTTGCCTCCATGCAGGTCATCCAGTCGGACAAGCTCGCCAACGTCTGTTACGACATCCGTGGTCCGGTGCTGAAACGGGCCAAGCAGCTGGAGACGGAGGGGCACCGGATCCTGAAGCTGCACATCGGAAACCCGGCCCCGTTCGGGTTCGAGGCTCCGGAGGAGATCCTCCAGGACGTCATCCGCAATCTGCCGCAGGCCCACGGATACAGCGACTCCAAGGGCATCCTGCCCGCCCGCCGGGCCGTCGTACAGCACTACGAGGAGCAGGGGGTCGCCGGCCTGGACGTCGAGGACGTCTACCTGGGCAACGGAGTGTCCGAGCTGATCGTCATGTCGCTTCAGGCGCTCCTCAACAACGGCGACGAGGTGCTGATCCCGACCCCCGACTACCCGCTCTGGACGGCCGCGGTGTCCCTCGGCGGCGGCACGCCCGTGCACTACGTGTGCGACGAGGAGCAGGAGTGGAACCCCGACCTCGATGACCTCGCCTCGAAGATCTCCGATCGGACCAAGGCGCTGGTCGTGATCAATCCGAACAACCCCACCGGTGCGGTCTACAGCCGTGAGGTGCTCGAAGGCCTGGTCGAGCTCGCCCGCCGGCACAACCTAATGATCTTCTCGGACGAGATCTACGACCGCATCCTCTACGACGGCGTCGAGCACATCAACCTGGCCACGCTGGCGCCGGACGTGCTCTGCCTGACGTTCAGCGGACTCTCCAAGGCCTACCGGGTCTGCGGCTTCCGCTCCGGCTGGATGGTCGTCTCGGGGCCGAAGGAGCACGCCGGGTCCTACATCGAGGGTCTGGACATCCTCGCGAACATGCGGCTGTGCCCCAATGTGCCCGGCCAGCACGCCATCCAGGCCGCCCTGGGCGGCCGGCAGACCATCAATGAGCTGGTCCTGCCCACGGGGCGCCTGGGTGAGCAGCGCGACCGGGCGGCGAAGCTGCTCAACGATCTGCCCGGCGTCAGCTGCGTGAAGCCCAAGGGAGCGCTGTACGTGTTCCCACGTCTGGACCCGGAGCTCTACCCGATCCAGGACGACGTGCGTTTCGCGCTGGACCTGCTCGAGCAGCAGAAGCTGCTGATCGTGCAGGGTTCGGGGTTCAACTGGGCCGGTCAGGATCATTTCCGGGTCGTGACCCTGCAACGTGCCGACGACCTCGAAGACGCCGTGGGCCGCATCGGGGACTTCCTCAGCACCTTCCCGGCCTGACGGATCACCCCGCGTCGATGCGGCGCAGAGCCGCCCGTACAACGGCGGGGTCGGTAGTGGTCCAGAACGGCGGCAGTGAGGACTTCAGGAAGTCGCCGTAGCGCGCCGTGGCCAGCCTCGGGTCCAGGATGGCCACCACGCCGCGGTCCTCCATCGAGCGGAGCAACCGGCCCGCGCCCTGGGCCAGCAGCAGCGCGGCGTGCGTGGCCGCCACCGCCATGAAGCCGTTGCCGCCGTGCGCCGCGACCGCCCGCTGCCGCGCCGACGAGAGCGGATCGTCGGGCCGCGGGAACGGGATCCGGTCCACGATCACCAGCTGCAACGACGGCCCGGGCACGTCCACCCCCTGCCAGAGCGAGAGCGTGCCGAACAGCGAGGTCCGCTCGTCTTCGGCGAACTGCTTGACGAGCAGCGAGGTCGAGTCCTCACCCTGGCACAGGAGGGGATGGCCGAGGCGGTCCTTGAGGGCGTCGGCCGCCTGCCGGGCCGCCCGCATGGAGGAGAAGAGCCCGAGCGTACGACCCCCCGCGGCGTCGACCAGCTCCGCGATCTCGTCCAGATAGACCTCGGGCAGGCCGTCCCGGCCGGGCTGGGGCAGGTGCCTGGCGATGTAGAGGATCCCCGCGCGGGGGTGGTCGAACGGCGAGCCGACGTCGATCCCCGACCAGCGGAGTTCCTTGCCGCTCCCCGAGCCTGGCTCCGGATCGGTACGGTCGGCGGTGCTCGCACCGGGCTCTGGCCCGGCCGCGGACGCCCCCGCGGCCGCTCCGGACGTACCGGCGTGCACGGGAGGAAGGCCCCACTGCCGGGCCAGGGGCTCGAAGGACCCGCCCAGGGTGAGCGTGGCCGAGGCCAGGACGGCCGTCCGGGTCTCGAACAGGCTGGCCCGCAACAGGCCGCCCACCCCGATGGGCGCGACCCGCAGGGTGGGCGGCCGCCTGCCCTCGACGTGCTTCTCGAGCCACACGACGTCCCACCGCTTGGCGATCTCGGCTTCGAAGGCGCCCAGCAGCCGTACGGCCGTGTCGTGCAGGTCTTCCACCGAGGATCGCGCGGCCCGCCTGGCCGCCATGTCCGCCGGGTCGCCCTCCTTGGGAGCGGGGCCCAGCGCGGTCAGGCAGGCGTGCGCCGCGTCTCGTACGGCCGCGAGGGTGGTGCCCAGCGGAGAGGGCAGCACGTCCATGCGGCCGGGCGCCTGATCCTGCAGGAGGACCTTGAGGCTGTCGGCGCCCTCCTGGAGCCGGTCGGCGAGGCCCTCCTCGATGAGCCGGCCGCATCTGCGCGCGGCCGCCTCGACGCTGGAGGCGCTGAGATCCTCGGCGGCGACGGATGTCACCCGGTCCACCAGCTCGTGGGCCTCGTCGATGATCACGACGTCGTGCTCGGGGAGGACCTGGAACTCCTCGAGCGCGTCGATGGCGAGGAGCGCGTGGTTGGTCACCACGATGTCGGCTTCGCCGGCGTCCGCCCGCGCCAGCTCGGCGAAGCACGTGGTGCCGTACGGACAGCGTTGCGCGCCGAGGCACTCCTTGGCCGTGACCGCGACCTGGCGCCAGGCCTGCTCGCTCACGCCGGGCACCAGCTCGTCGCGATCGCCGGTCCGCGTCTCGTCCGCCCATTCGTGCAACCGTGTGATCTGGCGGCCGAGGCCCGACAGCGCCTGCGGATCGAACAGGCCCTCCTCGGGGTCGTCAGGCGCGCCGGTCTGTACGCGGTGCAGGCACAGGTAGTTGCGCCGGCCCTTCAGGATGGCGAAGTCGAGCTTGCGGCCGAGCAGCGGTTCCAAGGCCTCGGACAGGCGGGGCAGGTCGCGGTCCACGAGCTGTCGTTGCAGTGCGATCGTCGCGGTGGACACCACCACCGTGCTCCTGGAGGAAACGGCGTGCCGGATGGCGGGCACGAGATAGGCCAGCGACTTGCCGGTGCCGGTGCCGGCCTGTGCGGCGAGGTGCTCGCCCGACTCGATCGCGTGCTGCACGGCCTCGGCCATCGTGACCTGCCCGGGTCTCTCGGCACCCCCGATCGCCTCCACGGCGGCGGCGAGCAAGGTTCCCATCTCGGGCACCTTGGCGGCGGAGTCGGTGGACGGGCGCGTGGCGGCGGACGAGGGGGCGGACACGGAGGCCAACGCTACCGCCCGTACGCACCGGCCATGTCAGAACAGCGTGCGCCCGGTTCAGCTGAACTGGCCGGCCATCGCCTCGTCGCGCAGGACGCGGCGCAGGACCTTGCCGAGGATGTTGCGCGGCAGATCCGGCCGGAACTCGATGGAGTATGGCACCTTGTGCCGGGCCAGCTGCCGTGCACAGTGTTCGTAGAGCTCGTCGCCCGTGGGCGAGATCATGTCGTTGCGGACGACGACATAGGCCTTGACGATCTCGCCGTGCCGAACGTCGGGCACGCCCACGATCGCGGAGTCCTCGACGGCCGGGTGGCTGCAGATCACGTCCTCGATCTCGGACGGATAGACGTTGAACCCGTCCACGATCACGACGTCCCGTTTGCGGTCGATCAGGGTGAAGAACCCGTCGGGGCTCATCGTGGCGATGTCGCCGGTACGGACCCACCCGTCCCGCAGGACCTCGGCCGTCTCCGCCCGCTGACCCCAGTAGCCGGCGAAGACCTGCGGGCCACGGATCACCAGTTCACCGGCGTGACCGACCGGCACCGTGAGGCCGAAGTCCTCCTCGCCGACCAGGCGGGCCTCGGTCCCCGGGAGCGGAACCCCCACCGAGACGTGCCGGGCGTTGCCGTCCATGGGGTTGGCCAGCGCCACCGGAGAGGTCTCGGTCAGCCCGTAGCCCTGGATCACGTGGGCGCCGGTGCCCTGGTAGAGCGCGTCAACGGTCTGCCGGGGAAGTTTCATGGCACCGGAGACGCAGGAGCGGATCCGGCCGACGCCGGCTTTGCGCGCCCCGGGTGCGTCGGCGAGCTGCTGATAGATCGGCGGGACCCCGGGAAAGATGGTCGGCTTCCACTTCCGCACCGATTCCAGCACCAGATCGAGGTCGAAGCGCGGGATCAGGACCACGGTGCCGCCGGCCAGCAGGGTCGAGGTCAGGCACATGGTCAGCCCGAAGACGTGGAAGAGCGGCAGGACGGCCAGGGTGACCTCGCGCCCGGGGCGGATGCCCGGGTCCCACGCGACGGTCTGGTAGGCGTTGGCGACCAGGTTGCGGTGGGTCAGCATCGCACCCTTGGGCCGCCCCGTCGTGCCCCCGGTGTACTGCAGCGCGGCCAGATCCAGGTGCGGCTCGATGGGCACCTGCTGGTGGCGTTCACGTTCCTTGGACATCAGGTCCCGGAAGGCGATGACGTCCGCTTCCTCTGACACCGGGGTGCTGAGCTCCGCGCGGAGCCGCCGTGCCTTCGCCAGCGGCAGCCGGAGCAGCAGCCGCTTGCGCCACGGCAGGTACTCGATCAGCGATGTGACGATGACATGTTCGACATGAGTGCCCGGGAGTGCCTGGGCCACGGTCTTGTGAACGCGGTCGAGTACGACGGCGACCCGCGCACCGGAGTCCGCGAGCTGGTGATGCAGCTCGGCGGAGGTGTAGAGCGGATTGTGCATCACCACCACCCCGCCTCGCCGCAGCGTGCCATAGAAGGCGATGATCTGCTGCGGGCAGTTGGGCAGGATCAGCGCGATCCGGTCGCCCTTGCGGACGCCGAGCCGGCGCAGCGCCCCGGCGAAGCGGTCCACCTGGTGCACTGTCTGGCGGTACGTCAGGGTGCGGCCGAGGAAGGCCACGGCTTTTCGGCGCGGAAACCGTCTCGCCGCGTCGTCTAGCAGCTGGGTCAGTGGGACGTCGGGCACGTCGACATCGGCCGGGACACCGGTGGGGTAGTACCGCAACCAAGGCTTGTCGTCGTAAGGGCTGGCCATCTGGATCCCATCCTGGCGATGGTGTCGAAAGTACCCCGGATTGTGCCGTGACCGTCGATTGGATACCAGTCCAAATGCATTTATGTGGAAGGTCTCTATCGCGTAACTTTCCGCCGCCGACGCGTCACCGGCGGTCAATACCCTCTGACCTCCACATTCGGCGGCGCTCGCGCGCTCCGGGGTCTCCGGCCCCCCGTTGTCCACAGAAACCGGTTCGGGCCGCTGCGCGGTGACCTCGGGTGTCAGGCTCCGTGGCATGACCGACGACATGCCCGGCGACCACCGGTCGCCCATGGTGATCCGCAGCCCCAAAGACGTTCTGTCCGCCGTCCCCTACCTCCTCGGCTTCCACCCCGACAACAGTCTCGTGGCCGTCGGCTCCGGCGGGCCCAACGGGACGTGCGCGATGCGGATCGACTTACCTCTGGCCGCTCACCCGGCCGCCGACGGCGACGCTACGCAGGACATCGGCGAGCGGCTCGCGGCGATGCTGGCGCACAACCGCTTCCCGATCGCGGTGATGGTGGGCTACGGGCCGGCGGCCCGTGTGACGCCGCTGATGGACGCCGCGGGGTCGGCCCTGGCACGGCACCACATCCGGCTGCGCGAGGCGCTGAGAGTGGAGGGCGACCGTTATTGGTCCTATCTGTGCGACGACCTCGAGTGCTGCCCGGCCGAGGGCACCCGGTTCGACATCACCACGAGCACCGTGGCCGCGCAGGCGACGCTCGAGGGACAGGTGGTGCTCGCCGACCGGGCCGAGCTGGCGCGGACGGTCGCGCCGCTCGCCGGGACGGCTCGCACGTCGATGCGCCAGGCCACCGGCCGGGCCGAGGAGCGGATCCTCGCATGGGCGGACGGGACTCTGGACGACTCCGTCGTCCGGAGCCGGATGATCGCCGAGGGGCTGCCGTTGGTACGGCGGGTCACCGGACGGATCGGCTCGGAGGACACGCCGCCGACCGATGATGAGGCCGCCTGGCTCGGGCTGCTCCTCACGCACCTGCGGGTGCGCGACGAGGCATGGGTGCGGGTGGACCTCGACCGGCTCGGCGACCACATCGAGTTCTGGCGGGATGTCCTGCGCCGGGTCGAGGAGCCCTACGCGGCGGCGCCGGCCTGCCTGCTCGCCTACGCCGCCTTCTCCGCCGGTGACGGCGGGCTGGCGAACGTCGCCCTGGAGCGGGCCTTCACGGCCGACCCCGGCTATTCCATGGCCCATCTGCTGCACGACCTGGTCGGTTCCGGCATCCCGCCCTCCGCGGCACGCCTGAGGATGACGCCGGCCGAACTCGCGGCGGCCTACGAGGACGATGTGCCGGGCCGGCGGGACGGACGTGGCGACCCGGAGACCGAAAGGAGGGCGAGCTGAAGCACGGGTCCCGCACCGGCACCCGCGTGGCGGTCAGGCCGGCCGGCCTGACCGCCACGGTCGCCCGCCGCGGCCGGAGTCAGCGGACGGCGGCCCCCGGAGTGCCGGGATCGATCCTGCGGTCCCGGTTCCGCTCGTTCCAGGCGCGCATGCGCCGCGGATAACCGACCAGGTTGACGTCGTAGATCGGCAGGCCAAGGTCGCGGGCGACCTTGGCGATGACCTGTGGCGCACCGACCCGGCGGCGCGTCCACTCGCCGTCATGGGCCACGGCGACAGCCGTCGTGTCCGTCGCGAAAGTCTCCGGCTCGACGAAGAACTCCACGCCCTGCCGGCCCCGAGCGAAGGCGATCAGTGCTTCGATGTCGGCGTCGGTGGCCTCGCGGTCGAGCTTGCTGACTTTCGGGCCGCGGTGCTTGCGGATCCCGAATCGGTCCCGGAACCTCATCCGCCCGTCCTGTCCTCCGGCCTCGCACCGGAGCGGTGCGGCGGGCCTCCATGTGGGTACGACGTTAACGCCGGGGCCGCCACCGGGGTTCCCGACACTCGCACGTTTCGCTGGGCCACGCCCTGTGGGCATGCCTACACTGAGGGTCGTCCAGGAAGATCGCTGCCGCCGAGGGTCAGGGGTGACGCGCGTGGCCGGGCCGAGCGCAAAGGTCCTCTTCAGGCGGTCCGTGCTCCTCGTGGTGACGCTGACCGGCGCCGGGCTGATGAGCTCGCTGACCGCGGCCCCGCCCACCACGGGGGCCGCGAATCCGCGGCTCGCGTCGGTGGGCCCGTCCCGTCGGGTCGTGCCCGCGCCGGCCTCCTCCGCGGCCCTGGCCTTTCCCGCCGCCATCGACCGGATGACCTTTCACGGGCTCGCGACCAGGCCGGGCCGCCAACCGCAGCACGGGACCGCGCCGGGGGGAGTGCCGCCCCTCCCGGCCGCACGTCCGGCCGTGGACTGCTGGGTGCGCAGGTGCGTGGCACTGACCTTCGATGACGGGCCGGCTCCGGGAACCGCGCACCTGCTGGACATCCTGAGGGCCAGGCGGGTGCGGGCCACTTTCTTCGTGCTCGGCTGCCAGGTCGCGGCCTATCCGCAGCTGCTCCGGCGCGAGTCCGCCGACGGCCACGAGATCGGGGACCACAGCTACAGCCACGCCGACCTCTCCGCGATCCCCACCGGCGCCGTCGAGTCGGAGATAGGCCGGACCCAGAAGGCGATCTGGCGGCTGACCGGCAACACCCCCGTGCTGTTCCGCCCCCCGTACGGCTCGACCGACCGGCAGGTCGCGGCGGTCGCGCGGCGCCACGGGCTGGCGCAGATCCTGTGGGCGGTCGACCCGCTGGACTGGCGGGACCGTGACTCCGCGGTGGTCCAGCGCCGCGTCGTGCATGCCGCCAACAGCGGCTCCATCATTCTGTTGCACGACATCCATCCCACCACTGTGGCGGCGGTCCCGGGCATCGTGGCGAAGCTCAGCAAGGCGGGCTTCGTCTTCGTGACGGTGTCGGAGCTCTACGGGGGCAAGCCGCTGACCTCCGGCCGCAAGTACACCGAGCTGACCACCGAGACGCGCCAGGCCGGCCCGCGGCAACACCCGGCCCGGCCCGGCGATCCCACGTCGCCCCCCTCGCCGTCGCCGCCGTCCCGCCCGGCGCCCCCGGCCTAGCGGGCCCGTGCGGCGCGCCGACGCATCGCCCGGCCCTTGGTGGGAGGATCGGGTGAGCTGATCATTGGAGGGCGGAATGACGCAACTGGTGGCCGAGAGCGGACATCAAGAAGCGGTGGCGGCGCTACGGCGGTCCTATGAGGCGATTCCTCCAGGGGCGCCGGTCCGGCTGGCCAAGCGGACCTCGAACCTCTTCAGGTTCCGGGACCAATCCTCCGCGCCGGGGCTCGACGTCAGCGGGCTGGACCGGGTGCTCAGCGTCGACCCGGAGCGGCGCACGGCCGATGTCCAGGGAATGACGACCTACGAGGACCTGGTGGACGCGACGCTGCCGTTCGGGCTGATGCCCCTGGTGGTGCCACAGCTGAAGACGATCACGCTCGGCGGCGCGGTGACCGGGCTGGGCATCGAGTCGTCGTCGTTCCGGGCCGGGCTGCCGCACGAGTCCGTCGTGGAGATGGACATCCTGACCGGGGACGGGCGAATCGTCACGGCGTCCCGCGAGAATGAGCACGCGGAGCTGTTCCGCGGCTTCCCCAACTCCTATGGGACGCTCGGCTATTCGCTACGGCTGCGCATCGAGCTCGCGCCGGTCAAGGCCTACGTCCGGCTGCGGCACCTGCGCCACGACGACGCCACCGCCTGCGCCGAGGAGCTGAAGCGGATCAGCGAGTCCGGTGAGTACGACGGTGAGCCGGTGGACTTCGTCGACGGCACGGTGTTCGGCCCCCGTGAGCTCTACATCACCATCGGGACGTTCGCGGACACGGCGCCGTACACCTCCGACTACACGGGCTCGCAGATCTATTACAGGTCGATCCAGCGGCGCTCCGTGGACTTCCTGACGATCCGCGACTATCTGTGGCGCTGGGACACCGACTGGTTCTGGTGCTCGGGAGCGTTCGGGGTACAGCACCCGCTCGTACGGCGGGTGTGGCCGGATCAGGCCAAGCGTTCGGACGTCTACCGGCGTCTGGTCGCCCTCGACAGACGCTGGCAGGCGACCGCCCGGCTGGACCGGTGGCGGGGCAGGCCGACGCGCGAGTTCGTCATCCAGGACATCGAAGTCCCGGTCGAGCGGCTGCCCGAGTTCCTGGAGTTCTTCCAGGCAGAGGTGGGAATGAGCCCGATATGGCTGTGCCCCCTCGCGGCCCGCGAGGACTGGCCGCTCTATCCGCTCGAGCCCGGGAAAGCCTACGTGAACGTCGGCTTCTGGGGCACGGTCGCGCTGCCGCCCGGGAGGATCCCGGAGCACCACAACCGGCTCATCGAGCGGAAGGTCACACAGCTGAACGGGCATAAATCGCTGTACTCGACTGCCTTTTACTCACGTGAGGAATTCTGGCAGCTTTACGACGGGCAGACTTACCGGCGCCTCAAGGACGCCTATGACCCTGAGGAACGGCTGCTCGACCTCTACGACAAGTGTGTGCGGGGGCGTTGACAAGGAGGATTTTCATGACGCTGGCGAAGGTCTTTGAGCAGATCGTGGGGTCGGACGCACCGGTGGAGATCGTCGCCTACGACGGCAGCCGGTCGGGTGCCGCGGGCTCGGAGGTCCGGATCGACGTCCGTTCGCCGTACGCGGTCTCGTACCTGCTGCATTCGCCTGGAGCCCTCGGGCTCGCTCGCGCGTACGTCACCGGCCACATCGATGTGCACGGCGACATGTACGACGCGCTGAGCCGGATGTCGCAGGTGCTCAGCGACCTGACCGTACGGGACCGGCTGCGAGTTCTGCGTGGCGTGCTGGAGGACCCGCTGCTGCGTGCCGCGGCCTCGCGGCGGCTGGAGCCACCGCGACAGGAGGTCCAGACCGGAGGGCTTTCGTTCCTCCGCCACTCCAAGCGGCGTGACGCGCAGGCCATCTCTCACCATTACGACGTGTCCAACACCTTCTACGAGTGGGTGCTCGGACCGTCCATGGCCTACACCTGCGCCTGTTTTCCCAGCGAGGAGGCTTCGCTGGAGGAGGCGCAGGCGCACAAGTTCGACCTGGTGGCGCGCAAGCTCCAGCTGAAGCCCGGGATGCGGCTGCTCGACGTCGGCTGCGGCTGGGGCGGCATGGTGATGCACGCGGCCCGGGAGTACAGAGTGCGGGGGCTCGGCGTCACGCTGTCCAAGCAGCAGGCCGAGTGGGCGCAGAAGGCGATCGCGGAGGCGGGCCTTTCGGAGCTCGCCGAGGTCCGTCACCTGGACTACCGCGACGTGACCGAGGAGGGCTTCGACGCGGTCAGCTCGATCGGCCTCACCGAGCACATCGGCAAGGCGAACCTGCCCGCGTACTTCTCCTTCCTGTACGGGAGGCTGCGGCCGGGCGGGCGGCTGCTCAACCACACCATCACCAGGCCCGACGACTCCGAGCCGTCGATCCGCAAGCAGGGCTTCATCAACCGGTATGTCTTCCCCGACGGAGAGCTCGAGGGGCCGGGCCACATCATGTCCCGGATGAACGAGGCCGGCTTCGAGGTGCGGCACGAGGAGAACCTGCGGGAGCACTACGCCCGTACGCTCACCGGCTGGTGCCGCAACCTCGACGAGCACTGGGACGAGGCGGTCGCCGAGGTCGGTGACGCCACCGCCCGGGTGTGGCGGCTCTACATGGCCGGCAGCCGGATCGGATTCGAGAGCAACTGGATCCAGCTGCACCAGACGCTCGGCGTCAAACTCGACGGGGACGGGCGCTCCGGCATGCCGCTGCGTCCGAACTGGGAGCCCACCGCGCGCTGAGCTCCTCGCCGGTCATGACAGGTCCGGCACCGCACATCCCGCGCGGTGCCGGACTCTGTGTGAGCGGGCGAGCTCAGATGGCGTACGGCAGGTGCTTGATGCCGTTGATGAAGTTCGACAGCAGCCGGTCGGGCTCACCGGCGGTGTGGATGCCGGGGACCTCCCTGAACAGCTCCCTGAACATCACCGTGATCTCCCGGCGGGCCAGGTGGGCGCCGAGGCAGAAGTGCGGCCCCGGGCCGCCGAAGCCGACATGCGGGTTGGGGGACCGGGTGATGTCGAACCGCTCAGGTGCGTCGAACACGGCCTCGTCCCGGTTGGCCGACCAGTAGTAGAGGATCAGCTTGTCGTCGGCCTTGATCTCGTGCCCGTTCAGCATGGTGTCCCGCGTGGCGGTGCGCCGCATCCAGATCACCGGTGAGGCGTACCGGACGATCTCCTCGACGGCTCCGGGCATGCGGGCGTCGAAGTCCGACATCAGCAGGGCCCGCTGGTCGGGATTGCGCGTGAAGAGGTCCAGGCCGTGCGCGATGGCGTTGCGGGTGGTCTCGTTGCCCGCGACCACGAGCAGGATGAAGAACGACCCCAGTTCCTGATCGGTCAGTGACTCGCCATCGATGTTGGCGTTGACGAGCGCCGAGGTCAGGTCGTCCGTCGGGTGCTCGCGCCGGTGGCGGCCGAGGTCCTCAACCAGGTCCTTGAGCGTCTGGCCGGCCGTGAGGAGCCGCAGCGCCACGCCCTCGAAGTCGTCCTGCGGCATGAACTCGGGGTCGTTGCCGGCCAGGATGATGTTGGTCTGGTCCAGGACCGTCTGGTAGTGCTCCGAGGAGATCCCCATCATGTCGGAGATGATCTTGAGCGGCAGCCGGGCGGCGACGTCCGCGACGAAGTCGCCGGTGCCACCGGCCTTGACCTCTGCGACGATCTGCCTGGCCACGGCCTCGACCTGGTCCTCGAACCGCTGGATCATCCGCGGGGAGAAGGCGCGCGAGACGATGCGGCGGATGTGCGCGTGCCGGGGGTCGTCCATGCTGATCATCGAGCCGAAGTACTCGTTCATGTCGACCGGCATGTTGGGGATGTTGATCGCGCCCTGGCCCGAGCAGAAGTCCGCCGGACGGCGGGAGGCCTCCACCACGTCGGCGTGGTCGACCAGCGCGTAGTACCCGGGCCCCTGCGGCACGACGGCGATATCGGGCTCTTCGAAGAAGGCCAGGTCAGGCCGTTCCCGCAGCGCCTTGAAGGCCTCGTGCCGCTCGTTGAGCGGACGCCCCCAAAAACCCCAGTCCGTCAAGTTGATGTCATCGACGTTGAGCACCACGCACCACCTGCCACTAGAACCACATTCGGGTACATACTGCCGAAGTCCCCGACCACTCGCCCAGAAAGCCATGTCTGCTGTGATCGGCGACATAGGCCTGCAACCCTAGTTGGTGATCCACTCCAGGATCCGGGCATTGACGTCGGCCGGCCGCTCCAGCTGTAGGAAGTGCCCGGCACCGGCGATGAGCTGCGCTTTCGACCCCGGTGGCAGGTGGCGTTCGGCGTCCCCGACGACGCCGGCGCCCAGGCAGCCGTCGTCAGCGCCGTGGAGATACAGGACGGGTCGTTCCCCGATGGCGGACGCGGCCTCCTGTGCGGCGGCGTAGGCCGCCTGGACGTGCCGGGCGGGGTCCAGCATGGCGCGGTAGTAACCGATGGCGGCGGCCACGTGCTCCGGCGAGCTCAGGCACTCCATCGCGTGCGCCACGTCCTCGGCCGCGTCGTATCCGGGCGACCAGTCGCGCCACAGCGCCTGCACGAAGGACCGGTTCAGCGCCATCTCGGCCAGCGGAGTCTGGAACAGGAAGATGTAGAACGAGCGTCTGAGCTGCTCGTAGTCCAAGAAGGCGGACAGCATGGACTCCAGGGGCGGCACCGCCATGGCGACCACTCGGCGCCAGCGCTCCGGTGCCAGCGCGGCCGCCCCGTAGACCGCGGCGGCCCCCCAGTCATGTCCGATGAGCACGGCGTCCGGGCCACCGCCGAGGGCCTCGTGCAGCGCGTTGGCGTCGGCGGCCAGCGCGCCTGTCTGGTACGCACCGTCGGCCGGCACCGGGGTCGGCGCGTATCCGCGCATGAACGGGGCCACGACATGGAAGCCCGCGCCGGCGAGCACCGGCAGCAGATGCCGCCAGGTGTGGGCCGAGTCGGGAAAGCCATGCAGGCACAGCGCCAGCGGGCCGTCGGACGGCCCTGCCGAAAGATAACCGAACTCCAGGCCGTTCGCCTTGACGGTGTCCATGGCCGCGACGCTACAAGATCTAGCGGCTCGCCAGGCAGAGCCGTCGGACCGGACCTCGTGCGGCCGTCTCGGGTCCTGCAGACGTTCGCCGTCTGTTAAGGGCGCACGAATACGTTGTTTGGTTTCCCGGCCGCCTACACCGGGTCGACACGGTGAGGGGACTGTGGTGAATCTGGATACCTGGCGCGGTTCCACGGCCGGCAAGGTGGACGGGCCGTCGGCCGGCCGGGGGCTGCCGAAGCCGCCGCGACACTGGCTGCCGATCATTCCCGCGCTGGTCACGTTGGCCGTGACGGTGTGGGGGATCAGTGGTCCCTCGTACTGGCGGGACGAATCCGTCAGTGTCGTCGCCGCCCATGGATCCCTCGCGGATCTCCGGCACTTCCTGCGGGACACCGATGCCGTGCACGCCTTCTACTACCTGCTCCTGCGCCCGGTGACCGCCCTGGGGACCAGCGAGACGATCACCCGGATGCCGTCAGCGATCGCGGCGGCGCTCGCCGCCGGCGGAGTCGCCGCGCTCGGCCGGCGCCTCTATTCGGCGACGGCCGGCCTGTTCGGCGGGCTCATCTACGCGGCTTTGCCGATGGTCAGCCGCTACGCACAGGAGGTCCGTCAGTACACGTTGGTCAGTGCGGCCGCGGTCCTGGCGACGTACGTGCTGGTCCGGGCACTGGAGTCCCCGCGACCCCGGCTCGCTTTGTACGGTTGGTATGGAGCCGTTCTGAGCGTTCTCGGCTGGCTGCATCTGTACTCGTTGTTCCTCGTCGCCGCGCACGGTCTGACCGTAGCGATGTTGCGCCGGCGCGGTCATCTCGTGGGCTGGGCCGCCGCTGTCGGAGTCGCGCTGGCCACGGTCGCTCCGCTGGCGCTGGTCGCCCAAGGCCAGCAGGGGCAGGTGTCGTGGCTGCGTCCCCCAGGGATCAGCGTTCCGATCGACTTCGGACTGGTCGTCGCGGGCAGCGTTCCCGTACTGCTGGTCCTCGCCGTCTTGGCCGTCATCGGCACCGTGGGGCCGTGCCGCCGCAGGAGCTACACCGCTGTGGTCCTGCCATGGCTGGTGGTTCCCTTCGCCCTGGCGGTCACGGCCTCCCAGATCCAGCCCGTCTACCACCCGCGCTATCTCCTTCACTGCGTCTGTGCGCTTGCGCTGGCCGCGGGCGTCGGGCTGGCCTATGTCACCGAGCGCGCCCCGCACTGGACGCGCCTGGTTCTCCCGGGCACGGTCCTTTCCGTGCTCGCCGCCCTGAGCCTTCCCACGCAGCTGGCGATCCGCGAACCGGCCGCCCGGCCCGACAACCTCCGGGCCATGGCCACCGTGCTGCGCACCCGGGCCGAAGCCGGTGACGCGGTGTTGTACGTCCCCGCGTACCGCAGGATCTTCGCGGTCGTCTATCAGGACGCGTTCGAGCACCTGAACGCCAGGGCGCTCCACGACCGGAGCCTCGCGGATCTGCCGACCGGCCGCTTCCGGGCCGCGCTGGGCGCCGAGCGCCGGATCTGGGTCGTCGAGGTTCCGCCGCCGGGAGGTGTTTACCGCACGCCCACGCCGAGGCGGGACCTGGCCGCCCTGCGTTCCGACAGGCGTTTCAGCCGAGCGGGCTCGTGGGACTTCGGCGGCGTCCATCTCGGGCTGTTCGTCAGGACCTGATGTCCACACGCGCAGCCGTGATCATGCGGAGCCCCGCGCGAGCACCCGCATGATCACGGCGGATCGGGGGAGCGGTCAGCCCGTGACGCTGGGGCGGCCGTTCTGGAGGTGGCCGGTGAGGCGGCGTGCGAAGGCCGGGTCACCGGCGACGGTGACCGTGAGGTCGTACCACCCGTGCGCCGCGGCGGCCTTCCACTCGGCCTTCCCGGTGCGGCGCCCCGCGACGGTGACCTTGCGGGGCCTGCTCTCACCGGTGCCCGCGTAGGCGTTCGGCGCGATGACGAAGGTCACCGGCTTCGGCCCCGCGTTCACGAGGGAGAGGGACACCCGCCGGTCGCGCCCGTGGATCGACGACGCCACGGCGGCCTGGCCGGTGACCTCACCGGCGAACTCGCGCAGGAACCCGCCCGGCCCGGTCACGACGAGCCGGTAGGTGCCGCCGTTCAGCTTCACGCTCAGCGTCTCGGCGCCGTCGACGTCGAAGTGCTGCGGCGTCGCGAACTCGCCGGCGTACGGGTAGACCGTCAGGTGCGCGCTGGCCGTACCGGTGTTGGTCATCGTGAGCGTGAGGGTCTTCGTCGCAGGGTCCAGCCGGGCGCTCACGTCCGGCTGGTAGGGCAGTGGCCGTGCGGGCCGTACGCCCTGCTCCTGGACCGGCATCTTCTGGTCGGCCGGCGGCGCCGGATGCCAGCGGCCGGCGAACGGCGGCACCGTGCCGGCGGCCGGCGCGTCGAGCCGCCGCTTGGTGGTGCCGAAGTCGAACGCCGAGGTCAGGTCGCCGGAGACCTTCCGGCGCCACGCGCTGATCTCGGGCTGCCGGACCCCGAGCCAGGTCTCGGTGAACCGGATGAGGGAGCTGTGGTCGAAGACCTGCGAGCAGACGTAGCCGCCCGCGGTCCACGGCGACACCACCGTCATCGGGACCCGGATGCCCAGGCCGAGGGGCTGCCCGTCGACGAACTCGTCCCTGGTGCCGGCCGGCGGCACCGGTGGGGGCACGTGGTCGAAAAGGCCGTCGTTCTCGTCATAGGTGATGAACACGACAGTCGACGCCCAGACGTCCGGGTGCGAGGCCAGCGCGTCCAGGATCTCGTAGGTGAGGCGGGCACTCTGGACCGGCGAGGAGGCTCCCGGGTGCTCGGAGTCGGCCGACGACGGCACGAGGTAGGACACCTGCGGGAGTCGTCCGGCCGCCACGTCGGCGCGAAACGTGGAGGCGAGCGCTCCGCTCTCGACCCGGCGCAGAGCCCGGTCGAACAGGCTCTTCTCCGCCCGGGTCAGCGTCGCCACGCCCTGCTCGAGCTTGGTGAGGAGGTCCTTGCGCGTGGCCGCGTCGGCCCCGCCCAGCGCGCCGTAGAAGGCGTCCATGGTCTTGTACTGCGTGGCCGACAGCGCCTTGCGGGCGATCTGCTTGAAGCTGGTGAAGAACTCCAGGTTGTTGTCCTGGAAGTTGTCCCACTCGTGGTAGACCTGCCACGATCGGCCGGCCCGCTCCAGCCGCTCGGCATAGGTCGTCCACGAATAGCCCGCGTGGCCGACCTCGTCGTAGGCGTCGTTGCCGGTCGCGCGCTTGCCGGTGCCGGGCTCGTAGCCGGTGTAGCCGCTGACGAAATAGTTGCGGTTCGGGCTCGTCGAGCTGTGCACGGAGGCGTGGTAGGCGTCGCAGATCGTGAACGTCTCGGCGAGCTCGTAGTGGAACGGCAGGTCCTGCCGGTCGTAGTAGGCCATCGTGGCGGGAGACTTCGCCGGCACCCAGTTGTTGTACCAGCCGCCCGCCCAGGCGCTGTGCCCGCCGGACCAGCTGTGGTCGAGGTCGCCGATGTACTGCGGTTCCTTGTGTGCGTCCTGCGCGGCCTTGCGCACCGGGAACGGCAGGACGCCACCGCCGTGGCCGTCCGGCTGCCGCAGGACGGAGTTGCCGTCCCGCAGCGTGATGGCGGTGCGGTCGCCGTACCCCCGCACGCCCCGCATCGTCCCGTAGTAGTGGTCGAAGGCGCGGTTCTCCTGCATCAGGAAGACCACGTGCTTGATGGCCTTGAGACCTCCGGCCTGCGGCGGCGAGGCCAGTGCCGTCCGTACGGACGGGGGCAGCAGCGACGCGGCGGTGACGGCTCCGGCCGTGCCGGCGGCGAGCGTCAGCATCCGCCGCCGCGACAGCGCCGCCCTCAGCGGGCCGCCCTCGGCCACGGCATCGGGGCCCGGCGAACCGGAGTTGGGGGATTGCGACATCTTGGGTGCCTCCGGCAGGACTCAGCTATAGATACGTACGTAAATGGCCGATACGTGTCTAATAAGGCCGTATGGCGGGACAATGCCCCCGTGGTGAACCTGGCGTGTAGCCGGAGAGGCACCTCCGCTTCGCCAGGACTTGTGGCGGGCCCTAGCCCTGGCCGGGCGTGGCCCGCCGCGACGCGTCAGGGGATGGGTCGCAGGGACTTCACGCCGGCGGTCCACCACAGTCCCCACCACTCTGGAGGTGCGCCCGCGGAAGCGGGGCAGCGGTCCCACCGGCGGTCAGACCGGCCGGCAGCGTGATCGGGATGGCCCGCCGCCCGTCGCCCACGGCCGGCTCAGGCCGGAACGATGTTGACGATCTTGGGCGCGCGGACGATGACCTTGCGGATCCCGGCGTCGCCCAGCGTGCCCCGCACCTTCTCCGATGCCAGGGCCAGCCGCTCCAGTTCGTCCGCGGCGATGTCCGGGGACACCTCCAGCCGGTCACGGACCTTGCCCGCGACCTGGACCACGCAGGTCACGGAGTCCTGGACCAGCAACGCCGGGTCGGCCGCCGGCCAGTTGCCCCTGGCCAGCGGTGCGGTACGGCCGAGGATCTCCCAGGTCTCCTCGGCGGTGTACGGGGCGAACAGCGACAGCAGGATCGCCACTGTCTCGGCCGCCTCGCGGACCGCCGGATCGCCGCCGCCCGGCCCCGAGTCGATGGCCTTGCGGCCGGCGGAGACCAGCTCCATGACCCGGGCGATCGCCACGTTGAAACGCTGCGACTCGACCAGCTTGGTGACCTCGTCGATCGTGTGGTGGGTGACCTTGCGGAGGGCGGCGTCGCCGGAGGCCGGGTCCGCGCCCGGAGCCGACGTCACGTCGTCGGCCAGGCGGTGCACCCGGGACAGGAACTTGGCCATGCCCGACGGCGACACGTCGGCCCAGTCGATGTCGTCCTCCGGCGGGCCAGCGAAGATCATCGCCAGCCGGACGACGTCGACGCCGTACTCGGCCAGCTGCTCACCGAGGACCACCATGTTGCCGGTGGACTTCGACATCGCCTTGCCGTTCAGGATGACCTGACCCTGGTTCAGCAGCCTGGTGAACGGCTCGGTGAAGTCGATCATGCCCATGTCGTACAGCACCTTGGTGAAGAACCGGCTGTACAGCAGGTGCAGGATGGCGTGCTCGACCCCGCCGGTGTACTGGTCCACCGGCATCCACTTGCGGACCTGCTCGGGGTCGAACGGACCGCCGTCATATCCGGGCGAGCAGTAGCGGAAGTAGTACCAGGACGAGTCCACGAAGGTGTCCATGGTGTCGGTGTCGCGCCTGGCCGCGCCGCCGCACTTGGGGCACGCCGCGTTCACCCAGTCGGCCGCCGCCGCCAGTGGTGAGACGCCCTTGGGCGCGAGGTCCGCGCCGCGCAGACCCTCGGGCAGCCGTACGGGCAGCTGCTCGTCGGGGACCGGGACCTCACCGCAGGACTCGCAGTGGATGATCGGGATGGGCGCGCCCCAGAACCGCTGGCGGGACAGCAGCCAGTCGCGCAGGCGGTAGTTCACCGCCGCGCCGCCCAGGTCCTTGCCGGCCAGGATCTCGGTGATGCGGGCGATGGCCTCGACCTTGGGCAGATCGTCGAGCGGGCCGGAGTTCACGAGCGTGCCCTCACCCGCGGTCGCCACGCCCGTCTGCGCCGGGTCGGCCTCGCCGGTGTCCACGACCACCCGTACGGGCAGGTCGAACCTGCGCGCGAAGTCCAGGTCACGCTGGTCGTGTGCGGGCACGGCCATGATCGCCCCGTGGCCGTACTCGGCGAGCACGTAGTCCGACGTCCACACCGGCATGCGCTCGCCGTTGACCGGGTTGATCGCGTAGCGGCCCAGGAAGACGCCGGTCTTCTCGCGCTCGCTGGACAGCCGGTCGATCTCGCTCTCCCGGGAGACCTGCTCCCGGTAGGCCTCGAAGGCCTCCCGTTGCTCCGGCGCGCAGATCTCCTCGGCCAGCGCCGCGTCGGCGGCGACCACGAAGAAGGTGGCGCCGTACAGCGTGTCCGGCCGGGTGGTGAAGACCGTGACCGGCTCGTCCCGGCCCTCGATCATGAAGTGGACGTCCGCGCCCTCGGACCGGCCGATCCAGTTGCGCTGCATGAGCAGCACCCGCTCGGGCCACTTGCCCTCGAGCTGCTCCATGTCCTTCAGCAGCCGGTCTGCGTACTCAGTGATCTTGAAGAACCACTGGGTGAGAGTGCGGCGCTGCACCGTCGCGCCGCACCGCTCGCAGGCGCCCGCGACGACCTGCTCGTTGGCCAGCACGGTCTGGTCGTTGGGGCACCAGTTGACCAGGCCGCCCTTGCGGTAGGCCAGCCCGCGCTCGTAGAAGCGCAGGAACAGCCACTGCGTCCACTTGTAGTAGTCGGGATCGGAGGTGTGCAGCCGACGGGACCAGTCGAACGAGGGCGCGTAGCGCTGGAAGGACGCGGCCTGGGTGTCGATGTTGGCGTAGGTCCACTCCGCGGGGTGCGAGTCGCGCTGGATCGCGGCGTTCTCGGCCGGCAGCCCGAAGGAGTCCCAGCCGATCGGGTGCAGCACGTTGTCACCGCGCTGGAACCAGTAGCGCGCGACCACGTCGCCGATCTCGAACGCATCGGCGTGCCCCATGTGGAGATCGCCGGAGGGGTAGGGGAACATGTCGAGCGCATAGCGGCGGCCGCCCTTCCCGCCCGCGTCCTCATCCGCGGCGAACGGGTTCAGCTCCGCCCAGCGGGCCTGCCATTTGTCCTGGATAGCCCGCGGGTCGTACTGCTCGTCGGCGCTTGTGCTCACTGCTCCGGTCCTCATCTGGCTCGTTCGGCTGTGATCCGTCACCCGGTCATACGTGGTCATGAAAAAGCCCCTCACACAGGAGGGGCTGCCGCGTTGACCTGCCGTGTCAACGCGGCCGGCTAAGAAGCAGCCGAGATCGCATATACCAACGGTACCGCAACGGCAAGCAACCCATGCGGGCTTGTTGGATCTGCGCGTGCGAGGGGATGCCACGGACCCGGCGTCGGCCTCGGCGGATGAGCCCGGGTCGCTGCGCCGGGCGTGCCGCCGAGACCGGTCCCGGAGTGCGTCAGATCTTGCGGAGCACGGCGACCACGCGGCCGAGGACCGAGGCCTCGTCACCCGCGATCGGCTCGTAGGTCTTGTTCTGCGGCAGCAGCCACACGTGGCCGTCCTTGCGCTTGAACGTCTTGACCGTGGCCTCGCCCTCGATCATGGCCGCGACGATGTCGCCGTTCTCGGCCACCGGCTGCTGCCGCACGACGACCCAGTCGCCGTCCGCGATGGCAGCATCGATCATGGAGTCGCCGGAGACCTTCAGCACGAAGTGCGTGCCCTCTCCGACGAGCTGTTTGGGGAGGGTGAAGACGTCCTCGACCGCCTCCTCGGCCAGGATCGGGCCGCCGGCCGCGATCCGCCCCACCAGCGGCACATAGGCGGGTGCCGGATGCGCCGTGGTGGGCTGGCCGTTGGCCGCCTGGAAGGAGTCGGCCTCGCTCTGCACCACCGGCCTCCCGGGGACGCGGACCTCGACCGCTCGCGGGCGGTTGGGGTCGCGCCGCAGGAATCCCTTGCGCTGCAGCGTGCGCAGTTGGTGGGACACGCTCGACGTGCTGGTGAGTCCGACTGCCTCGCCGATCTCACGCATCGACGGCGGGTAACCGCGCCGCTGGACGGAGTCGCGGATCACTTCGAGCACCATGCGCTGGCGCTGCGTGAGGCCGCTCTCCTCCATGGGCCCGTCGGGCAACTCCCGGACCTCGCTCATGGTCCCCTCTGCCTCCCTGCCTAGACCTTCTTCGCTCCGTTGTTGCACGTTAGCGTGACAACGCCAGATGATCAAACAATTGTTCGAAGAAAGTCCTCGCGTTTCGCCGGTGCCATGCGATAGAAATCGTACAACCGTTCGATCGAATTTGCATTCGAAGACCGGCGGCCGGTCGCGAGGGAGGTCGACAGTGATCGACAGCGTACGGCACGAGAGGCGCGCGGATGGCATCCGCCTGACCCGGCGCGGCCGGGTCGTCTTGACCGTCCTGGTGGCGATGATCCTGGTGTGGGGGTTCTGGCTGACGGCGAAGCGTGGCGCGGGAGCCAGCTCCGGACCGGGGGACAGGCCAGGGGCGGCGGGGCGGGGCTCGGGGCTCGGGTCCGTGAAAGTCGGGCGGCATGACACCCTGTGGGGGATCGCCTCCCGCCACCGGCCCGGTGCCGACCCCCGGACCACGGTGCAGCGGATCATCGACCTCAACGGACTGTCCGGAGTCATCGTTCAGCCAGGTCAGGAGCTCCGCCTGCCGACCCGCTGAGCCGGCCGGCCCGCCCGGTCCCGGCGCGACACGCCCGGCCTCCGGCACGGGCCCCGCATGTGACCAGGGTCTACGGGACGGCTTGCCGATCTGGCTTGCGAAGGCTCCCGGGTAGGCCTACGGTTGACCACAACATCTAGTAGTTACAGCGATGTAGTTCACCATAACTTGTGCTCTTGTGGTGGTGTGTCGGCAACGGCTTGCGCTGGGCGGAACGCACCAGGCGGCACTTTGGGCGCACCCGGCGGGACCTATCTGGGGAAAGGCGAAAGCGATGCACTGTCCGTTCTGACGCAACCCCGACAGACGGGTCATCGACAGCCGCGCGGCCGACGACGGCGCGGCCATCCGGCGCCGTCGGTCCTGTCCGGAGTGCGGCCGCCGGTTCACCACCCAGGAGAGTGTCCTCCAGATGGTGGCCAAGCGCAGCGGTGTGACCGAGCCGTTCTCCCGCGAGAAGATCATCGCCGGGGTGCGGCGGGCCTGTCAGGGCCGCCCGGTCGACGAGGACGCGCTGGCGCACCTCGGCCACCAGGTCCAGGAGGCCGTCCGGGCGACCGGATGCGCCGAGATCGCTTCGCACGAGATCGGCCTGGCGATCCTCGGGCCGCTGCGAGAGCTGGACGAGGTGGCCTATCTCCGATTCGCCTCGGTCTACCGCGGCTTCGAGTCGCTGGAGGACTTCGAGAAGGAGATCGACTCGTTGCGGGATGCCGCTCCTCCGGGAGCGTAGCGACTCCGGGTAATCAAGTGCCCGTGACCGGGGATGACTCCGGTCCGTGGCCGGTGTGGCATGAACAGAACAGCAACAGTTTCTGAGCGAGGGGTCTCCCGCGGGAGGGACCCTAGAGGGGGAAGGCGATGACCGAGACGGTGAGCGGCTCGACGGCCAAGCGCGGCAAGGGCCGCAAGGGGCTGAAGATGGAGCGCATCTTCACCAAGCCGGGTGTGCACCCGTACGACGAGGTGACCTGGGAGCGCCGCGACGTCGTCATGACGAACTGGCGCGACGGATCCATCAACTTCGAGCAGCGTGCGGTGGAGTTCCCGGACTTCTGGTCTGTGAACGCGACGAACATCGTCACGTCGAAGTACTTCCGGGGCGCCGTGGGGACGCCCCAGCGGGAGTGGAGCCTCAAGCAGCTCGTCGACCGCGTGGTCCGCGTCTATACCGACACGGGCCGCGAGAACGGCTATTTCGCCTCGGACGAGGACGCCGAGATCTTCGAGCACGAACTGAAGTACGCCCTGATCCACCAGGTGTTCAGCTTCAACTCGCCGGTCTGGTTCAACGTCGGGACCTCGAGCAAGCAGCAGGTCTCGGCGTGCTTCATCCTGTCGGTGGACGACACGATGGAGTCGATCCTCGAGTGGTACGCGGAAGAGGGCGTCATCTTCAAGGGCGGCTCCGGTTCCGGGGTCAACCTCTCCCGCATCCGCTCCAGTAAGGAGCTCCTCTCCTCCGGCGGCACGGCGAGCGGCCCGGTCTCCTTCATGCGCGGCGCCGACGCCTCGGCAGGAACGATCAAGTCCGGTGGCGCCACCCGCCGGGCCGCGAAGATGGTCGTGCTCGACGTCGACCACCCCGACGTCATCGAGTTCGTCCAGACCAAGGCCCGCGAAGAGGACAAGATCCGCGCACTGCGCGACGCCGGCTTCGACATGGACCTCGGCGGCAAGGACATCGTCAGCGTTCAGTACCAGAACGCCAACAACTCCGTCCGGGTGTCCGACGACTTCATGCGGGCTGTCCAGTCCAATGACGATTTCGGCCTGCGCGCTCGCAAGAGCGGCGAGGTCCTCCAGACGGTCAAGGCCAAAGACCTTTTCCGCATGATCGCCGAGGCTGCCTGGGAGTGCGCCGACCCGGGCCTGCAGTACGACGACACCATTAACGATTGGCACACATCACCCGAGACCGGGCGCATCACCGCGAGCAACCCGTGCAGTGAGTATCTCCACCTGGACAACTCGTCCTGCAACCTCGCTTCGATCAACCTGCTGAAGTTCCTGCGGGCCGAGGACAGATTCGATGTCCAGAAGTTCGTCCAGCTCACCGAGCTCGTCATCACGGCGATGGACATTTCGATCACCTTCGCCGACTTCCCGACGCCGGCGATCGCCGAGACGACCCGGGCCTACCGCCAGCTGGGCATCGGCTACGCGAACCTCGGCGCACTCCTCATGGCCACGGGCCACGCCTACGACTCCGAGGGCGGCCGCGCGATCGCGGCGGCGATCACCTCCCTCATGACCGGTGTCGCCTACCGCCGGTCCGCCGAGCTGGCCGCGGTGGTTGGGCCGTACGACGGTTACGCCCGCAACGCCGAGCCGCACAATCGCGTCATGCGTAAGCACGCCTCCGCCAACGATGAGATCCGTACGGTGGAGAGCATGGACAAGGCGATTCATGTCGCCGCCACCAAGCAGTGGCAGGAGTGCCTGAAGCTCGGCGACCGGCACGGCTACCGCAACGCGCAGGCGTCGCTGCTGGCCCCGACCGGGACCATCGGCCTCATGATGGACTGCGACACCACGGGCATCGAGCCGGACCTGGCGCTGGTGAAGTTCAAGAAGCTGGTCGGCGGCGGGTCGATGCAGATCGTGAACAACACGGTGCCCAGGGCCCTGAAGAGGCTCGGCTACCAGCAGGAGCAGATCGAGGCCATCGTGGAGTACATCGCCGAGCATGGTCACGTCATCGGCGCGCCCGGACTCCGGCAGGAGCACTACGACGTCTTCGACTGCGCGATGGGCGAGCGCGCCATCAGCCCGATGGGCCATGTCCGGATGATGGCGGCGGTGCAGCCGGCGCTCAGCGGCGCCATCAGCAAGACGGTCAACCTGCCCGAGAACGCCACCGTCGAGGACATCGAGCAGGTGTACTTCGAGGGCTGGAAGATGGGCCTGAAGGCGCTGGCGATCTATCGCGACAACTGCAAGGTCGGCCAGCCGCTCTCGATCGCCAAGAGCAAGACCAAGACCAAGGCCGAGGCCGTCCCGGCCCCGGCCCCCGCGGAGGTACGGCCGGTGCGCCGGCGGCTGCCCAAGCGGCGGCCCGCCACCGTCACCCGCTTCTCGGTCGCGGGTGCCGAGGGATACATGACCGCGTCGTCCTATCCCGACGACGGCCTGGGCGAGGTCTTCCTCAAGCTAGGCAAGCAGGGCTCGACCCTCGCCGGCGTGATGGACGCCTTCTCGATGGCGATCTCCATCAGCCAGCAGTACGGCGTGCCGCTGGAGACCTGGGTCGAGAAGTTCACCAACATGCGGTTCGAGCCGGCCGGTATGACCGACGACCCCGACATTCGCATGGCGACCTCGGTGCTGGACTACATCTTCCGCCGGCTGGCGCTCGACCACCTGCCCTACGAGGAGCGGGCCGGCCTGGGGATCTTCACCGCCGAGGAGCGCACGCTGCAGGCGGAGGGCAAGGACCCGGCGACGCTGCACGCCGAGGAGGAGCTCGACCGGGAGACTCTCGCGCAGTCCACGGTCATCGAGAAGCCTGCGGCCAAGCCCCGGCCCGTCGCCGAGGCACCGGCGCCGCGGCCGTCGAGCGGCGTGATCGAGAGCCACCAGGGCCGTACGGCGGACGCGCCGCTCTGCCTCACCTGCGGCACCAAGATGCGGCCGGCCGGCAGCTGCTACGTCTGCGAGGGCTGCGGCTCCACCAGCGGCTGCAGCTGATACCGGGCCGAGTTGCGTTTGATGCAACATTGAGCAAGGGCCGCACAAGCGGATGAC
>JAOPYH010000056.1 GCA_025964715.1 Streptosporangiaceae bacterium | reverse complement strand
AGGTCCCGGCGCTCGCGCATGGCGCGGGCCCGCTTCCGGCTGAACGGCCGGATACGGCCCCGGCGCTGCAGCCCGCCGGACGGCTCGGTGAACGTGCTCCCGGCCCGCTCCGCTGCTCCCCGGCGCCGGTCGCTGGCCCGGCTGAGTTCGGTCCGCCTCATGCCGACACCGCCGCGGGGACGAAGTCGTCGAGCCAGGCGACGTTGGTGACGTCGAGGCTGAGGCGGGCCCGCGTGACGGCGACGTAGCCGAGCATCAGCAGGTCGTCCGGGAGGGCTGGCCGCTCCGGGTGCTCAGGGTCGCGCTTCGGCGGGTGGAAGTCGTTGCCGATGAGGACGCTGTTCCACTCCAAGCCCTTCGACTTGTGCATGGTGCAGACGGTGACCTCGGCCCGGTTGACGTCGGACAGCTTGCCGGTCATGGCGATGATCGCCTCGGGACTGTGCTGGTCGATCAGCCGAACGAACACCGCCAGGTCCGACCCGCCTGGGTCGTTCTCGGCGTAATCGACGACCTCGCCCCAGGTCTGGAACGCGAACAGTTCCGGGTGGGCGGTGCCCCGGCCCTCACGCAGTTCGAGGGCGGCCTCGGCCAGCCGGCGGATCGGGTCTCCCCCGCCGACGATTGCGGTGTCGTGGCCGGCTTCCAGGAACCGCATCGCCTGCGCCGTCGCCTCCGCGTTGGTGCGGCACAGCACCGCATCCGGCACGTCCAGCGGGCGGATCACCGAGGAGATCCGCTCATAGCCGCGAACGAGCGGGTCAGCGCCGAGGAGGTTGAGCCACTTGTTCGCCTGGGTCGCGATGGCCGGACCGAAGCGGAACGACTGGGACAGCGCCAGCCGGGTCGCGCTCGGGAAGTGGTCCATCGCGTTGACCGCGCCGCGCCACCCGTAGATTGCCTGGAACGGGTCGCCGACCGGCATGATCTGGGCGTGGTCCTGCCGGGTCATGACGTCGAGCACAACCCGGTCCGCGTCCTGGACCTCGTCCCACAGGATCACGTCGTAGGGCAGCGTCGGGCGGCTGAGGCCCCACATCTTGAGGTAGTAGTCGTGCTCGAACTTGAGGACCCCGTCGGTGGCCTTGATGTCCGCCCACGCCTTTCGGACGAACGGCAGCACCACGGAAGCCAACTCCTGCTGGACGGGCTCAGCCTCCAACCCGGCCGAGCCGGGCATGTGCGCGATCGTCGCCTCCGGGTCAGCGCTCAGGCACCACCCCTTGAGGGTCTGCATCACGATCCGGGCGAGCACGGCCGGGGCGATCTTCGTGCCCGCGAGGATCACCGGGCGGTCGATGCCGAGGATCGAGGCGACCTGCTTCGCCGGCTGGTGGCTGGCCGTGTCCAGCCGCGCCTGATACGGCCGGCCCACCGCGGCCTTGGCCACCCCGTGCGCGGTCGAGACCCGGACGTTGCGGGGGAACTTGCCCCGCGCCTCCTTGGCGTTCGCCGCGTTGTAAACGGCATACAGGCCCCGGCCCTTGATCCGCTGCCCGACGGTCTTGAGGGTGAACGTCTTGCCGCTGCCCGCCCGGGCCTCGACGATCGTGCTGTCCCCGGCGTCGAACGAGTCCCCGATCGCCACCTGCTCCGGGGTCAGCGCCGGGGCCCCGGCCGGTGCGGCGGGCGCGGGCCGGGCCGCAGGCTCCTCTTCCGCCGCCGGTACAGGTGCGGCGGGCTGGATCTGGGCGGCGATCTCGCCGTCCTCGGTGATCAGCCCGGCGTCAAGAGCCGTACGGAGCGCGGACAGCTTGTCCTTGTCGCTCTTGTACGTGAACTCGCCGGTCGGCTTGTGCCGGGTGACCCGGGCGACCTTGACCAAGTCGCCGTTCTTCTGGTTTGCGACGTACCCGCCGCGCTCCTCGATCTCGTCGCCGAGTTCCTTCCGGTACTTCGGCCGGATGCGCCGCTCGACGACGTCCGGGACCTCCCGGAGCAGGACCTCCAACACCCGCGGGTCATTGAGCGCACGGGCGGCGACGAAGTCCTCAAGCTCCGACGGGACGGTCGTGGCGACCAGGAGCAAGAGCTCGTTCTCGTCCACGGCATAGGTGGTGCTGCCCTGCTTGATGCTGATCAGGCCGACCTTGGTGTCGTCGGGGAGCAGAACCTCCTGCTGCGGGCGGCCGCGCATGCGCACCGCAGCGAAGTCCTCATGAGCTAGTTCCCGCGCGGTGTCCCGATTGCCCTTGGCGTCGGAGAGCCTCAGTTCCTTGACGGCCACGCGCAGTGCGTGCCGTGTCAGCACGTCCTGCGGCGGGGCCGGCGGGAGCGCCTCGTCCGGCTCGACGCCGTCCAGGTAGGCGAGGATCTCGTCGCCGAGTCCGCCCGCCGGGCCGGTCTCCTCCGTCGCCGTCATGCGTCCACCCCTTGCAGTTCCTTGCGCTTCGCGAGCACCTCGGCGGCGAGTTCCGCTCCCGCGTCCGGGGTGATCTTCCGGCTGACGATCGCCGGGCCGATGCGCTGCTTGAGACCGTCCAGAGCTCCGCTGGACTGGGCGTTGGCCACGGACACCAGGAAGTCAGCGACCCACTCGCTGTCGCCGTCCGGGACGGGCTGGGCCGGGGCCGCGGGCTCAGCCGGTGCCCCTGCACCCGGCTGCTCGTTCGCGGGCTCCTCGCCGTGCCCGGCTAGCGCGTCGGCGCGCTGCCGGATCGCGTAGAGGATCTGGTTGGCCCGCTCTGTCGTGACCTGGCCGTCCTCGTACAGCTTCCGGAGTTCCGCCTCTGCCGCCCCAACCTCGTCCGGGGTGGCGAGCTCATCGACCTTGGCCTTCCAGTCGTCATCGGGTTCGAGGGGCGGCTGTGGTGCCATGCGCGGACGCTGCGGCTGACCGTTCCCGTTTCCGTTGGCATGGCCGTTCGCGGGCCGCTGTGCCCCATTGGCCGGGCCGCCGCGCTGGCCGTTGCCGTTCCCCCGGTGGCCGTTCCCGTTGCCCTGCTGGCCCCGCGGTGGCGCGGGCTGCGCCTGCTCGAAGGCTTCCGAAGCGCTGCGCGGGGCGCGCTCGTGCGCCTCGCTGTCCGGGTCCGGGTCGCCGGTAGGCAGGTTTAGCAACTGGATCAGCACGGTCCGGAACGCGACCGACATCGCCTTGGAGACCGCCTTATCCCCGGCGTCGGCCGACTCACCGATCACGACCAGCGGGTGATCCAGGCTCGTCCCGTCTGCGCCGCGCACGTGGTAGGCGACGGTGACCAGGACGTGCATCATGCTGCTGCCCCGGCGCGACTCGTACTTGTCGGTCTGGATGGCCCGGACCTCGGGGGCGAAGGTCACCCCGTAGTGGTTCAGGGCGCGGGCGGTGCCGTTGAGGACTGAGTCGATGCCCCGGAAGTTGAAGTTCTGGTCGGTGTTCCGGTCGCCCTTGCCGACGGGACTGCACTCGGCCTTGGCGCGGGCGATGGCCTCGTGGACGTTGAGGATTTCCAGCGCGGCGGGCTCGGTGGCGCGGTCGGCGGTGGCCGTCTTCGCCGTGCTCACTTCTCACCGCCGGCGGTCTGCTCGGCCGGGCGCTCGGCCTTGGCCCTGCGCCGGTCTGGGGCGGCGCGGCGCGTGCCGCCCGACCTGGTGATGGCCTTCCATGCGTCCCTGGCCCACCCGCCGCGCGGGCGGGCCGGGGCACGGTGCCGGGCCGTGGCCAGCGTCGTCCGGGCCGACCGGAGCGCGGTGCGGAGCTCGTCGGCCGCGCTGGGGTCTGGGCTGGCCGGGAGCCGCTGAGACAGCAGATCCGCGGTGACGATCGGCATGGTGATCGTCTGCTCCGGGTCCACGGTGCCGATCGCGCCCCCGGCGATCAGGCAGCCGACGGCGGCCAGCAGGACCGGGCCGCCTACGAGAATGAGGGTCATGCCGACTCGCTTTCCGGACGCACCGCGCCCCGGTCGGTGGACCAGGCGTAGTGGGCGGCCATCTGCTCGTCGGAGACGTGGAACACGCGGTACGCCGCGTCGCCGAACGGCACGATCACGGACGGGTGGCTCCCGCTGGTGTCGATGGGCTGGCCGCTGATCTCCGCGACCTGCTCCACCTCGTCACGGGTCGCCGATACCTCGATCCAGCGGATGTACGGGAGGGGGAGACCGGGGTTGGCCCGGAGGTAGTCGATGATCGCGGCGAGCTCATCGAGCGCCGTGTCGCGCGGGCTGCGCATCTGGATCACCTGGCCGCAGTGCTGCGCGTTCTGCCACTGCTCGCTGTCGTGCTGTGCCGCTTCCGCCTGCGTCTCTTCCGTGAAGGACGGGTGGGCGATGGTGGAGGCCATCTGGTCGTTCGCTCGCTTCCTGTTACTGTTGTCGTGGTCGTTCCGCCGGTAGCCGGGCCCTGTGCGGGGGTCCGGCTTTCCGTTTGTCAGGCGGTTTCCGCGTCCAGGCCGCCTCGACGGCGGCGGGGCTGCGGCGGTTCGCCTGATGTCTTGGGTGCGCGGGCTTCCGCTGACTTACGGGAGAGGCGGAGCATTTCCGCGCGGAGCAGCAGCCGGCCGGCCTTGGCCGCTTGCAGCGGGTCAAGGTCCGGGTTCTGCTTGAGTGCGATGGCGATGAACTTGCCGAGGCGGACCTCGGTCGCCGTCACGGTCATCTCGTGCGGGTCCTCGTGGGCGCGGCCGGCGCGGGCAATGACCCCGGCCGCGGAGGTCCGGTTGTACGGGACCCGTCCTTTGCCGTTCTTGGCCGGCATCAGACCGCTGCCGCTTCTGCCGCGGGCCGGACGGCCTGCTCCCCGCCGACGACCTGGAACACGTCCTCGAACTTGATGTCCGTGAACGCTGCGAGGGTCGCCGCGATGAGCCGCTCCCCTGGGGGGTGCTGGCCGTTCAGTGCCCGCATGACCGTTGTGCGGCTGACGCCGAGGTGCTCGGCGACCTCCTGGTCTGTAGTCAGCCCACGTTTTTCGGCGTGTCGCCGGAACTGGTCCGTCCGCAGTTGGACGGTGGGTTCGGTGGGGTTATTGCGGTGCATGCACCGAACATAGACCGGGAGAGTGCATGCACGCAAGGGGTTTACGGCCGGCTGATCAGGGTTTTTTGGCTATACACCTTCGACTGTGGTGCATGCATGCACGGTTCGCAGGTAAGAGACTTGTAAGCAATGCCGGAACTGCCACGCCCCTCGCACCGTGTTATGGTGCGTGCATGCACAGCGCGTGGGATCGTGCTCGGCTGCGTGAGCTCATCGAAGCGATCACCAAGGGCACCGGCCTGACACAACGGCAGCTCGCCGAGCTCGCCGACGTCAGCCATTCCCAGGTGAGCCGCTGGAAAGACGGCAGCCACCAGCCGCAGTACGCCAGCATGCGCAGACTCGCCGGCCGGCTCCTCGCCGAGTACCCGCAAGTCGCCGGCCTGGCCACCGAGCTACTCCCCGCGGCCGGGTACGACGTCGCCGTCGAGGCCGAGCCACGGGCGCCGCAGGCGTTCGACATCATCGGCTGGACGTTCACCCGCATGCAGCAACGCGGCCGGACCCGCGGCGACCGGGAAGCGTTCGCGCGCCGCATGGGATGGAACAAGAGCAACGCCCGCTCCGCCGTGCTCACCACCGACCAGGCCCGGGCCATCGGCGAGGAGCTCGGCATGACCGCCGTACAGGTCATGCTCGAGACCGGGTTTCTCACGCCCGCAGACGTGGCCTCCGCGCCGGCGCAAGCCGCCAACGCCCCACCGGGCCAGCGGCCAGGCGACGAGGGTTGGGAGAAACTGCAAAGGGCGTGAGGAGGTATCTGTGCGGAAACGTCAACGCCAGATACAGACCGCCAACCTGATCGACCAGGTACTCGCGCTGTACCGCCGGTGCCTGGTCCTCGAACGGGAGAAAAGCGAATTGGAAGCCGAACTGGCCGGCGTGCGCGACTACCTGGAAGCCTGCTCCGCGCCGCCCCAGCCCGCGGCCAACGGCACCACCGGGCCAATCAGCGTCCCGCCGCGCCTCATTGCCGCGCTCAACAGCGTCCCCGCCGAGGGCAACGTCGTCCACTTCCCGGCCCGCGACACAGACGGCGAAGTGATCGCCATCGTCGGCGGCGACGATCCCGACCCGGTACAGATCTGGGACTACATACGGAAGGCAGGAGGGGCGACAGATTGACCCGGATCGTCCAGGAGGAGTTGCCGCCCGGCTTGCGGGTCCTTGTTCACCACGACGACAACGGCGAGCTCGTCATCTCGGTCTCCGCCGCGCTGCCCCCAGCCGAGCAACGCCGCGCGGTCCGCCGGGCACTGTATGCCGCACGGAAGCGGAACGGCCGCCGCGCCGCCATCGCGGTCCCCGCCGCGGCCTTCGCGGCGACTGCGGCCCGCCGGGCTGTCTCAGCCTCCTGGGACCACGCGGTCAACGCGGCCGCCATCATCGCGAGCGTCGCGGCCGTGACCGCCGCCGCGCTCGTGATAGCGCTCGTCCCCCCGGATCACCCCGGGCCCGGCGGCAGATTCCACGGCAGCCTGATGCCGATGATCTCCCCGGCGCAGACGCATGTTCAGCCGCAGCATCGGCGACGGCGGCGGCCCGCCCGCCAGCTACGGCAGGGCACGATTGCGGGTGGGAGCCCGTCCCGGAATACGGCGGCCGGCCAGCAGGGTCCCGGTCGTCCCTCGCCCGAAGGGCAGAGCGCTACGCCGGTAGCGTCCGCGCCGGCAGCCCCACCCGCTGCGCCATCGCCGCCGCCCGTGCAGTCCGGCTCGCCGAGCCCGGCACCGGCCCCGATGCACACCCCCCAGGCGAGCGTGTGCATCGGTGTCGTGGTCCTCGGGATCTGCGTCAGCGTCTAGCTAGCGGTGCGCCGTTCCAGATCCCGCAGCGGGGTCACGGTCGCGGTCGCGTCCCGCGCCGGCTCAGCCACCGTGTCACGCATCACGGCGATCCCGGCCGCGTTCCCGGCTTCCCAGCCTCCCATGTAGGCCCGGGCCCGCGACGGCACCACGGTCAGTATGAGCGCTATCAGGGTCATGGTGAGCGCGAGAAAGCCGAGGATGATTTCCAGTCGGAACCCTCCCGGGACGTCGGCGTCCAGGACCCACAGGCCGACGGTGACCATCCAAGTTCCTGCCAGAGCGCGCGCGCGCATCCACAGCCCCCATCGTTTAGGTTGCCCCACTGCAACTAACAAGTGACACGTGCATTACCAAGACGCCAGAGTAGGTCTAGAGGTTTACAGCCTGTTGGGCGATTGGCAACATATCGTCACCATGATCACCTCTGACCGCTTTCGTCACACTCGCCACCGTCCCTGGTCAAAGAGGCGACATGCGCTTGACGCGCGAGCCCTGCAATCGGATGTCCTGGATACCCTGGATATCCCGTATGGGCGGCTTGCGATGGGCACGCGAGAGCCCCCCGGCCCGCAGGCACAGGGGGCTCTGTGAGCTGGTCAGGAAGCCACCTCTGCGCGCCGCCCAGCCTCTGCCAGCAGCGCGGCGATCTCCTCGGCGCTCTTGCGGCCGGTCACCTTGTCGTAGGGCACAGTGTCAGTCCACGACAGCCGGGTGTTGTCCCGCGTCACCACCAGGCCGTCGCTGATCATGGCCGGGATCGTGACGCTCTTGCCGTTCACCCGCAGCACCTCGTACCACTTCCCGAGGAACCGCACGAAGTCACCGCGCGTGAAGTCGGCGCGGGACCACACCTTCACCCCGGCCGCCTCCGCCGCGGCGACGTGCTCCCGCCAGTAGACGAGCTCCTCCGCGATGTCGGCCAGCCGCACCCGCAGCCGCTCCGCGTAGGCTCCGCTCGCCGGCGCGTCCTCGCCGTGCAGCGCGAGGCCCGTACCGTTCAGCCGACGGGTGAGCTGGCGCTCCTCGGCTTCCAGCTTGGCTATCCGCCGCTGGGTCGTCGGGATGCTCTCCCGGCCGGCCTGGTAGCTGGCCGCCGCATCCGCCCGGCCCTCGTGATACCGCGACCTATCGACCTCGTCCCGGCCACGCCGCCGGTGGGCATCCGCCCGCGCCAGGTCCCGGCGGTGCCGCCCTTCGGAGTGGTGACCGACCAGGATCGGCTGGCCCGGCGGGATGTGCTTGAGGATGCCGTCTTCCGCACCGTAGGCAGCATCGGCCGCCTGGCGAGCCCGGCCCGCCACGTCACCGTGATACTCCGCGCGGTCTTCCGCCCTGTCATACCTGTCGGCCTCCGCGTCCGCGAACGACCGCCGGTCCGACTCGTCAATCTCGACCGCCACCTCGTGCCCAGCCGCCCGCAGTGCCGCCGCGGCCCGCTCGATCCGGCCGCGCTGGGCGACCCGATCCCGGGACTGGCGGATGCCGATCCGCCCGATGCTGGGCATCCACCGCCAGTTGTCGCCAAGCCCGCGCAGGATCTCGAAGATCCCGTCGCCGCGCCGGCTGCCCTCGATGAGGGTGCCGTCCGCGTGGCTGTGCCTGATCGTGATCATCAACTCTCCTTCGTCGCCGGGCTCCGGGTGAGCCCCCGTGGCCCCAGCCGGACGGCGGGGTGCGCCCGGACAGGACCATGGGGGTGACTCACTGGGAGCGGGGCCGCAGCACACGCGCCCGGTACCGCTGATACAGATCCGGCCGCCTCGTCGCGAGTGCCACGACGTCGAGTTTGGGAGCCATCCGGGAGAACTCCACGAACTCCACCGGGTGAGCATCAGCGAACTGCCGCGAGGCGAACGTCCCGTCCCGCCGATGGGTGAACAGGACCTTGCCGCCGGCCACGGCCTCCTCCGATCCCCGGAGCATCCCGGTCAGGTCCGCATCCACCGCGGCGATCTGCGCGGCGAGCTCGTCCGCCCGGCCCTGGATCCGCTTGCGTCTGGCGAGGAGCTCCGCGACCTTGGCCGGGTCAACCTCCCGCTGCCTGGGCGCCGGGCGCAGCCGGGCCTTCATGCTGCTGAGCATTCCGATCTCCTTCGCTAGTCGTTCTGGCAGCCGTCCCGGTGGGTGGCCTCGCCACCGCACCGGCCGCAGGTCGTGATGTGCCAGCCGGGGGGCGGCGGGCTGAGGACGTCGCCCATCTGCCGCAGGTGCGCATGGTGCGCGGCGGCGAGGCCCTGCACAAAGGCCCACTGCTCATAGGTGTTCATCAACTCCACGGGCTCGTTGTCCACGACATCGACCGTGATCCGTCCCGGGTGGCCCGGGGTTGGCTGCCACCGCCGGATGCGACCCTCGGCCGTATGGATATTCAGCGCCCGCTCGATCGCCTCACGGCTGAACCGCCTGATGCTCACTGCCACTCCTTCGGTGCGGGGACTCTCCGTCTGAGCCCTCATGTACCGGCCGGGGAACGGGGGGCAGCCCGGCCGGGGCATGAAGAGTCAGGGGGACCTGTGGCGTGGCCTGGCCGGGCAGCAGGGGAAGGACTGCCCGGCCTGGCCTCCTCAGAAGTCCTCGAACACCGCGACGTGGCCATCGCGGCTGACGTTCGCGTAGCCGACCGTGCCGTCCCGGCCAGCCAGGACATCCCGGGCCACCGCCGCGGCCGCGCCACGGCACCACGAGTAGCCGGGCAGCGCCGCCGTATTGGTGAAGCTGTTGATGCAGATGAACACCACGCCGGGGACGGTCTCGACCTCCTGGCCGAGGGTCCAGATGCCGTGCGTCTTGCCCGGCTGCAGCATGGGAACTACTGCCAGGTCCGCGGCGGGCTCGGCGTCGAGCAGCGCCCGCGCGTGCCGCACAGCGGTCTCGCTGGGCAGCCAGCGGTCGCGCATGTCCTGCGCGACCGGGTGGAGGATTTCCGTGGTCATGCCTGCTCCGTTCGTCCGGTGGGGTCGGACGACCGGGCAGCGGAGCGAGCCAGGGGGTACGCCACCATCCCAACTGCTGATGGCCCTATACCGCAGGTGGCTAGCCTGCAGAGGCGCTGACTTGACTTCTGACCCTTGCCCGCTCCGCTGTCCAGTTGTCCCCGGCTGGCCTGTCTGCCTGCCGATAGGACTATCAAAGCAGTCCCCGGAATCTCTGTCAAGTCAGACAGGGTAGGGAATCTGGGAGTTTTGGCTATGTCCTACCCGGCCCCCAGAGCCCCGCACAGCCGGCCGGATAGCTCCCGGATAGAGAGCCCCGGCCCGGGGCTGAAAGCCGCACAGAGCCCCCCGTGAGCCCCGGCCCGTGGCCGGCCCGGCCAGAGCCCCAGGCCCGGGGCAGAGCCCCCCGCCGGCCCGGCCAGAGCCCCCCGGCCAGAGCCCCCGGGGCAGACCTCCCGGGCACGGGTCGGCCCGGCCAGCCCCCGGGCATGCCAAGAGCCCCCCGCCTCCCGGAGGAGACGAGGGGCTCTGCGGCCCGGCCCGGCTAGCCGATGGCAGCCTTGGGGCGGCCACCGACGCGCGCCCCACCCAGGTCCGCCCGCTGAGCCGCAGCGTAAGCCTTACCGGACGCCGACCGGTCATAGCTGGACCGGACAACCCGGGTGTGCGGGTACAGCTGCTTGAACCGCGCGCCGACCTGGTCTTCGCGGCGGGCCAGCACCAATTCCGTGCCCGTGGAAGCCTCGCCGGCCTCCTTGCGCTCAACGCGCTCCCGGTCCTGCAGCCGGGCGACCACCGCGCCGGCGTACACCATGCAGTAGCCCTCACTGACCCGGTCGATGGCCGGGGTGCCATCCGGCACGTCCACCATCAGCGCGTTGATCATCTGCAGGTCCAGGGAGGTGAACATGACCTCCACGCGCTCGCAGTCCGACTCAAAGCCGATGATGTGGAGCGTCACGTGGGGGTGCTCGCCGATCTGGATGATCTTGCAGCGGAACGCCTTGGCGATCCCGTTGATGAGGTTGGAGGTGGCCTTGGGGTAGGCGCCCTCGACCTCGAACGTGAAGTCGACCATCTTGTCCGAGGTGGGGTCCTTGTCCGCCAGGAGCGCCCGGGCGATCCCGTACTTGGCCATCATCTCCGCGGCCCGGGCGGTCAGCGCCTCCGCCTCCGCCTTGGTGCAACCCTCCGCGGCCGCCTTGACGAGCAGCTTCTTGATGCGCTCGAGGATCTTGGCTTCGGCCTCGCGGGTGGTGGCGGTGGTGGTCATGTGGGGTCCCCCTCCGGGGTAGTGGCCGGACCGTGTGTCCCTGCCGATAGGACAATCAAAGCAGTCCCCGGAATCCCTGTCAAGTCAGATAGGCAAAGATTCCGGGGATCCTTTGAATGTCCAGGCCAGAGCCCCAGAATGCCCGCACAGAGCCCCAGGCCACTCCCGGCCCCAGAGCCCCGGCCCGGCCCCAGCCGGCCGCACAAGCCCCCAAGAGCCCCGGCCCGGGGCAGAACTCCCCCCGGCCCGGCCAGAGCTCCCCCCGGGCATGACAGAGCCCCCGGGGCTGGACTCTCCCCAGGGGCTCTGTTGGGTGCCGGCCAGCCGGCCGGCTACCCGGTAGCACCAGCACCAGTCTTGACCCGGCCCTCACGGACGTCGGTCTCGGTGATCGTGTACCCGCACCCGCACGGGCAGACGATCGGCAGCCTGGCCGTCCGGACCCGCCGCGCCCGGCCTGTCGGCGGACGCCCGCCACCGGAACCGACGCCAGGCCGGTTCGCCATGAACGTCCGGTGCGTGCTCATCAGCCACAGCGGAGACTGGCCGACCCGCTCGTCCCGGAACGGCATCGTCCGGTCAGCCTTGGCCCGGAGAGCCTCGGCCTCCGCGCGCATCGCCTTCCGGTCCGCAGTCTTGACACCCTTCGCAGCGGCCTGCTCGTCCAGTTCGCCGGCCTGCCGCCGCATGTCCGCGGCGCGCTTGACTTGCGTGTGAACCGTGGTCCGCTTCACGCCCTGCAGCGCAGCCCAGACATCGGTGCCGATGTAGGTGTCGTCCGCGATCGTCGCCCGGTCATCTGGAATAAGTTTCGGGTCACTGAGGATGTCCATGTCGGTAGGGTACGCCACGGAGCCCGGCAGGTCATCCCTGCCGGGCATCGTGGCTAGCGGGGAG
>JAOPYH010000472.1 GCA_025964715.1 Streptosporangiaceae bacterium | reverse complement strand
ACGGCGGCCCGACGGCCGACCCGCAGCACTACCACGATCCGAGCTGGTTTGTGGAGGCCGCCGAGATCATGCGCACGGCCTACGTCGCGCACAAGGACGACAACGACTTCATCCAGCCCGGCACGCTGTACCGCCAGGTGATGACGCAGACCGATCGGGACCACCTGGTCGGCAACATCGTCTCCCATCTGAGCCAGGGCGTGGAACGCTTCATCCAGGAACGCGCGGTCAACGACTACTTGACGAAGATAGACGCCGATCTTGGCGCGCGCGTCGCCCAAGAGCTGGGGCTGGCGGCTCCCGCACGGTAGAGCACAGACATTCGTTCGCGGTGCTCAAGGCGGGCCAGCCCGCAAAGGCTGCACGCCCGGCCCGAGGGCCGGGCGGGCCGCCGGCGGCCCGCATAGCGGGGCGTTCTTGACCTGTGTAGGGAAATTGGTTAACACACTCGCCGTTAGCCTCGGACTGTGGCGGTGCGGTACATGGGGCTTATGCGGCGCTCCCATGCTTCTTCGGAAGCGGATCCGATCCTTGATCCCAGAAACCTGTCGCGCCACGGCGTACTTCCCAACGCGGCTCTGATCGGTCTCGAACTGCTATGCCAGACACCCTAGCCAGGTGGGAGCACTTCAGACCGACCGTGACATCTAATGTGAACGTCTCCAACTGGGGCTGGTTCAGACCGTCCAATGGAGCCAGCCCACCGAGTGACAGAGCCCGGCTCCGCCCCGTTTCCGTCAAACTACAGCCGTCCCTGTGAAGAGCTCGGCGAGCGGGCGTAGAGCTTCCTTGGGGACTGCGGTGATCTGCTCCTCGGCGACAGGGTCGAGTGTGAGCCGATATACCTACCGCCCGTCCTCACGCGCGCGGCGAGGACCTCGCGCCATGACCATCCCTCAGGGACTGGCTCCCCGGCAAGAATCTGCCCGGCACGTGCATGCATCCGACGGCGTCCTTCAGGGTCTCTGGCCGAGTCGCAGGCGGAGATCCATCAGCGATGAACGAAATCGTTCAGCGCGCCAAGATCCAGGCTCACACGGACCTCGTCGAGAACGGCCCTGAGCCCGGCGTCGAACGCTTCGCGGTCTAGATCTTACAGAGCTCGGCCGAGAGGATCCGTGGGCTAGCTGCTGTCATCCACGCCCGAAACTGGAGGGCAGGCCGACCTCACGACGGTACCTGTATCGGGCATAGAAGGCCTTGCGGCACGGATCCTGCGCTCGTCGCGCCCAGCAATCGTCAGGGGCACGCTGATCGATTGCCCTGATCGGCTCCGCAAGAGCAACCGCGTTCGGTGATCTCGGAGCTATCCCTCGGAGATCAGAACGACCGTCCGCTGGCGGTTGCCGTCAAAAAGACCCCGGGCGATGATCGCTCGGGGTCTTTTGGCTGTTCAGGGGAGTGGGCAGGGGCGGGGTCGAACCGCCGACCTTCCGCTTTTCAGGCGGACGCTCGTACCGACTGAGCTACCTGCCCTCGTGGGCACTGCTGCGCCTTCAGCGGTCCTGACGGGATTTGAACCCGCGGCCTCCACCTTGACAGGGTGGCGAGCACTCCTAGCTGCTCCACAGGACCTTGCTTGCCAGAGGCTTTGCCTTGGCCGTCCCCCCTCGTCGGTGCTTCACCGGCTTGGGGCAACGACCGAAAGCATAGGCGATGGCTGGGACATGCGCCAACTCGATACCCGGGCGGGGTGGTGGCGGGGGGCCCGATGACCGCGGCAGCGGCCCGATACTGGAGGGGTGGCGCATCGGCAGCGGTCCCGTCGTACGGAGGCGCAGAGCGAAACCGTCGATTCTGGGGTGGCCGAGCTGACTCCCGACCCGGACCGGCCGAACGCCTGGACGCTGCTGATCAACGGGACGCCGCAGTCTCACGTCGACCTGGACGACCCGGAGTATCTCGACTTCGAGTACGTACGCCGTCTCGGCCACGTCGTCGATCTGGCGGCCGAGCCTGGCAAGCCGCTGCGGGTCCTGCATCTGGGCGGCGGCGCCCTCACGCTGGCCCGCTACGTGGCCGCCACGCGACCGCGTTCCGGCCAGCAGGTAGTCGAGGTCGACGCCGGCCTGGTCGAGTTGGTCCGCCGCCTGCTGCCGTGGGATCGCACCTGGCGGATCCGGATTCGTACGGGCGACGCCCGCGAGGTCCTGTCGCGCGCGCCTGAGGCCGCCTTCGACCTGGTCGTCGCCGACGTGTTCGCCGGCGGACGGACACCCGCCCACCTGACGTCTGTGGACTTCGTGGCTGCCGCCGCCCGGGCTCTGCGGGCCGACGGGATCTATGCGGCCAATGTGGCCGACGGCTCACCACTGGCCTTCGCGCGGGCCCAGGTCGCCACGGTCAACGCGGTCTTCCCGCACGTGTGCATGATGATCGAGCCGGGGGTTCTGCGGGGGCGGCGGTTCGGCAACCTGGTCCTCCTCGGCGCGCATAGGGAACTGCCGACCGCGCTGCTCACCAGGCTCGCCGCCACGGACCCGTTCGCGGCCCGGGTGATGTACGGCCGGGAGCTGACGGATTTCACCGCAGGCGCGGCTCCGATCACGGACGCCACCGCTCAACCGTCGCCCGAGCCCCCCGCGGGGATCTTCGAGCAGCGCGGATAAGGCCCCTCGTCCCCAGCCGCTTAAGCATCGAACCGGCTGACACCAGAGCTCTCGCTCACTTACTGTAATTACCTGACGACATAGCGAAGTCAAAGCGGTGTCAAGGGTCGGTGAACGAGGCAGGTCCGCGGCGCCGGGACGGGAGCCTCCCATGTCGGATGGACTGACGCGTCGGCGGTTGTTGCTGGGCGGTGTGGGCGCCGCCGTGGGGCTTCAGGCCGTTCCCGGCATCGGTGCCGGCAATGCTCACGCGGCCATTCGCAGGTCGCGGCGGTTCAACCTCATCGCCGGCTCCCATGCGCTCATCCGGGAAAAGGAGCTGAATGGCGGAAAGGTCCTGCAGTCCTTCGCTTTCGACAACGCCAACGGGCACATCTATACGGTTCAGCTGAGATCCGGAAGTGCCATCGGCAGCGGTGACCTTTGTGTCACCAAGCTCAACCTGGCCGGGCGGCGGCTGGGCCACATGTACCTGCGGGGCTTCGGCCACGGCGAGCAGATCGGGGTCGAGTCGGCGGGCCGCGGAGCGGCGCCGTACCTGTGGATCGAGCACAGGTCGGAGAACGGCTGGGGGACCCGGCTGGCCCGGTTCAGATTCAGGAACGGCGCGACGCTGCACGACGGCCACAGCGGGATAGCCGACCGCACGCCGCGCCTGACCGGGCTGAGCAGTCCACGGCCGGCGATCGATCCGTGGCACGACCGGCTCGTGGTCCGCTTCAGAAGCCGTGGCCGCTTGCGCGCCGCCGTCTTCGACCTGGACGACGCGAAGAAGGGCCTCCTGGACCGCGCGCACCGGCTCGCCGAGGTGAGGCTGCCCGATCCGGACGCCTCGAGCCAGCCGTCACAGGGCTTCGCGCTGTTCGGGGAGTACGTCTATCTCTTCCACGGGAGCGCCTACGGCCGAGGCGGGTCGAAGGCGCCGACAGGCAACGCGCGGCTCACCTGTGTGGACCTCAACACCGGCCAGGTCGTCGAGCGACGGCTGACCACCGCCTTCCACCACCTCAGCTACCGCGAACCCGAGGGCATGGCGATCCAGGTGCCGTCGGCGGGCAACGGTCAGCCGCGGCTGTGCTTCGGATTCGCCTCGGGGCCCGCCGGCGCCCGGAAGGCCAGCATCGCCTACAAGAACCTCCTGGTCTGAGCTCCGCCGGCCCGGCTTCCCGTACCGCTGGAATCCATCCGCCGGTGGCCGGATGTGGCCACACAGTGACCGATCATCTTCTGTGCGTGACGGCGTCACCGTAAGGTCCGGATCAGCTCCGGCAGGAGGGACGCTGCGTATGACGGTTGAGGCGCCACGGGTTGACGTCGCGGAAGAGTACGAGCAGGAGCGGCCCGCGAGGCGTCTGACCGGAGTACCGCGGCATTTCGTGTGGGGCGCCGCCGGGCTGCTGTCGATCTACGCCCTCATGGTCGTGTTCCGCCCCACCGCGGTCCTGCAGTACCGCATGACCTTTCTCGCGGTGGCGTTGCCGCTCACGTTCCTGGCCTACCGCTCCGGGCTCAGTCTCAGGTGGCCGCGCAAGGCCGAGGACCAAGCGCTGACCGATCCGGAGAGCAAGGCCGGTCTGGTACGGAGGCCGGACAGGGACCGGCCCGGCATACCGGACTGGCTTCTCGCCGCCGCCTCCGTGGCCGTCCTGGTCTATCCGCTGCTGAACTTCGAGGCGTTCGTCACCCGTGGCACCGACCCGACGAGCACCGACCTCGCCATGGGGATCGCTCTCACCCTCCTGCTCCTGGAAGCGACCCGGCGTACGGTCGGGTGGGCGCTACCGGCCATATGCGTGGCCTTCCTGCTGTACGCCTACTTCGGCGGCTACATCCCGATCGGCTGGTCGATCGGCCACCGCGGGTACGACCTGCGGAGCATCATCGACCAGCTCTATATGGGCACCGAAGGCTTCTTCGGAGTGCCACTGGACGTCGCCGCCACCTACATCGTGCTCTTCACCATCTACGGGGCCGTGCTCGACCTGTCCGGGGCGAGCCGGTTCTTCATCGACGTGAGCTTCGCGGCGTTCCGAAAGTCGCGCAGCGCGCCGGGTCGTACGGTGACCATGGCCGGGTTCCTGCTCGGCACCGTTTCCGGCTCCGGCGTCGCCACCACGGTCAGCCTCGGGTCGGTCTCCTGGCCCATCCTCCGCCGGGCGGGGTACCCTCCGGCGCAGGCCGGCGGTGTGATGGCCGCCGGCGGCATCGGCGCGATCCTCTCGCCGCCCACGCTCGGCGCGGCGGCCTTCATCATCGCCGAGTTGCTGCGGGTCAGCTATCTCAAGGTGCTGCTGTATGCGATGGTGCCGACGATCCTCTACTACGTCGGGGTCTTCCTGGCGATAGAGATCGACGCTCGCCGCCTGAAGACCAAGCCCACAGAGGTCGACGCACCTCCCTTCGGGCGGCTGCTCCTGCGGTTCGGCTATCACTTCAGTTCCCTGCTGCTCATCGTGGCGCTGATGGCTATCGGGCGCTCCCCGTTCCAGGCCGTCGTCATCGCCACCGCGGTCGCCTTCGCGCTGTCGTTCCTCGACCGCCGCTACCGCCTCACGCCCGCGCGTCTGTGGCACGCGCTCATGCAGGGGAGCCTCGGGGTGCTCCCGGTGACGGCGGTGTGTGCCGTGGCGGGGATCATCGTCGGGGTCGTGACCCTCACGGGCCTCGGCCTGAAGATGAGCGACATCGTGGTGACCCTGGCCGCGGGCAACCTTGGCCTCACCGCCCTGTTCGCCGCCCTGGCCATCTGGGTCCTCGGGCTCGCCGTGCCGGTGACCGCGTCCTTCATCATCGCCGCGGTGGTCGTCGCGCCGGCGCTCACGGGCCTTGGCGTGGCAGCCCCCGAGGCGTACATGTTCGTCTTCTACTACGCGGTGCTGTCCGAGGTCAGCCCGCCGACCGCGATGGCGGCCGTGGCGGCCGCCGCGGTGACGGGCGGCGACGCGTTCAAGACCATGCTCATGACCTGGCGCTACACGCTGCCCGCGTTCCTCGTACCGTTCGCGTTCGTCCTGACCCGCAACGGCGGTGCGCTGCTCGGGCTGGCGCCGTGGCCGGACGTGCTGCTGGCGACAGCGGTCTCCGTCGTGGCCGTGGCCGCGCTGGCCGTGGTGACCGGGGGGTGGCTCATCGGCCCGGCACGGTGGCCGGAACGCCTGCTCTGCGCGGTGGCCGCGGTGCTCCTGCTCTACCTCGAACCGCTACCGGTGATCGTCGGGCTCTGCGTCCTGGCCGTGGCCGTCGTAGTGCACCTCGCGACAAGGAGGAAGCAAGCATGAAGCGGATGACTGCTCTGCTGCTCGCCACGGCCCTGACGGCCGTGACGCTCACCGGGTGCGGCAACGGGGGGACCCGGCTGTCGATCGCCACGGGCGGCACGACGGGCGTTTACTACGTGTACGGCGGCGGCCTGGCGAAGGTCATTTCCTCGGATCTGAAAGGTGTGGAGGCGAGTGCCTCGGCCACCTCGGCCTCGGTCGACAACCTCAAACTGATCACCTCGGGACGGGCGGACATCGCCTTCACACTCGCCGACACGGCCGCCGACGCCGTACAGGGCCGGGAGTCCTTCACGTCGCCGCAGCCGATCCGCGCACTGGCCCGCATCTACGACAACTACACGCAGCTCGCGGCCACCAGGGGGTCCGGGGTCAGGAAGGTCGCCGATCTCAAGGGCAAGCGGGTCAGCATCGGCGCCCCCAACTCGGGCACCCTCGTGATCGCTAGACGCATGCTCGCGGCGGCCGGGATCGATCCGGCCAGTGGCGTCAAGGCGCAGCAACTCGGTATCAACGAATCGGTGCAGGCGATGAAGGACGGGACGATCGACGCCTTCTTCTGGTCCGGCGGCGTCCCCACGGCCGGGATCACCGACCTCACCAGCACGAAGAAGGACGTCTCTCTGATCGACACGACAGACCTGCTGCCCGCGCTCACCCAGAAGTACGGCCAGTTCTATCGCCCGCTGACCATCCACGGTTCCGCGTACGGTCTGCCGGCCGACGTCAAGACGGTCGGCGTGCCGAACTACCTGATGGTCAGCTCCAAGATGAGCGACGGCCTGGCCCACGACATCACCAAGCTGCTCTTCGACAAGAAGGCCGAGCTCGCGCGCGTGCATCCGGAGGCCAAGAACCTCGACCGCCAACTCGCCCAGCAGGTGGCTCCGGCCCAGCTGCACCCCGGAGCGCAGCGGTACTACACCAGTGGATGACGCGGACGTGGCGCGCCGCGGCAGGGCTGTTCGCCGGGCTTTGCCTGCTGGGCGGGGCGGCGTCTTCGGAAGCCGCGGCACGACCGATCCCGGGAACGTGGTCGGTCGCCGCGGATCGGCTCGACGGCGCCCAGCTGGCGGCCAGGCCGCTGCCGCGCGACGGTTCGTTCGCCCTCGCCTATGAGCACTCGGCCTATCTGGCCCCCGCCGTCGAGCTGTTCGCCGCGGCCGGTGACCGTTTCACGATGTACGGGCTGGCGTCGCCCAACGAGGCCGTCCTGGACTACTACGAGGTCGCGGGCCGGCGCACGCGGGTGCTCGGCTGGTGGGTGCTGCGCCTCGACAGACCCCAGGCCTTCCGCCAACTGCCTCTGATCGCCACTCCGGTCGGCCGGCGGACGCTGGTCGTCGGCGACGCTTGCGTGCCGCTGTACCCGTCCTCGGGCTCCTACGACCTGAGGATCCGGATCAGGCCGGTGCGCCAGGCCGGGCGCACCGGGCCGTGTCCGGCGGCCGTGCCGCAGGGCGTTCGACGCGCCGGTGGGCCGTAGCCGGGCTCGGTTCACTGACATGCTCCGACGGTCCGGGTCGCCGTTTCCACGATGTCCTCCAGCCGCGCGCTGTGCGCCCCCCGCCAGTAGACCCGGCCACAGGAGGCACACGTGCCGTAGGAGTCATAGGCCCGCAGGGTGCCGGGACGCAGCAGATGCTCGACGTCCGACTTACCGGCCGGGGTGAGGAATCCGTTGCAGCTCGTGCAGCGGGTCCAGGGGGCGAGTGGAGGCGCGAACCGCTCCAGGACGTCACGGAGCTGGTCGTCGGGGTAGGCGCCGCGGACGTAGGCGCCGCGCCACAGCTTCCGGCGGCACAGCAGCCCGCGGTCCTGGGTCAGCAGGACGCGACGCTCCGCGTTGGCCTGCAGGATCAGCTCGTCGTCATCGCGGTCGTTGCTGTAGGCGGTGTCGATGCCGATGAGCCGGAGCCTGCGGGCCAGGGTGCCGAGATGGACGTCGAGCAGGAACCTCGGTGGGCTGAGCGGGAGCCGCTGCGGCCGCCGGGGCGCGTCGACCCGTACGGTGTCGCCGTCGGCGGGACGGTAGGAGGGGGCCACGGCATGGCCCCTCACCAGCAACCGCCCTATCTCCGGGAGCGGGACACCGAGGGACTCGATCACGTGTCCGAGCGACGATGTCCCGTCGTGGCGGCTCTCCACGTGCTCGCGCCGGTGGCGCGGCGCCACGAACAGCCACAGCTCGGCCGCCAGGTGGATGTGAACCCGTGCCTGGTCCATCACTTCAGCATGCCACCCGGCTGCGTCAGTGCTTTGAGTTGTTGTCGATCAGTCGCTGGGCGATGGACTTGTCCTGACCCTCTTCGGGGATCAGCAGCCACGCGAGCCCGTAGATCACCGCGGCGGTGCCGCTGGTCAAGAGCGTGACGATGGCCAGCACGAGCCGGATGATGTTGGGGTCCCAGCCGAACTGCCGGGCGAGGCCGGAGCAGACGCCGGCGAGGATCTTGCCTTCTCGGGTGCGGCGGAATGACATCGCCGCTGTGTTCTCCTTCATGCCTCCATGCTGCCGCGTGTCCCGTGTCAGCGATATCCGGAATCGCCCTGAGATGTCCCTGAGCCCGATCGGGTCTGCACTCAGGGTCCTCCAAGCAGGCCTCTTTGCTGGCGCTTTGGCGGATACGCGAACTTTCAAAGTCGTGGATCTCTTTACGGAAATGGTTCTGGAACATTTTTAATGACGAGCGGCTTTCCTGTCGGCTGAAGGTTGCGATAGTTTCATCCCGACAGGCAACTGCTCGCTCGGCCCTGATGCACACGAAGGGCCGAGCAGATCTGTATCCAAGGGAGGAAATATGCGCGATTCAGTCGTCACGCCCGCTTGGCGCAAGAGCCGTCGGAGTAACGACCCGACGATCGGCGCGTGCGTGGAGGTCGCCGCCATCGACGAGAGTCGCGCCGTTCGGGACTCCAAGAACCCGGGTGGACCTCACCTCGCGTTCTCGGTGGCCGAGTGGCGCAGGTTCATGGCCGCGATCAAGAGCAACGACTTCGAGCTCTGAAGCCAGCCTGACCAGGAGGCGTGGTGCT
>JAOPYH010000022.1 GCA_025964715.1 Streptosporangiaceae bacterium | reverse complement strand
GTGAACACCGGGCCCATGAAACCCACCGACTGGGACACCACGTCGACGAGGCCGAGCCGGCCCCGTTCGAGATGCTCTGCTTCCGCGCCCGCGGGTCCCGCTGCTTCCCTGTCGACGGTCATGGGTGGCCCCCAGATCGCATGGCGGTTGTGACAATAGGCCTAATATCTAAGGTCTGTACCTTAGACCAAGCAAGTTGACGATTCAGCGGCTGGTCAATCCCCATTCCGTTCTCCTCAGATCGGTAGCCCGGGCGGGTCGGTGCCGACGATGCGCGCACCCTGGAAAAAGCCGAGTAACTGCGCGTCACCGTGACCGCCGACGCCGCTGCGCCCCCAGAAGGCCTGCGTAGAGCCCGGCGCCAGGTCGAGGACGCTCGTGGAGTTGACCTTCACCTCGCCAGCGTCGATCCGGGCGGCGAGCGCACGGGCCGCCGTCTCGGCGGCGCTGAACACATAGCCCGCGAGACCGGTGTTGCGGGAGTTGGCGAGTCGCAGGGCCTCCTCGTCGTCGCGGGCGACGTGCACGGTGAGGACCGGACCGAAGATCTCGTCGACCGTCAGCTGCTCGGGGGCACCGGACACGATGGTCGGCGCGACGAACCACCCGGGCAGGTCGAGGACCATCTCGCCACTCTCGACGCGGCCACCGGCGGCGGCCAGCCCGGCGATCGCCGCTTTGAGCCGGTCGCGCTGGGCGATGTTCGACTGAGGGCCGAGAGTCGTCTTCTCGTCGAAGGCCTCGCCGACCACCAGCGAGCGGACCCGGTCGAGGAGGGCCTCGACCAGGGGCCGCTCCAGCGCGGCGGGGACGAACACGCTGCCCGGGCTCTCGCACCACTGGCCGTTCAGTTTGGTAAAGCCGCTGACCAGCGCATCGGCCGTGGCGTCGAGGTCGGCGTCGGCGCGCACGATCACCGGGTTGTTGCTGCCGAGCTCGAGCTGCAGCGCCTTCATGTCGCGTGCCGCCGCGACGGCGATCGCCTCCCCGGCCGCCTGTCCGCCGGTCAGGCACAGCGCCCTGATCCGCCGGTCCCCGGCAAGCAGCAACGCGACGGCCGCACCGCCGTGGACGAGCTGGAACGTCCCCGGCGTGAGCCTGGCCTCGGCGACGACATCGGCGATCACCTCCGCGAGGACGGTCGATCCCGACGGCGCCCACTCCGAAGGTTTGAGCACCACCGGACACCCCGCCGCGAGCGCGAACGCGGCCTTCTTCGCCGCCGTGGCGGTGGGCACGTTCCACGGCGGGAGAACGGCCGCGGGACCCCACGGCACGTGGTGCAGGTCGGCCGCCGACGCCGCGCCCGGCAGTTCCTCCCGCTGCGGTGTGGCGGCCAGCACCGCGGCCGCGGAGCGGAAGGTGTGGCCGTTGCCGCCGGCGAAGATCCGGGTGAGCGTCAGCGGGAGGCCTGTGTTCATCGAGTCCGCCACGGCGATGGCCTCGACAACGTCGGGCGCCTCGAGCCGGTCGGCGATGACCGCAAGCAGCTCCTGCCTGGTCGCCAGGCCGTCGACGGCCAGCTCGCCGGACCGGTATGACTCGTCGGCGGCGGCGATCGCCCGGTACACCTGGTCTGTCGAGGTCGCCCAGCGGCGGTCGAGGGTCTGGCCAGTGTTCGGGTCGGCGAGCGCGCCGTCCAGCTCGACGGCAGGCCGTGACCGCTCGCCCGCGATGATGTCGGTCTGGGGAGGCAGTCTGTAGCCGATCGGTGCGGGCATCAGACCTCGATCCCGAGCAGCTCGCGCATCTCCCGGCGGCTGCGTTCGATGTGGTGCTGCATGGCGGTGGCCGCCGCGTCGGAATCACCGGCGAGGAGAGCGGCATGGATCTGCTTGTGCCAGTACGCGGACGTCTCGGCCTGCGGCGTGAAGCCGTAGCTGTCGGCGGGCGCGAAGAGCTCGGCGCGGACCGCTTTCGTAGCCGCGAGCAGGCGGTCGCTCCGGGACGCCTCGGCGATGCCGACGTGGAAGTGGGTGTCCGCGCGCCGGAAGCTGGCGACGTCGGCGCACCCGGCGATCGCGCCGATCGACTCCTCGAGCGCGCGAAGTTCCGAGGAAGTCGCACGTTGCGCCGCGAGCACGGTGGTGCGGCATTCGACGGCGATCCGGTAGTCCTGGAGGTCGTCGAAGTCCGCGAGGTTGGCGCGCATGTGCGCCAGCCAGGCCTGATAGGGCAGCTCCAGTTCGGTCACGAACGTTCCGCCCGACGACCCGCGCTTCGAGGCGACGTACCCCTCGGCGCGGAGGATCCCGAGTGCCTCCCGGAGGCTGACGCGGGCCACATCGAGCTCAACGGCGAGATCCCGCTCAGGCGGAAGCTGATCGCCTGGGCCCAGCTCACCGAGATGGATCCGAGTACGGACGACACGGGCGATGTCTTCGGCGACCTTGGGGGAGGGTAGAACCGGCTGCATGGTCTGATTTTAAGACCTTAGCTGCTCAAGTCAAGGGAATCGAGCGATCTCATCGACCGATATTGACAGTTCGACGGCCACTGACGCAGCATCAGACTCACTAAGGTCTTGGATTCATACCTTATCGCCACGAGGTCGAGGGGCATCACATGGAAAACACGATCGGCAGCTTCCGCAATCTGCTGCCCGTCGACATCCGCTTCGGTGTCGGGAGGCTGGAGGAGACCAGCTCCCTGCTCGAGGCGGCTGGGATCCGGCGACCGTTCGTGGTCGCCGACCCGGCGGTGCTCGGACTGCCCCCTGTCGAGCGACTGGTGGAGACGTTGCGCGCGACGTGCTCGGAGCTTGGCCTCCGCGCGGTGTCCCCGGGCGAGCCAACCCTCGACGATGTCGACGACGTCGGCGCTGATCTGCGCGGATTCGCGCCGGACGCGGTCATCGCGATCGGTGGCGGATCGGCGCTCGACACCGCGAAGGGCGCCCGCCTACTGCTCGCGAACGTCGGCTCGATCCGCCGCTACACCTGGCCGGGCGAGCCCGAGCCGATCCTTCCTCCCACGGTCGCGCTGATCACCGTGCCGACCACGGCGGGTACCGGCAGCGAGGTCACCGGCGGCGTTGTCATGACCGACTCCGCCACCGGAATGAAGGTGGCCGCGCCGAGCCCGCACAACCGGGCCCAGCACTGCATCGTCGACCCCGCTCTCACCCTGACGCTCCCGGCCGGTCCCACGTTGTGGGGCGGGCTCGACGCGCTCGGCCAGGCCATCGGATCGGTGGTGTCCCAGGCGCACACCCCGGTCGGCGACGGGCTGGGGCTGGAGGCCGTCCGGCTCGCCGTCCAGGCCATTCCCGCGCTTCATCGGACGCCCGACGACCTGGACGCACGCGTCACGATGGCGTGTGCCGCCCTGCTGGCCGGATTGGCGATGAACGTGTCGGAGGCGGGCACCGAGCACTCGCTCGCCCATCCGCTGGGTGGGCTGTTCCACCTCCCCCACGGACTGACCGTGGCCCTGATGCTCGTCGAGTCGATGGAGCACGACCGCCAGTACGTGCCCGAGCGGTTCGAACGGGTCGCCGACGCGCTCGGTGCCCCGCGGGACGGCACCGCCGACGGATCCCGCGCGGTCGCAGCGGTACGGCGCCTCCTCGCCGAGGTCGAGTGCCCGAGCCGCTCCGGGCGGGGTGGCCATCTGCGCGCCAGACCAGACCAGTCATTCGCTTGACCAGCCGGGGCGGCGGCCCCGACGATCAGCTTTTCGGAGAGGAGCACCGTGCCGCACGAAGCCGACGGCGCCGAGCCTGGCCTGATTCCCACCTTCGACCTGCGCCGGGACGGGTACGCGAGCATCGATTGGGCCGCGAACTACCTGGAGAACGTCCGCAAATTCCCGGTCATGTCCCAGGTCAGCCCCGGGGACGTGGCGGCCTTGCTGCCCGAGCGGATGCCCGAGCGCGCGGAGCCGTTCTCGGCGGTGCTGGCCGATCTCGACCGGGTGATCCTGCCGGGCATCACGCACTGGCAGCACCCCCGGTTCTTCTCCTACTTCGCGACGACGTCGTCGGAACCGGCGATCCTGGCCGAGCTGCTGGCCGCGACGCTGAACCAGGTCGCGCTCATCTGGCGCGCCTCGCCGGCCTCGACCGAGCTCGAAGCGGTCACCATGGCGTGGCTCGCCGACCTGCTCGGCCTCGGCGAAGGCTGGCACGGCCACATCGAGGACACCGCGTCAACCTCGACGCTCGCGGCGATGGTGGCGGCGCGGCACCGGAGCGGGCACAACGCTGTGGTGTTCTCCGAACACGCGCACTCGTCGGTGGAGAAGGACGTCCGGATCCTCGGCATGGAGTCACGCAAGGTGGCCGCCGACGACGCGTTCCGGATGCGGGTGTCGGGCGTCGCGGAGCAGCTGGCGCGTGGTGACGTTGCCTGCGTGGTCGCAACCGCGGGCACCACCTCGGCGGCCTCCTTCGACCCGATCCCGGAGATCGCCGAGCTGTGTGGCCGACACGGCGTATGGCTGCACGTGGACGCCGCCTACGCCGGCAGCGCGTGGGCCTGCCCGGAGTTCCGCGCATCGCAGGCGGGCGTCGCCGACGCGGATTCCCTGGTGGTGAACCCGCACAAGTG
>JAOPYH010000013.1 GCA_025964715.1 Streptosporangiaceae bacterium | reverse complement strand
TCGCGGGCCGCCTTGCCCTCGCCGCTGCTTGCCGCCACGCGGACCTCCGGCTCTATCATCCCGCAGTGATCCACCAAGGGGGTTTGACGGAATTACACCGCAGGTGTTCAAGCAGCACGGTAGGTCGCGGCCAGACCAGGGTCAACGTCCGCCCTCGGCGCGTCGCACGCGACAGCAAACCGTTACGACGTCTCCGAATCGCCATAAGTGCCGCTATTGGGATGCTCACCCACGTATCGCCACCCCGGACCATCGGATATTCCCCGGGAACCGGCAAAGAAACGTCTCATGAGGATTGCCGTAGCCGAACGGCACGCCGTCGCTCAGGTGGCGCGGCCGAAGTCCTCCGGCGAGATCGTGTCGAGGAACTCGCGGAACTTCTCGACCTCGTCCTCCTGCTCGTCCGGGATCGCGACGCCCGCCTCCTCGAGCACATCCTCGCTCGCGAAGATCGAAGCCCCGGTGCGCAGAGCCAGCGCGATAGAGTCCGAGGGCCTCGCACTCACCTCGACGCCGTTGGAGAACACCAGATCGGCGAAGAAGATCCCCTCCCGCAGGGCCGTGATGTTGACCGTGCGCAACTGGATCTCGAAGGCGTCCAGGACGTCACGGAAAAGATCGTGAGTGAGCGGTCGTGCCGGCAGCACACCCTGCTGGGCGAAGGCGATGGCGGTGGCCTCGACCGCCCCGATCCAGATCGGCAGGTAACGATCGCCGTCCGTCTCCTTCAGCAGCACGATGGGCTGGTTGGAGGGCATCTCGACCCGTACGCCGACGACCTCCATCTGCTTCACGGCGGCTCCCTGCTGAGACGGCTTACCCGAAACCCTTTAGCCCAACGTACACCCCAGGCCCGCCACGCCGGAGCGCCGCGGAGCGCCCAGACGGCATCAGGGATCGAGCCCCTCGCGCAGTCCGGTCGAGACCAGCGCGGCATGCAGCTTCAGCGACAGCGCCGCGATCTCCCGCGCGGTCTCCGCGGCGCGGACATGCGCCCCTGGGCTGCGCTGCCGGAGCGTCGGCGCGACGGCGGCCTCGATCAGCCCGATCTCACGGTCCGCCGCCGCCTTGACCGCCCTGAGATGGCGGGCTTCGAAGCCGAACGAGCGAAGCGCGGCCGCGGCACGGGCGATCTTCAGGGCCTCGCCGTCGTAGTGGCCGCTGACCCTGCGCACCAGACCGAACTCCTCCAGCTCGGCGAGCACGTCACCGTCGATCCCGGCCGCGTCCGCGAGCTGCCTCCGGGTGAGCCGCATGTCCCCGGTGTCCTCGCGGACGCTGTCTGTGGCGACGAGCCCGCGCGGGGCGCGCTGCCGACCCCCCAGCGGCGGGGGCTCCAGCCCCCGGTCGGCCGCGTCGAGGTGCTCTTTGATAACCCGCAGTGGCAGGTAGTGATCGCGCTGGGCGGCCAGGATGAACCGCAGCCGCTCGGCGTCGGAATGCGCGAACTTGCGGTAGCCGGAGGGACTGCGCTCCGGCTCGACGAGCCCTTCCGCCTCGAGAAAACGGATCTTCGAGACGGTGATGTCGGGGAACTCCCTCGAGAGGAGCCCGAGCACCTCGCCGATCGTCATGTACGCCTGGGCGGCGGACGCGCTCATGCGTGCGTTCCGCCCGGCGACCCGGCGACAGGGCGGCGTCCGCGCGGCGCCGCGCCGTGACCGCCCCGTCCTCCGCTCATGGCGCCCCCGGAGGCGCGGCCCTCGCGCGCCCCTTCAGAACCGACCACTCCGTGCCTCCAGCTCCCTCACGGGCCTCCCGTCGGCCGGCCGTCGCCCCTTCCATCGGCGGCGTGCTGGGGGTTGGTGAGGAACACCAGCCGGAACTTGCCGATCTGGACCTCGTCCCCGCCGGACAGCCCCGCCTCATCGATCCGCTCGCGGTTGACGTAGGTGCCGTTGAGGCTGCCGACGTCGCGCACCGAGAACCGCGCACCACGGCGGTAGAACTCGGCATGCCTGCGTGACACGGTCACATCGTCGAGGAAGATATCGCTCTCCGGATGGCGACCCGCCGTCGTGGTCTCGCTGTCGAGCAGAAATCTACTTCCTGCGTTCGGCCCTCGCTTGACGACGAGGAGCGCTGTGTTCGGCGGGAGTGCCTCGACCGCCGTCTGGTCGGGCGACAACTCCTCGCCCGGCTCGGCCTCGCCGGACTCCACTGCGCCCAGCGAGATCGTCGACGTCGAATCGCTGGGCTCACGCAGCACCGGCGGGACGCTCCGGGTGAGCGGGCTGCCGCAGTTCGAGCAGAAGCGGGCATCATCCGGGTTGGCGTGACCGCACTGTGTGCAGTAGACGCTCGGCATATATCGGCTCGGCCTCCTACCTATGGCCTCGGGTGTGCCTCTGGCACCGCAGACACGGAAGTCGAGCACTGACGGCCCCATCCGGCACCGTACATCCGGCCGGTCCTCAGCACACGATCCCCCTCCGAGCGCCGTCGGTGATGACGCCCGTCTTCCTCCCTCGACCGCCATGACGACGGTTGCCGCAACTTACGCGGCAATGCCCGAGGGGTCAACCACGACAAGTGTCGTATGCCTTAAAGCTACCTTCGACAGTGATCGCCGGTCCATGCCGCCGCGCGGGCGAAGAACCGGACAAAACGCTCGCTAACCCCTGAAGCCGCAGGACATGACTACGGTGATCTTACCGCCTGAACCGTGACCTTCGGCTGCTGGCCGACCACTCCGTCCGCGCCGCTGTTCCGCAGCGACTGCAGGACGCCTCCCGGGATGTTCAGCGCGGTGGCGAGCGTGTGCGGGTCGCCGATGGCCAGGAAGCGGTACGGTCGCGTCAGGCTCTGGCCGTCGGCGATGACGCCGCCGCTCGCGTCGGCGAAGTAGGTGTTCACCCCGACGCGCACGTCCCCGACCTGGATGACCTCCGCGCCCGCGTCGCGCAGCTCCTCGAGGGTGTCGAGGAGGGCGGCCGACCGGACCCTGCCCTGCGGATCGTTGATGGTCAGTTCGATGCCGGGCCCGGTCGCGGGAAGCGTGCCGGCCAGCATGCCGTAGGTCGCGGCGCGCCTGCGGGCGTCCTCGACCGCGGCCTGTCCCTCTGTGTCGCGCTCCAGCCCGGCCCTGGTGTCGTCCAGGTCACGGATGTCGGCGCGCAGCCGGTCGGAGCGCTGCGAGAGGTCGCCGAGGATGCCGACCAGCCCGTCCTGACGTGCGGTGGCGAACTTCGTGTCCCTGTCGTTGGAGTGCACCTGCGCTGCGACCGCGAACCCGAGCACGGCGCACAGCACGGCGACGATGAGCTGCCCCTTGTTGAGCCGCGGCCGCAGCAGCGAACCCGGACCGCGCCCCTCCGCCGGCTCGCTCATGCCTGGAAGAGCTTTCGCCGGATCGCCGCGACGTTGGAGAAGATCCGGATGCCGAGGACGACGACCACTCCGGTCGACAGTTGTGAGCCAACGCCGAGCTGGTCGCCGAAGAACACGATGAGCGCCGCGATGATGGTGTTGCTCAGGAAGGACACGACGAAGACCTTGTCGTCGAAGATTCCGTCGAGGCGGGCGCGCAGGCCGCCGAACATGGCGTCCAGTGCGGCCACGATCGCGATGGGCAGGTACGGCTGCAGCCACAGCGGGACCGCGGGATGGACAACGAACCCGAGGACGATCCCGGCCGCCAGGCCGATCAGCGCGATCACCCGGACGTCTCCTGCCGGGCATAGCGGAGACGCGGGGCCGGCGCCGCGGGCAGTCGCACGCTGTCCTCCTTGCGGATGTCATATCGGATGCCGAACGTGGTCTTGAGCGTACGGAAGGCGCGCCCGGCCGGTGAGTCGGCGAACGCGTTCTCGATGGTGCCAGGGTCGCCGGCGGCGGTCACGGCGTACGGCGGCGACAGCGGCCGGATCTGCGCGATCAGGGCCCTTCGCTGCCGCTCCGCGACCGGCTCACCACGCCGCACCTGGGCGACCGCGACGGCGCCGAGCAGCCCGAGGACCAGGGTCGCGGCGAACAGCCGGGCCCCTGCCCCATAACGGCTACGCCGGTCGCCGGACGCGGCGCGCCGGACGGCGGCCGCCTCGTAACCCGGCTCCAGACCGGTGCCGGCGAGCAGGTCGGCGAGCAGCGACATGGAGGCGTCCGGCCGATCCCAGCGCCTCATTTCTCCCTGCTCGCCCATCCGCCCCATTGTGGCAAGCCCGCGACACTCGCAGGGCCGGGCGCGGATGACAGAGAACTCACAGGGAACTCTGAGCCGGCGTGCACGGCGTCCCAAGGAGCCGGCGGTGAACTGAGAACATGCGGACACCGGGACGTGGGGGAATCATCGTGGAACGGGCGCGGGCCATCCCGCTCATGCGGCTTCCGATCAGCGGCTGGACGGTCCGCGTGGGCCGCGGCGCCGCGGACAGGGCCGCCCTGGAGGTGTACGAGGGCATGCGGATGGCGGACGTCTGCGTCGCCACGCCCGTGTCGGTGTCCGTTCTCCGCGGCGCCTGGCGGAACCCGCGTGGGGGCGCCTTGTGGGCGCTGGCCTGGGGACAGTTGCCCGCTGGAGTGTCCGCGGCCACCGCTCAGTTCACCGGGGCCGGCCGGAATCCGGCCATCAGCCGGGTTCCGGCGGTCGTCATCGAAGGCACCTACTGGGTGGCAGAGGCGGCGGGCGACTTCGCCGGCGTGACCGTGCACGCCGGGCCGGTGCTCGTATCCGGCCGGCTCCAGCGGTCCCGGAGCCGCTGACGCCTCCGTCCACACCCGGAACCGGGGCCGCCGTTCTCCGGCGCTCAGGGGGCCCGGCGGGCGGCGAGGGCCTCGACGGCCTCCGCCACCGTGGCGGGTGAGGAGATCATCGTCAGGTGGCGGGCGCCGGGGATCAATGTCGGCGGCGGCGCGCCGATGCGCCGAGCGGTCTCGGTCGCCGAGGTCTTGCTGAAGACGTGGTCGTCGGCGCCGAACACCACCGCCTTGGGCAGGGTGGTTCCGCGCAACCCGGCCAGCCGGCCGGCGGTCAGGCCGGGCACGCCGTACCGCGTCGCTCCCCAGATGCCCGACTCCGCCCCGGCGACCTGGAACGGCCTGCGCCACACGTCCACTCCGGCGGCGTCGAGACGCGGGCAGGCGGGGCCGCACTGGGAGGAGTAGATCGTGCGGATCAGCCGGTCCGACCGGATGACCAGTCGGAGCAAGGTGGTCCGGTACGGCGGGACCATCAGGAACCGCAGCGCCGGGCCGGGGCCCGCGCCCCCCTTGAGGGCATCGCCGTCGAGGAACATCAACGCACCGGCCCTGCCCGGGGAGCGCAGCACGGCCTCGGCGACGACCGCCGCGCCGGCGGAGTGGCCGACCAGCACCGGCCGGTCGAGTTTCAGCGCGTCCAGGAACGCGAGCAGCTGCCGCGCCTGGTGGTCCACGGTGTACGGGCCGCGGCGCCGCGTGTACCCGGACCCGTCCAGGTCGAGGGCGTACACGCGGTGGTCACGGGCCAGGGTGCCGGCGAGGCGCTCCCAGGTGTCGGCGGACTCCGCCGCCCCGTGCACCAGCACGATCGGCGACCCGCCCCTCCCCCACACGCGGTAGCGGGTGAGCAGGTCGGCGGTCCGCACGTAGGTCAGCCCGGCCGGCGGGCGGGCGCGGCCGGCGGTGGCCGCATCGTAGACCAGCGAGAACAGCGTGCCCGCGACGGCGAGGACCAGCAGGGTGACGCCGGCCCTCCGCAGCCACCTCCGCAGCCGCGTCCGCCCGCGTCGCCGCGGGGCGTCCGTGGTCGCCTCGTCCGTCACGGTCGTGACCTGTTCCGGCACCTCGGGTCCGCCTCTTCTGGTCAAAAAACCGATTCTGGTCAAGAACCGGCATTCTCCACCACGCGGGCCCAGTCCTCCAGGAGGGTCTGGGCGGTGTCACGGTCGGCCCCCTCGGCCCAGAGGTGGGTGATGGCCTCGGCGGGATCGGGCAGTACCAAGATCCAGCTGGCGTCGTCCTCGATGACGCGCACGCCGTCCGTCGTGTCGATGACGCGTTCGGCCGCCGCCTCCACCACGTGCCGCATGACGCTGCCCTTGGCCGCCCACGGCGTGGGCACCGACCGCTTGAGCAGGTGCGCCTCGGGAATCCGGTGGTCGATCTGGGAGAGGGTCAGGCGGGTGCGGGCCACCAGCCCCAGCATCCGGATGAAGGCCGCGATGCCGTCGACCGTGGGGCTGAACTCGGGAATGATGAAGCCGCCCCGGCCGTCGCCGGCGAAGATGCTGTCGCCGGCCGCCGCCTTGGTCAGCACGTCCTGGGAAGTGGAGGTCCACTCCACCTGCACGCCGTGGAAGCGGCACACCTGCTCGGCCACGCGCGTGGTGGTGACCGGCAGCGCCACCCGCCCGCCGCGTCGCTCCGCGGCGACCAGGTCCAGCACGACGAGGAGTCCCCGGTCGTCACTGATCAGCTCGCCGTTCTCGTTGACGAGGGTGATGCGCTCGCCGACCGGGTCGAAACGCACTCCGAACGCCGCCCGCGAGGACGACACGAGTTCCCCGAGGCGCTGAAGGTCGCGCATGCGCTCGGCGAGGGTCTCGGTCGGCGACGCCTCGTCGAGGCGGTTGTTGACGGTCAGCACCTCCACGCCGAGCCGGCCGAGCAGCTGCGGGAGCACGAGGGACGCCGTGCCGCCCGCACAGTCAATGACGATCTTCAGCCCGGCCTCGCGCACCCCCCGCAGGTCGACGCAGCGCTGGACGTCACGGACGTAGGTCTCGACGACGCGAGAGGGATAGGACAGCTCGGCGATCTCACCAGGGAAGGCCCGGCGGTACTCCTGACGGCCGAACACCCGCTCCAGCTTGCGCTGGGCGGTCTGGGACAGGTCGGCGCCGTTGTCGTCGAGGAAGAGGATGTCGACGCCCTGGGGGTCGCCCGGAGTCGTACGGATCACGATGCCGCCGACGCAGTTCTCCCGTGCCGTCTCGTACCGCGCGACGGGGATCGGGCACGCCTCCAGGTCCTGCACGTTGATGGCGCTCGCGGTGAGCGCGCTCTGCACGGCGCGCTTCAGCGTGCGGGCCGCGCGGGAGGCGTCACGGGAGGCCGTGACGCAGGCGCCCTTCTTCAGGGTGGTGGCGTACGCGCTCGCGAGCCTTACCGCGAGCTCGGGCGTGATCTCCACGTTGATCAGGCCGGAGACGCCGCGCGGCCCGAACAGGGTGCGCTGGCCGCGCGACTCCCAGATGACGCTCGTGTTGACGACCGCGCCGGCCTCGATCGTCTTGAACGGGTAGACCTTGACGTCACTGGAGACGTACGCCTCCGACTCGATCACGCACTCGTCGCCGATGACCGCGCCCTCCTCGATGCGGGCGCCGGCCATGACGTCGGTGTTCTTGCCGACGACGCAGCCCCGGAGGTTCGTGGAGGGCCCGATGAAGACGTTGTCGTGCACGATGGCGCGGTGCAGGAAGGCGCCCTCCTTGACCACGACGTTGCTGCCGAGCACGGTGAACTCGCGCAACTCCGCGCCGGCCTCGACCTTGGCGTAGCCGCCGATGTAGAGCGGGCCCTTGAGCACGGCATCGGGATCGACCTCCGCGCCCTCGGCGACCCAGACGCCCGGGGAGACCTCGAATCCCTCCGGCTCGATGTCGATCCGGCCCGACAGCATGTCGGCCTGGGCCTTGAGATAGCTCTCGTGGGTGCCGACGTCCTCCCAGTCGCCGTCGGCGATGTACCCGTACAGGGGCCGCCCGTCCTGCAGGAGCTTCGGGAACACGTCCCTGGACCAGTCGACGGACTCGCCCGGGGCGAAACAGTCGAGGACCTCCGGCTCCATCACGTAGATGCCGGTGTTGACCGTGTCGGAGAAGACCTGTCCCCACGTCGGCTTCTCGAGGAACCGCTGGATGCGCCCCTCCTCGTCCACGATGATGATCCCGAACTCCAGCGGGTTGGGCACCCGCTTGAGCCCGATGGTGACCATGGCGCCGTTCTTCTTGTGGAACCGGACCATGTCCGAGAGGTCGATGTCGGTGAGCGCGTCGCCCGAGATGACCAGGAAGCGCTCGTCGCGCAGTGCGTCCTGGGCGTTCTTGACGCTGCCCGCCGTCCCGAGAGGGATCTCCTCGGTGGCGTAGTCGAGGGACATGCCGAGCTCTTCGCCGTCGCCGAAGTAGTTGCGGATCAGCGCGGCCAGGAACTGCACGGTGACGACCGTCTCGGTGAAACCGTGCCTCTTCAGCAGGCGCAGCACATGTTCCATGATCGGCCGGTTGATGACGGGCAACAGTGGCTTGGGCTGGTTGGCGGTCATGGGACGCAGCCGCGTCCCCTCTCCGCCTGCCATGACGACGGCCTTCATCGAGTCGCTGTCGCTCCTTTCGTGCCCCCTCAGCCGGCGGTCCCGCCGCCGACCTGTGTCGGATCGTCGGTCTCGGGGACGCGATCACCGTCCGGGGGCGTACGGCCGGACAGCAGCCGGCGCACCTGGAGCGCGTAGAGGGCGGCCGCCCACCAGTAGAGTGCCGTTCCCCAAATGGCAAAAGACCAACCGATGATCTTCGCCGAAGCGGCGACGCCCCCGGAGCGATCTCCCAGCAACAGCAACGGGAACGCGTAGAGCAGGCACAAGGTGGCAGCCTTGCCGACGAAGTGCACCGGGAAGGACTCATATCCGGCGCGCCGCATCAGCGCCAATGGCAGCGCCATGAAGAACTCCCGCGCCACCAGGAGCAACGCCAGCCACACCGGGACGATCCCCCGCATGGTGAGCCCGATCACCGTGGCGAAGATGTAGAGACGATCGGCGGCGGGGTCGAGCACGGCGCCCAGCCGGCTGAACTGGTCGAGCACCCGGGCAAGCCGGCCGTCGAGCCAGTCCGACAGGCCGGCGAAGACCAGCAGGCCCAGTGCCCACCAGTCTGCCCTGATCAGGACCAGCCAGAAGAACACCGGCACCCCGAGCAGACGCGCGAGGCTGAGGGCGTTCGGCACCGTCCATACACGGTCCGGCGCCTGCCCGGCCTCAGTGGTCTGCTCGCTCACGGTCCTTCGTCTCCTTGCCTCTGGTCTGACCCTATCCGTGAGATCCGCGGGTCCAGCGGTAGCGTCCCGGGTCATGCGCTGCACTTTTCACGGGGAACGGTGCGTTTACCGGAGCCTGTGGGTGGACATCCGCCTCGCCGACGTGGAACTGCCGGACGGGCGCCGATCCGAGCACCATCTTGTCCGGGTCCGGCCATCCGGCGGCGTCGCCGCCGGGGCCGGCCGATGGCATACATCACATTTTCCGCGCCGAGGGCGCCACGCACGTGGCGTGAGCCCACCCAATGGGCCACCGAGGCCGAGGAGGCCGAGATGAACGGGCCGCACCGCGCCACCCTGGCGCGATCGGTACGGCTGCTCAGCGCCTTCCGGGGCGAGCACACCGACCCGGAGCGCTTCTATGGGCTCATGGCCAGTGACACGGTCGCCCAGCTCGGCGCCTACACCGGCCTGTCCGGCGCGACGGTGATCGACGTGGGCAGCGGGTCGGGATTCCTCACCCGCGAGCTGCGCGCCGCCGGAGCCAGATGCGCCGGGGTGGACTGTGACGCCGGTGAGATGACGGCGTTCGGCCCAGCCACCGGCAGCGTGCTCGGCAGCGCGCTCGAGCTGCCCTTCCGCTCCGACGGCGCCGACGTGTGCTTGTCCTCGAACGTCCTGGAGCACGTTGCGGATCCCTGGCGGATGGCCGCCGAAATGGTGCGGGTGACCCGCCCCGGGGGCCTCGTCTACCTGTCCTTCACCAACTGGCTGTCACCCTGGGGCGGCCACGAGACCTCGCCATGGCATTACCTCGGCGGCGAGTGGGCGGCACGCCGGTACGAGCGGCGGCATGGCCGTCCGCCCAAGAACCTGCACGGGCAGAGCCTCTACGCCGTCTCGGTCGCGGACACCCTCGCCTGGGCGCGCGGGCGCTCGGACGTCGAGCTGGTCGACGCCCTTCCCCGCTATCACCCGGGCTGGGCAAAGGGAGTCCTGCGGATCCGCGGCCTGCGTGAGGTGGCGACCTGGAACCTCGTCCTCGTGCTGCGCAAGCACGGCGCCGGACCCGCTACAGCCTTGTGATCTTGACCCAGTTCAGGGACCATCCGCCGCCGCCGGGCGGTGCCGTCAGCCGGATCGTGTGAGCGCCGGGGCCGAGCGAGAACGGCGCCGAGGCCGTCTCGGCGAACCGGCAGCACGGGATCGCGGTGGTCGCGACGGTCCCACGGCCATCGGCGGACAGCCCGATCGTGCTGCCCGGGTGACCGGTGGCGCGGTAGGTGATCCGGTAGGTCCCGGCCGAAGGCACGGAGACGGGGAATTCGAGGATCGTGCCGTCCGGGACGCCGACCCCGAAACCGGGGCCCTGGACGGTGAAGGCGCTGTGCGTGGGGTCGGCCCGGTCGAAGCTGGGAAACGCATAGGCGGTGGAGACCCGCTCTCCCCGGCCCTGGCCGGGATAGGTCGAGGTCGTGGCGGTGCGCTCGGCCTGGATCAGCTCAGAGCCCCCGATGACACCGGGGAGCGTGGCCCGGTCGGCCGACATCAGGCGGGTGAGGTCGACCCGGTAGAGCCATTGGGGCAGAGTCCGCCTGGCCTCGTCGTTGCCCGGCGAGGCCAGGCTCTGGACCGTGAACCACAGCCGGTGCGAGGAGTCCACCCCGGCCTGCCGGACTCCGGGCTGCAGGCCGGCGGCCGGCGGCCGGATCGCGGCGAGGCCCGGGGCGAAGGGGTTTCCCACGGCGAACCTCATGCCGGCGCCACTGCCATAGGCCCGCACCGGGAGCACGGTGCCGCTGATGAAGATCTGGGCGATCGTCCTTGTCGACGGGTCCTCGACCAGGCCCCAGGCCGCGCCGAGGTCCCTCGGCTGGGTGAGGGAATAGTCCGGCGGGCAGGTCAGCCCCCACGCAGCGCGGACCCCCGGGGCGGCCGGGGAGACGTAGCTCGACAGGGTCCGCCCGGCGACGTACCCGCAGGCGCCGCTGAGCCGCCGCCCCGCGCCCGCCGCGTAGACCGCCAGCCTGCCGCCGTTCAGGTCCAGCACCCCTTTGGCGTACGGGAGATCCGCCTGCCCCGCCCAGAGATTCCCCTGGAGGTCGTAGTGCAGGTTGACGAACCTGGTGTAGCGCGCCAGACCGGACACCGGGTCCCGGCTGATGGAGACATCGCCGCTGAGGACGGGCGCGGAGACGGGGGTGATCGCCTGGAACGGATCCGTCGCCGCGGCGTCGTAGCGGAACTCCTGCAGCCCCGAGGGCACGGGGTCACCGTCGCCTGGCGGGAAGACGTCGAAGGCCACGGCGAAACGTTCGTCGCCCGGGACTCCGGTCGGATCCGGCTGCACCTCGCGGATGGCCGGGGTGAGCTGCCGGAACGGATCGCCGGGGGCGGTGACCGCCGGATAGGCGTAGCTGGCCCTGACCTCGACCGTGAACGGGCCTCGGGGCGGTCCGCCGACCCGCAGCACGAGTATCCGGCCGCCCTTGGCCGCGTTCGCGCCGAAGTACTGACTGATCACCAGGTCCCGTGAGGCCGGCAGGCTCGCGATCTCGTTCAGCGACCCGCAGTCCGCGACCCCGGTCGCGGGGCAGGCCTGTTCGCGCAGTGCCGGGTCGGCGATGAGGGCGCGCAGCTGTGGCGAGCTCCATTGGCTCGCCACCCGCCACGTGCCCCGGGAGCCACGCGTGATCAGTCCGAACACCGGCCAGTGGTCTCCGGCGCTGTGGTCCTGGAACGGGTAGACGCCGGTGAAGGCCACCGCGTCCGTCCCCTTGACGGGCTCGACGTCCCCGATGTCGGCTCCGGCCGGCCGGCCTGCGGGCGTCGTGGCGGTCAGGTGGCCCGCGTCGGTCCGGAGCGAGATCGGCTGGAAGCTCCTGCCGCCGGGCTGAAAGGCCACGATCTGCATGCCGTCTGCGGTCTGGTGCCAGCCACTGGTCTCACGCTGTTCCTCCGCGCCCATGATCACGGTGCCGTCATGGGTCAGGGCGCTGAGGTAGGCAGCCTTGCCCGGTGCGAACCGCCACCCGGGCACCGCGTCGGTGGCGAGGCTGTGCCCCGAGGGCGTCACCCCCATCGGGGGCAGCGTGCCCTCGGACCCGTACAGGCGCGCCACCTCCGACGCGGCGACCTCGGCGTGCGTGCCGAGGTCGCCGGTCAGTACGAGCGGCAGCAGCCAGACCACCAGCCGGCCGACCACCGAACGGTGGCTCCGCACTAGCCGGTCCACGGTGCGCCCGGCAGGAACATCGCACCTACCCGGGAGGTATGGGGGACGGAGACGACCCGATCATAGGACCCCGGCGCGGCACGGCGGCGAGGGTCAGTCCCGCAGTACCTGGGCGAGCGTCTCGGCGAGCGGAGTGGTGGGCCGGCCACTGAGCGTCTTGAGGTCACCGGGGGTGCCGGCCAGCGCGCCCTCGGCGATGCAGCGGTCGACGTCCACGAGCATCTCGACCACGGGCTCCGGCAGCCCGGCGCCGGTCAGTGCCCGGCGGTGCTCCTCGGGGGGCACGTCCCGGTAGACGACCTCCTTGCCGGCGATCCGGGAGATGGCCTCGGCCAGCTCCGAGAAGCTCCAGGCCACATCGCCCGACAGCTCGTAGATCTTGCCCTCGTGCCCCTCGCCCGTGAGAACGGCCGCGGTCGCGGCCGCGAAGTCCCCTCGCGTCGCACTGGCCACCCGGCCGGTGCCCGCGCTGCCGATGAGGAACCCGTGCTCCACCCCCTGGTGCACCGCGGCCTCGTAGTTCTCGGTGTACCAGCCGTTGCGGAGGAAGGTGAAGGGCACGCCGGACTCCCGGATGTGGCCCTCGGTGCCGAGGTGCTCGGGCGCCAGGCCGAGCGGCGAGGTGTCCGCGTTGAGCACGCTGGTGTAGGCCAGCAGTCCGACCCCGGCTTGCTGGGCGGCGTCGACCACGGCCTTGTGCTGCGGCAGCCGCCGGCCCACCTCGCTGCCGGAGATGAGCAGCACCCGGTCGGCACCGGCGAACGCCAGGGCGAGGGACGCCGGCTCGTCATAGTCGGCCCGGCGGACGTCCACTCCCTTGGCGGCGAGGTCCGCGGCCTTCTCGGGCGAGCGTACGGCCGCCACGATCTGCCCGGCGGGAACCCGCTGGAGCAGTTCCTCCACGACCAGACGGCCGAGCTGCCCGGTGGCACCGGTGACAACGATCATGCTGCACTCCCTGTTTGATGTCTCGCGGCTCGCGCCCGGCCCCTTTTCCGGCCGGGCGCTCCCATACTTACGAATAGTTAGTGCTAACTATAGGAATGTACAGGTTATTTCGTCGGTGCGGCGGCGAAGTATGGTTGGCGGCGTGGAGAGCAACGCGACGTCGCAAGGAGCCGCCACCGCAGCGGCCTCGGCAGGCTCCGGCGAGGTGGCCGCCGGAACGGACGGCATCCCGCGCGATGAGCACGGCCGCGTCCTCTTCGACGTGTTCGGGCGCGGCTGCCCATCGCGCGGCACCCTCGAGGACATGACCGGCCGCTGGGGCATCCTCGCCCTGGCCGCGCTCAGCGAGGGGACCTACCGGTTCAACGCCCTGCGCCGCCGGGTCGACGGCGTCAGCGAGAAGATGCTGGCCCAGACGCTCCAGGCCCTCGAACGGGACGGACTGGTGCACCGTGCGGCGGAGCCGACCATTCCCCCCAAGGTCGAATACAGCCTCACCGCTCTCGGCCGGGAGGCGGCGACCCGGCTGCTGAGCGTCATCGAGTGGGTCGAGGGCCAGATGCCCGAGATCAGCGCGGCGCGGCGGCGATACGACGCGGCCCGCGCGGAGCGGAAGGGCTGCTGACCCCAGGCCGATCCGGTCGGGGCTATTCTCCCGTTCTGTTCATGGACGAGGAGACGCCCCCCATCCGATTGTGAGTTGCATGGAAACGGCGGACAGCTCAGCGGACGGCCCCGAGGCAGCCGGCGGGCCGGGCGAGACCCGTCCGCTGCCGGAGGCGTCCACCGTCCCGGCCGGCGTACCGGCCCAGGATTCCCCCGCCCAGGAATCCCCGGCCCGAGGCGCGCTCCAGGACGATGTCGAGGTCCACTACGGTGCGCTGGCCGCGCTGTACCGGCTCTTCGACGGCCGCCTGCGCGAGGAACCCCTCGAGGGCCCCCGGCCGATCGGCTGGACCGGCCACGCCGAGGCGGTACGCGCGCTGACGGACGGACGGGTCCATGGCGACTGGGAGGGGCTGGCCCGCCTCATGGTGGACCCCGTGGCCGCCGGCCGTCCGGGGGACACGGAGGGCGAAGGCGCGGCCGCGGACGCCCGCCGGATCCGCCTCATCCAGGCTCCCGAGGGCACGGACCCGGCCGGCGTCGTGGTGAAGGTGGTCCGCGAGCAGGCCGCCGCGGGAGCGCGCACGCTGGTGCTCGCGCCCGCCGCCGACGCGCTCGAACCCGTTCTCGCGGACCTCGCCGGCGACCCGGAGATCCTCGCGGCGCGGGTCGAGACCAGGGACGTGCCCGGCTGCGATGACCCGCGGCCGGAGCGCCGAGTGCACGAGGCAGTGGTTCGTGCTGTCGGCGCCTTCTCCGAGCAGTCGCGGGACGCCGAGATCGGACGGCTCCGCCGTGAGCTGCTGTGGCTGGAGCAGTGGCCGCGCGACCGTGCGGCTCTCGCCGCCGTGCGGGCCGACCAGGAGCGGCGCCATGGCGACCTGTCCGCCGGTGAGGAACTCACCGCGGACGAGATCCGCGAGCTCCGGGCCGCGGCGGCCGCCGCAGAGCAGGAGGCCGCCAGCGTCGCCGACACCCGCGACCGGCTCGCGGACGACAAGCGCCTGGCCGCGGAGGACGCGGAGGGCCTGCGCGCCGAATGGGAAGGCCTCCAGGAGGTAGCGGACGCGGCCACGCGCACGGCCGAAGAGCGCACCCGGGTGGCGGAGGAGAGCAACGCCAGGTACCGCGCGCTGGAGCAGCGCGCGGCTCGCGGCGCCGCGGAACTGGAGGAGGCCCGCCGCCGCGAGCGATCGCTTGTCGAGGAGCTGCGGAGGGCCGAGGAGGCGCTCCCCGAGGCGACCGCCGAGACCGAACGGCTGTCCGCCGCCTCGCCCGAGGCCGCGGCCGCCGGTCATGCCGCCTACTACCGCATGGCGGCGGCGGAGTCGGCACTCGCGGCCGAGCGGCGGAACGCCAGCCTCGGGCAGCGGCTGCACCTCAGCCGGGCGCACCCGGAGCTCGAGCGGCTCCGCAAGGACCTCGCCGCCCTCCGCCGCGAGGCCGACGACGCGGCCACACACGCGCGCAGGTTGGGTGAGGCCCTCGAGCAGGCCGAGGTCCGTCGCGCCGAGCTCGCCGCCTTCCTCTGGGGAGGTGACGAACAGCTCGCGGCGGCGAAGCGGGAACAGCAACAGCTGACCGCGGAGCTAGACCGGGCGGCCGCGGACAGGGACGCCGCGCTGGCCGAGCACCGCGCGCATGCCGAACTGCTTGCCGAGGCGGTCGAGCTGGCCGCCGAGGCGGCCGAGGCCTCGGGCCGGGCCCGCGAACGCGACAGGGCCGCGGCGCAGCGGGCCGCCGAAGCCGTCCGTGCGCACGATCAGGCGGCGGCGGAGGCGGAACGGGCCGCCGCCGAGGCGCGCACCGTGGCCGAGCGGGCCGCCGACTCCGAAGCGGAGCTCGAGCGTAGGCGCGCCGACAGCGCCGAGGGCGTCGCGGCGGACTTGGCCGAGGTCGAGGCGGCGGCGGAGGCGGAGGCGCGCTCGCGCGGCCACGTCCGGGAGATCTGCGGTATGGACCCGGACGAGGCCGGTGAGCGGGTCCTTGCCGGGCGGCGGACCGCGGCCATGGCAGCCATCGAGCGGCTACTCGGCCACAGCCGGGGGCTCCAGGACCCCGCGGACACCGGCGGATCGCTCGCCGCCGCCGAGCCCGGAACCGCCCAGGACGGACAGGAGCCCGCTGAAGAGGCAAGGACGGGCGGCACCGCCGGCTCGGCGGCGTCCGAGCGGCTCGACCCGAGCGGCGAGGTGCTCCTGGACAGCGCCGCCGTCGTCTGCGGCACCGCCGTCGGCATCGCCGCGTGCCAGGCCCTGGCCACAGCCCGGTTCGACACCCTGGTCGTCGCCGACGCCGGGAGGATCACGGACGGCGAGTTCCTCATCGGAGCGGTGCGCGCAGGTCGCTGGATCATGGTCGGCGTCGAGGGTCAGGACACGCCGGCGCCGGATGAGGACCTCGAAGATCACGTCAGCGCGCTGGCCGCTCTCCATGTGGCCGCCGCGTCCTCCGAGGCCGGCCTGGAGGAGGCCGTCGAGTCCATGACCGCGCGCCTGCCGATCCCCGCCAACGACCTCCCCCGCCGCCGGGCGGGAGTGCGCGCGGAGGCCGACCGGCTCCTGGCCGGTGGCCTGTGGGAGGACCGGTACCGAGACGCCTACGAAGAGGCACTGCGCTCGCTGCCGGCCACCGGCCGGGCGGCCGAGGCGCCCGATCCGGGGCGAATCCTGCTCGGTGCGATCGCCGACCGGCTCCGGCGCGGTCCGTACGGGCGGGCGGCCGCGACGGCTCCGTCGCTGTGGGAGCCGCCGGCCGGGCGTTAGCCGGCGCGTGCGCAGGGAGCCGCAGAGCGCGTCCCCCGCCGATCCCCAGTGCACCGACGACAGGCACGGGCCGGTCACGGGGTATCCGGCGCCGGCCGTACATCACCCGGTGGCGCGGAGCCCTCGGCCGCCGTCTCCCCGGCCCGGGCTCCTTCATCCGGGGCCGGCGGTCCCCCGGCCGCGCCCTCCGGCCCTTCCCTCGGTTCGGCCTCGAGGGGCCCGCCCGCGGCCCGTTCCGCCTCCGGCAGCAGCGCGATGAGCCAGCCGAGGAGTTCCGAGCAGGCGACGCGCAGCTCGTCCTGGGTGGGGTCCGGCCCCAGTGGCCTGTCCAGCCGGGTGAGCTCGGCATAGGCGTCCGCGCTCACCGTCTCGCGAAGAGTCTCACGAAGGAACCGCAGCTCATCCGCGAGCCGCCGGCGCGCGGCCTCGTCCAGAGTGATCGCGGCCACCTCGTCGTGCAGTTCGTAGACACAGGCGATGACCCGGAAGAACCGGGCCGGCGACGTCACCGCCGACTCCGGCGGGATGGCTTCGGTAGCGGACACGGAAGATCACCCGCTCACCGGTGGCGGAGGCGCCGCCCGGTGACCCGGCGGGGCTCGATGCGGATGTACCCGCGGGCGCACCACCGCGACGGGGCTGGACGCGTGATGGATGACTCCATGGCCCACCGAGCCGAGTCGGGCCGAGCCGAGTGCCGTACGGCCGTGCGAGCCGACGACGACGAGGTCGGCACGGTCGGAGGCGTCGACCAGAGCCGAGACGGGATGGTCGCGGACCACGTCCTCGGTGACCTCCACAGCCGGGTAGCGTTTGCGCCACGGCGCCAGCGCCTGGGTCAGGCTCCACCGGGTGTCGTCCTCGATCTCGGCCATGTCGAAGGCGAACTCGGCCGCGACCAGCGTGGCCGACAGCTGCCAGGCATGCAGGACACGCAAGCGGGCCGCCCGGACGCAGGCCGCGTCGAACGCGTACTCCAGGGCCGCCGGAGATCCGTCCGACAGGTCGATCCCGACCGTGACCTCACGGTGCTCCGTGGAGATATCGCCGCGCACGATGACCACAGGGCCCACGGCGCATCCCGCCACTCGGAGCCCGGTGGACCCGAGCAGCAGCCGGGTGAACCCTCCGAGGCCGCGGTTGCCGAGCACCACCTCGAAGGCATGTGTCGACTGCTGGCACAGCGCGTGGGCGGTCGCCTCCTGGACCAGCTCGGTCGTCACCTCGAGGTCCGGCCGCCGGTCCCGCGCCGCGGCCTCCGCCCCGCCCAGGATGCGCAGCCCTTCGTCTGAGATCGACTCGCGCATGCCCGGTGGCGGGAACAGCGGGATGTCATAGATCCACCGCTCGGTGACATGCACGATGTGCAGGGCCCTCCCCCACCGGGCCGCGTCGTCCGCGGCCCACGCGACCGCGCGGTCCGCGGGCGGGGAACCGTCGGTGCCGACGACGACGGGGACGAGGCTCGGGTTGGGCATCGGGCCGGACTCCGGGTCGAACGTCTCCTTGGTCACAGCTTCGGACATCGCTTCTCCTCATCGGCGCTGCCGAGCGGACGGATCTCCACCTGCGCGCCGTCCGTGAGGAGCGCCGGTGCGGCGGAGCGGAGTCCGGTCATGACCTCAGCGTCCGCCGAGGCTCATACGCCCTGCAGCGGGCGGAGGTCATCACGGCCGGGGACCTTCGGCCCCCTGTCGCGGGGTTCACATGGGCCCGGTGAGCTGGGTGATGTCGTCGGCCGCCACCACGTGCAGCCGGACGGCCAGGTCGGCCAGCGCCCGGCTCACCGCGAACTCGTCACCGATCTCCGGTATGGGCCGGTCGACGGGGTTCCGCCGGGCCCGGCCGACGCCGCTGATCCGCATGCCGTCCCTGGTGATCAGCACGGCCCGAGCCACGGTGTCGTCCCTGTCCTCACTGATATAGACCTGAACGGCCCATTGCTTGCTCTCCATGGCGAACCCCTTCGCGAAGTCGGTGCCACCTCGATGGTCCGTCGCGAGATCGCGGCCGCTGAGGGGCACTGGTCCCCATATCCAGGGGTCAAAGGGCCTTTAGGTCTTTTATCAGTCCTTATCGGTCGGCCCCGGTGGTCTCCACCACGAGCCGGTCACCCTCATCCCGTACGCCTCCGCCCAGGCCGGCACAGGCGGCGCCGAAGCGCCGGGAGATCCACGCCCGCTCGTCCGCCTCGGCGAGCCTGGTGCGGCAGTAGTCCAGAGCCAGGGGAACCCCCTCGATCCGGGCCGGACCCCCCTGGTCCAGGGTGACCAGAAAGAGCATGCCCAGGTCGTTGCGCAGGAACTGGTCGGCGACATAGTCGTCGATGAAGTCCCCCAGGTCGAAGAGGACCCGGCCCTGCGTGCCGTGGAACACGTGCGCGGAGTGCCCGGCCACGAGCGCGGCCCCTGCGGCGAGGAGGACGTCGGCCGCCCGCCGGACGTACGCCGGCGGCGCGGAGGTCATGTTGGGCCCCCAGTGCGGGGTCACCAGGACCGCGTCGGCGCCGCGCCGCAGGAGCCGTATCTCCTCGGCGACCCAGTCCGGGACCGCGGAGCGCAGGTCGGCATAGGCGACGCCGGGCCGCCGCGCGCCGGCGGCGAAGTCGACCGGATGGTCGGTCATCCCGAGCACGCCCAGCCGCATCCCGCCTTCCCGCAGGACGGCGGCGGTGCGGGCCTCCTCCTCGTCGATCCCTGCCCCGACGGATTCGATCCCGGCACCGGCGAGATGCCGCCGCGTGTCCGCCAGAGCCTCATAGCCGTAGTCGAGGGCGTGGTTGTTGGCCAGCGTGACGCAGTCGACCCCGAGCGAGCCAAGCACCTCGGCCGCGCGTGGAGGCGCGCGGAAGTGGAAACGCTTGCCCGGGACGTCCCAGGGCTCCCCCCGGTCGGAGATGCAGCACTCGAGGTTCAGCACGGTGAGGTCGGCCGAGCCGAGGACGTCACGGACGCCGCTGGAGAACAACTCGCCCGGATCCGCCGTGGCGAGGCGGTCTGCGACCTTGCGGCCCAGCATCGTGTCCCCCGCGAGGGCCAACGTGACCGGCATCGGATCATCGACCTCCCGAGGGCACCACGGCGAGCGGACACCGGACGTTGCGCAGCACGGCCTGGGCGATCCAGCCCAGAACCAGACCCGTGAAGCCGCCACCGCCCGGGGTGCCGACCACGAGCAGGTCCGCACCGGCAGAGGCGCTCGTGAGAGCCCTGGCCGGCCGCCCCCGACCCAGCTGGTGCACCGCGTCGACCTCGGGATACTTGACCGCCCGCAGCCTGGCGTGGCGCAGCGCCGCCTCCTCGTAGGCGAACCCGACGGCACCCGGAGAACCCGGCGAACCGTCCACGCCCACCACGACCTCCCGGTGCAGTGCCGGCTCCAGCTCCCGTACCACGACGACCGGACACGGCGCACGCAGGGCCACCTGTAAGGCGACCGAGCCGAGCAGCAGCCCGGTAAGTGCGCCGTGTCCGCCGACGACCACCATGGCGGCGTGCTCGGCCTCGGTGATCAGCGCCCGAGCCGGCCCGCCCGGCACCATCCCCGCGGATACGCGCACCCGCGGCGCCCGTGCCCGCGCCACCTCGTCGGCGCCGTCGAGCACGTCCTCGCCGCCGTCGAGCAGCCAGTGCCGCACGGCCCCGGCCCGCGGGCCGACCGGCAGGTCGAACAGCCAGGGCGCGACCGCGTGGACGATCCGCAGCGGCGTGTCGCGGCGCACGGCCTCCTCGGCCGCCCACTCGACGGCCGGGAGGCTGTGCCCGAAGCCGTCGGCGCCGACGACGATCTGGTTCATGGCGGCAGGGTCGGCGGTGGCAGCGGCCGGCGGGACGGGTCTTTGGTCCCGGTCACGGCCCGCCATCCGGCTCAGTCTTCTTCCAGCCTGTCCGGTCTGGCGACGGGTCTCTGGCTGAGGGAGCGGATGAGCCTCATCCGCTCGAAGGGGGTCAGACCGACACGGCGCCGGCGGATCTCGTCGGCACGCGCGGCGCGGCGGGACTGCTCGTCGGACCCCCGCCACGGGTGCGCGACCGTGACCGTGCACGGCGCGTGGTGGATCATCGCCTGGCTGACCGACCCCAGCATCAGAGGTTCGAACCCGCCCGCCCCCCGGTCGCCGATGACCAGCATCTCGGCGCCGGCGGCGGCGTTGGCGAGCGCCTCCCTCGGGGGCTCGAGCATCAGATGCGTCCAGGCCGCCACCTGCGGGTACTTGTCCCGCCAGGGAGAGACGGAGCGCTCCAGCATGACCCCCGCCTCGCGTCTCAGCGTCTCCGGGTCGCCACCCCGGCCGAAGTCGCCGTCACGGCTCCCGTGCACGGCGTGCACGTGCCAGCCGCGCAGCGCGGCCTCCTCGAACGCGAACGCCAGCGCCGCGTCGCCTCCCGCGGAGCCGTCGACACCAACGACGATCCGGCCGTCCGCCGGCTCGGTTCTGCGGAGCACCATGACCGGGCAGCTCGCCTGCGCGGCGGTCTGCACCGCCGTGGACCCGGCCGGCCGTTCCCGGTGGCCGCGCCGGTGACCGTCGCCCGGCCCCTCGCGGGCCCCGTCGCCGTGCTTTCCGACCACGATCAGCTCGGCGTCGTCGGCCTCGTGCAGAAGGGCCGAGGACGCCGGGCCGGGCAGCAGGCTCTTGTTCACCTTCAGCGTCGGCGCCATGGTCCGCGCACGGAAAACACCATGGTCCAGCACGTGCTCGGCCATGCGCTTGATGATCCCCAGCCATTCCGGATCCATCTGGGTGAGCGGATAGTCGAAGCGCCACGCGTGGCAGATGGTGAGCGCCACCCGGCGAAGCCTGGCCTCTCCCACGGCCCAGCGGATGACCGCCTCGCCCTCCCGCGAGCCGTCGTAACCGACGACCAGGTGTGAGTGCCGGCTCATGCCTCCTCCTCGCGCCGGTGACCATCTCCCATGGGACCCCGGCTCCGAAGCGGGCCCGTAGGGCCGTACGTCCCCGCTGGCGTGACATCGGTCCCTTGCGGCCCCGGCCCCCGGACGGTGCGATGGATGAGGATGGTGAACGACGGAACCGGAGGTCGGATATGGAGCGCATGAACGCGCTCGACGCCGGGTTCCTTTTCGCCGAACGTGAGCAGACACCCCTGCACATCGGCTCGGTGACGATCTTCGAGGGCCCCGCGCCCGCCTATGGAGATCTGATCCGGATGATCCTTGGCAAGCTCCCGCAGGTCCCTCGCTACCGGCAGCGGGTCCGGACCGTGCCGCTCAACCTCGGCCGGCCGGTGTGGGTGGACGACCCGCACTTTCAGATCCTCTACCACATCAGGCACACGGCGGTGCCCGCGCCAGGTGGTCCCGAGGAGCTTCGCAACCTCGCCGGCCGGGTGCTCGCACAGAGCCTGGACTTCAACAAGCCGCTGTGGGAGGTCTGGCTGGTCGAGGGGCTCCGGGGCGGCCAGTGGGCGCTGATCGCCAAGGTCCACCACTGCGTGGTGGACGGGGTCGGCGCGGGAGACCTGATGGCGCTGATGTTCGACCTTTCCCCGGATGAGCCGGGACCGGCCGAGCCGGAGCCGTGGGAGGCCGAGCCCATGCCGTCCCGGCTGTCCCTGGCCCTGGGCGGGCTCGGGGACACCGTCACCGAGCCCGTGCGGCGGCTGACCCGGGCGCCCTCGCTGGCGCGCGCTCTCGGGGACGCCCGGGCGGTCTGGGACTTCGTCACCGGCCTGCCGCGCGGCGTGCGCCGGGGAGCCGACCCGGCGGCGCGGGCGCTGAGCGGTCCGGTGGGCCCGCACCGGCGCTGGTCGTGGATGGAGGCCGACCTCGACGAGGTGAAGACCATCCGCAAGACACTCGGCGGCACGGTCAACGACGTCCTGCTGGCCGCCGTCGCACGGGGCTTCCGGGATCTGTTCGCCGCGCGCGGCGAGCTCACGCCC
>JAOPYH010000011.1 GCA_025964715.1 Streptosporangiaceae bacterium | reverse complement strand
GCGCGGGCCTCCATGTCGTTGCTGCCGTCGATCAGGCAGGTGATGTAGCCGCCGGCCGCCTCAGCGAGGCCACGGAGCGCCTGAGCCGTCTCAGGCGGCAGATCAGTCCGCATTGGGTACCTCGCTGTTGTCCGAGAGGACCGGGGACCAGGGGCCGAGAAGATTCGAACCGTCCGGCCAGATGGTCACGGTGCGGCGCTGGACCGGGCCGACGATGGCCGCCTGTGGATCGGCCCGCCAGATCTGCGCCAGGCGCTCGTCGAAGGTCTTCGCGCGGTAGCCGTCCTCGAACACCACGCTGTATTCCTCGCTGACCTCCCCTCCGGAAGGCAGCAGACGGCCGGAGGCTTCAAGCGCAGCGATGACAGCGAGCGCCCTTACGTGGCAGTCGCGGCAGGGGTGCTGCTCGTCGTGCGTACAGATAGCGCTGGCGCCGATGCAGTTGATCTCAGGCCCCATCGGTCTTCTCCTCTCCGGTAGAGGAGACCGGCTCGCGGTCGGTCTCGATCACGAGCCACCGCATGGCCACGGCGTCCACGTCGTCCGATGCCCTGCCGGCCGCCGCGAGCGCTTGCTCGGCGGTCTCAGCGGGATAGTCCACTGAACCGACGTGATCGCTGTAGCGGGTGCAGTAGGCCTCGCGTACCTCGCAGGCCTCGAACAGGGCAGCCAGGAACGCATCAGCTACGTCTTCGTCGACCTCATCGAGGCCGCCGCAGGCACTGCGCCCCGTCACGCAGCCGATGCAGTTCTGGCCGTGTGCGACTTCGATGAACAGCTTCCGTAGCCCCTCTGGGGGCTGAGAGTCAGCCACGGCTGGACTCCTTGATCGCGTCAGCGAGGTGTCCGTTGAACTCGTCCCGGCGGGTGGAGTTGGGCGTCAGCGTGTTGGCGTCCAGCTCGAGCACGTCGTTGACGACCTCGTAGTCCCCGCTCACGATGACCTCGACGGTCAGCCGGCCACGCAGCAACCCACGGAGCAGATCCCAGCGGTTGCCGACGTGCACGGTAGTGCGCACGAACGGGTCCGGGATGGGCTGCTGGAACACGATCGTCTCGTCGCCGATGCGGGTGGTGACGTGGAAGCGGGGTCCGGTCTCGCGGCTGTCGTAGGTCGGCTCGATCGACTGGCGCTTCACTGCTGCTCCTCGCTGCGCTCTTGACCTTCGGCGGCCGGGCGTCTCGTGACGCCCTTCTCGCCCGCCTCGAACGCGGCTTGCACGTTGGCCACCGGCTCGTCGGGCTCATAGAACGTGACCGGCGCGGCGAAGGTGCGCGATACCGCCGGGGTGATGCGCGCATCGACCTCAGATCCATCAGCTACAGGGAGAGGTAGTGAGGGCTCGAGGGCCGTCGCCAGCGCAGCGCGGAGACGTTCCCCGGCGGCGCACTCGACGCACGGCCTGTTCGCCCGCCATGGCGGGTTGTCGGCATCCCAGATGCCCGGCCGGCGGTGGCTGTGGCCGTTCTTCTGGTCGAGCACCAACCGCAGGTCGGCAGGGTCGACCGTGACGAGCCCAGATCCATCAGCGACAGGGAGAGGTAGTGAAGGCTCGAGCGCCGTCGCCCGGTCCCGGACTGCTCGGGTGATGGCCTCGAGGTCGCGGGCGTAGAGCGGGGCTCCGCCTTGAATGTCGTACAGGCCGTCTCCGCTGGCGCAGATGTACTCGTCGACGCGTTCGGCCGCGCGTACCGGGTTGGGGAGGTCGCGACTGTCGTCCTCGATCCCGTCGGGCTGGTCGGGTAGGTCAGTCACCGTCTACCCCTCCCTCGCCGTCGTCGCCCCGGTCGCGGAACAGCGCGGAGTCCAAGCCGTCGACGAGCGCCTTCAGCTCGTGCAGCAACTCGGTGTGGGTGATGTTCTCGGTGTGCAGGACCCGGTGGGCGTAGTCCGCCCAGTGGCTCAGTGCGGTGTGCAGGCGGGCGGCCTCGAGCGAGTGGAGTTCGCCAGCGGCCAGCTCGAGGGTCCGCTCCGACAGCTCTACCTGGCCGTCCTCATCGATCGTCCCCCGCGCCGTGCGGTGCATGAACAACGCCCGCATCGCCCGGCGCAGCGAGTCCTCCTGGTCGTCGCGGGCCAGCTCGAGCGCCGACACCTGCAACTTGACGACCGGCTCCTTGTCCGTCTCCGGAGCCGGTTGGAGCCGCTCGGTGTGGCGTAGTTCCACCACCCCGACGATCCGGATTCCCGGCGAGGCGTAGAGCTTGGACGCCAGCGGCTCGAGGGCCAGGGACGCCGACGTGGATACCCCACTGTCTAGTCTGATCTTGGTCACTGCTGCGTCTCCACTGGCTCGAGGGCTTTCGGGTCTACGGGTACGTACTGAGAGGTCCAGTGCTCCCGGTGCTCGACGGTGTAGCCCTCGGCGCCGGCCGGCGGCTCAGTGAGCAGCTCCCGCACGCGTTCCAGCGAGTCCGTCCCCCACGTCGCGAGGACGCTCAGGCTCTCGTCCGGGCGGAGCCAGCAGATCTGGAACTCCGAGGTCCGCTCGCAGCCCTCAGGCAGGAGCCGGCCGGCGGCACCCAGGGCCAGTCGCTCGTCTGCTCTGGCGTCCGCCTCGATGACCGGGCGTACCGCCTTGATCGTTCGCCGGTTCGCTGCTATCTCCCTCACACACTCCTGGCAGTCCCGGTCATGGCAGGTCGACATGTGCGGATGCTTTGCCTTCGCTGCTTGTTCGGCGGGGGTCAGCTCGAGCGGCTCCGGAGCGACGTCGTACGCCTCGCGGAAGTCGGCGTCGGCGCAGCGGGTGAACGCGCCCCGGTCGTCGCGGACGATCCAGTCGCCGGTGTAGACCAGCACCCACGAGCCGTGCGGCGCGGCCAGCAGTGACGCGGACGCCTCCGGGTCGTCGAGCATGTGCCGATCGATCGGATCGATCTCCTCGAACTTTCCGCCGGCGAGGGCCTCAACGTCGCTGCGGTTGTCGCCGGTCCACTGGATGGCCCGGACCTCGATGGGCTTCTTACGGAATCGCGGCGGGGCTTGTACCTCTACCGCCGGGGGCAATTCGGTCACTGGGGAATCTCCTCGATCAGTGGACGGGCCCACTCCGGTGGGGTCTCGCGGGGTGCGTGGTAGGACGTGGACACCGGGGTACCGGCGGGGACGCCGCCCGCACTGTCTTGGAGCACGCGGCCGACGAACTTCAGCAGCGACCAGGAGCCGTCCGTGTGCGTCACCACCGCCTCGAGCGGCACCATCACCAGACGGGCGGTCACCGGGGTCGGCGGGGCGTCTGTCAGGTCATAGCGGCGGGTGGTCTCGGTACGGGTAGAGGTCAGCTCGGCGTGCATCTCAGCCCTCACCAAGGATTCGGGCGTCGATCTCGGCGGCCCCCGGTGGCGTCTCAGGGAACTCCGCTGTGTGCCTCTGGTCTCCTGGCTGGCCTAGAACCCCGCAGCGACGACAGCGACG
>JAOPYH010000523.1 GCA_025964715.1 Streptosporangiaceae bacterium | reverse complement strand
GCGTCGAACAGCGTCGGGTTACCGTCGGGGTCATCACCACCGGTGCGGGCCGCCACCTCGATGTTCTTGATCAGCTTGGCGAAGAGCTTGCCGCGCTTGGCGTCAACGGCCGCTTTCTTGTGCTTGGTCGTCGCCCACTTGGAATGGCCGGACATCTGTCAATCCTCCTGCTCATCGCGGGGCGTGGTCACATCGCGCACGAGGTCGGCGAAATACCGGTGCACGCGGAAGTCTCCCGTCAGCTCTGGGTGGAACGCCGTCGCAATGAGGCGCCCCTGGCGGACGGCGACGATCCTACCGGCGGCGTCCCCCGTTTCGGCGCGCCCGAGAACCTCCACCGCGTCGCCGACCGCCTCCACCCAAGGAGCGCGGATGAAGACCGCGCGGAAGGTGCCCTCGCCGGGCGCTCCCTCGGCGCCGCCGAAGGCCACGTCGCTCTCGAAGGAGTCCACCTGCCGGCCGAAGGCGTTGCGCCGCACCACCATATCGATGCCGCCGATCGTCTCCTGGCCCTCGATCCCGTCCAGGATGCGGTCGGCCAGCATGATCATGCCGGCGCAGGAGCCGTAGGCCGGCATGCCCGCCTCAATCCGCTTGCGCAGCGGCTCCAGCAGCTCGAAGGTCCTGGCGAGCTTCCACATCGTGGTGGACTCCCCGCCCGGGATGACGATCGCGTCGATCCGCTCGAGCTCCTCGGGCCGACGTACGGGCAGTGTCCGTACGCCGCAACTCTCCAGAGCCCGCATGTGCTCACGCACGTCGCCCTGCAACGCGAGCACCCCGATCGTCGGCACAGCGGTACCAGCCCTTTCACGCGAACGTTCCTTGCGCCCTCGAGGCCCGGTGTGACCAGGGCCCGCAGGCCTTGAGACTAGACCCCCATAGAACGCCCGGTGCGCACCCTGATCTTCCCGGGTGCGGTGTCAGCGGAGTTTGAATCTCCGGAGCGGGAGCTCGAGCGGGAGGAATCCGTCCTCGCCGCGCTCGGCGATGCCGCGGCCGAACATCATGGTCTGCGCCAGCCGCAGCCCGAACTCCTCGTGGTCGAACGGGAGCGGCACGTCGGCCGCGCCGCCATCGATCGCGTCCCAATAGGGCTGCTCGGCCGGGAGCCGCGGGCCCTGGTCCACGACGACCCCGTCGTGGACGGTGACGAAGACGTCACGGACCAGCCGGCCCTCCTCGTACCACCGGAACCAGCAACCCGGCAGGACGCTGTGCAGCACCAGCACTCCGCACCGAGCGCCGGGCAGCACGGCGGCGACGGTGTCCGCCACGCGCCGGGCGTCGTCGTCGAGGCAGAACAGCCGGCGGTCGCAGACGATCAGCGCGCCGTCGTAGGAGCCGACGAAGACCTCGTCCTCGTACGGCCACAGCGCGAAGTCCAGGACGGTGTCGCCGGTCTCGACGATGGTGGCCGCGGGATAGAGGCCGCGGGCCAGCTCCGCGGCGGCGCCGGCGTCGGAGCTGAGCCCAGGCCGGAACACCTCGGCGGGCTCGCCCACGCTGGCGCAGGCGAGCGCTACCGACCACCCCATGTTGGTCCCCTCCTGCTAGGCCGACGCATCGCCCCATGCGGGTGCTGGACGGCCGGCTCCCTGGGCGGGCACCGGCGAGGGATGCCGCCGGCGGAGCGGATCGTGCAGCACCCCCAGCGCCTGACCCCGTGACCGTGCGGGTCACAGGGCCGCGGCCAGATTAACCCGCGCACGGGCAGGAGTGGAGAGCGGAACGGAAAGAAAGCGCACAGTGACCGAAGTCACCGTGCCCTGGGTTCACCAGCCGCGGCTGGCGTAACGCTCTGACTCGGGCAGCGTGGAGACGTTGAGGCCCACCATGGCCTCGCCGAGCCCGCGCGAGACCTTGGCGATGACGTCCGGGTCGTCGTGGAACGTCGTGGCCTTGACGATCGCCTCGGCCCGCTTGGCGGGGTCACCGGACTTGAAGATGCCGGAGCCGACGAAGACTCCCTCGGCACCGAGCTGCATCATCATCGCGGCGTCGGCCGGGGTGGCGATGCCGCCCGCGGTGAAGAGCACGACCGGCAGCTTGCCGGCCGCGGCGACCTCCTTGACCAGCTCGTACGGCGCCCGCAGCTCCTTGGCCGCGACGAACAGCTCGGTCTCGTCGAGCGTGGACAGGCGCCGGATGTCGGCGCGGATGGCACGCATGTGCCGGGTGGCCTCGACCACGTTGCCGGTGCCGGCCTCGCCCTTGGAGCGGATCATGGCCGCGCCCTCAGAGATCCGGCGCAGGGCCTCGCCCAGGTTGGTCGCGCCGCAGACGAAGGGGACGGTGAAGGCCCACTTGTCGATGTGGTGCGCCTCGTCGGCCGGCGTCAGCACCTCGGACTCGTCGACGTAGTCCGCACCGAGCGCCTGCAGCACCTGAGCCTCGACGAAGTGGCCGATGCGGGCCTTGGCCATGACCGGGATCGAAACGGCCTCGATGATGCCGTCGATCATGTCGGGGTCGCTCATCCGGGACACGCCGCCCTCGGCGCGGATGTCCGCCGGGACGCGCTCCAGCGCCATGACGGCGACGGCGCCGGCGTCCTCAGCGATCTTGGCCTGCTCAGGCGTGACGACGTCCATGATCACGCCGCCCTTGAGCATCTCCGCCATGCCGCGCTTGACCCGGGCCGTCCCGGTCTCTGGGCCGGTCGGGGGCACGGTGTTCTCGGGGGCGGAGCTGGATGTGGACACGTTTCTACCTCACGTAGCGGACAAGTCTGCCGTCCCATGATATTGCCTGCGGCCCCTTCTGCCGGACCGGCTCCGGCCCGAGTGTCACTCCCGTGCGGAGGTGCTGGTCAGCGGACGTGCCGGTCAGGGGATACGGGGCTTGCCATCGTTGACGAGGACCACCCAGACCTGCCCCGGGGCGAAGGTCATGGGCGAGCCCGAGGCGGTCGTGAACGTGGTGCCCTGGTCCTCGGCCGGCCGCGACCACCTGGCGTCGTAGCTCTTTCCGTCGCGGAGCACGAGGGCCTTGCCGGTGCCGGTCGTCTCGATCAGCGGGGTGTAGCTGCCCAGGAAGTCGTGGAACCGCGAACGTCCGGTCCTGGCGTACTGCACCACGATCGTCGGCGCGCCCAGCCGGCCACCCTCGGCCGCCTGGTCCGGCGCGCCGAAGTGGGACACGAGCCAGCGCCGGTCGCCGGCCGACCAGGTGAACGACATCTGGTCCGACGGCCACCGGGCGGTGAAGCCCTTGGTCGCCTTGCCCCCGTCCGGTGGCGGCCCGAACCGGAAGCCGATGTCCTTCGGCCCGGTCGTCGCCTTACTCGCCTGTGCCAGCAAGGCCTTGGGGCTGGTGAAGAGGTTGTAGGGCATCGGCCGCCCGCTCACCCGGAAGTAGGACGTGCCGCCGTTGTCCTGGGAGACGTCGCCCACCGGCGCCCGCCGGATGTAGGGCTTCATCTTGCTCTGCACGCCCGAGAAGGCGAACGCCGGCCGGCCGTACTGCCGCAGGATGTGCAGGTCGGAGATCCGCGCGCTCCGGACGGGGCCGAGGCGGGCCGGCAGCTTCGAGGAGAAGATCGCCATGATCCGGGTCTCGCCGCCCTCGACCTGCTCGACATAGACGATGTCGGCCGAGCGGAGGCCCTGCTGGGGCCGGGCGGGACGGGTGTTGTCGATCTTGACCGCCAGCACGGGATTGCCCAGGCCCGAGCGGCCGCCGGTGAACGGGTGCGTGGCGGGCGCGGCCGGTGTGGTGGGCGTCGCGGCGGGGCCGCCGGAGGTGACGGCCGGCGCCGGCGCGGGCTTGCCGCCTCCCGAGCACGCGACGAGCGTGGCGCTCAGCACAGGGATCCCGAGCACGGCGGCCAGCGTCCGCGTCCTTGATCCCATGAGCACCTGGTCACCTTTTTCGCCGGGAACGCCTGACTTTAGCGGACGGTGGGGCGAACGACCCGGTTTCTCGCCGGCCTGGAGGCGGTCACACCTTGGGGGGTACGTCATCGAACTCGAAGAACTCCGGCAGCGGGGCGCGGCCGGCCAGCGGCAGCAGCCGGATGAGCAGACGGCGCCGCGCGATTCTGGTCCCGGACGCCGCGTCGTTGTGGAACCGGCGCGCGAACGCGACCTTCTGCGCCGCGGCGTCGAGTTCCTCCAGCAGGACGGCGCCATCGTGCCGGTCGGCCAGTGTGCCGCGGAAGTCCGGTTGATCCACGACCGCCCGGAGGGCCCGGGACAGGTCGCTCTCGGCGAACTCGCGGCCCTCCGCGTCGGCCGTACGGGCCTCGTGGGCCGCAGTGGCCAGCACCAGGCTCGTGGCGGGGTCGAGCAGCCGCGAGGCCGCCATTTCCAGGGCCACCGCCGCCCGCCGCACCAGCGCCGCGTCGAGCGCCGCGCGTGCGCTGTCGGCGCGCGCGTGCAGCCGATCCAGCCGGGTCGCCCGCCAGGAAACATAGAGGCCGAGCAGGACCACGATGCCCACCCAGAAGAGCAGGTCGAACAGCCAGTCGGGCATCAGGCCACGTCCTAAGCACCGAGACCGGACTCGACCACGCCGGCCGAGCGGACGACGACTGTCTCGTACACGTGCACCACGTCCCGGGCGACGGTGGACCAGTCGTAGGCCCGTACGGCCGTGCGGGCTTCCGCGGACAGTTGCTTACGCCGCGCAGGATCGTCCAGCAGCTCGGCGGCGGCGGTGGCCAGCGCGGCGGCGTCGCCGACCGGGAAGATCGCGCCCGCCCGGCCGTCCAGCAGCACCGTGCGGAAGGCCTCGATGTCGCTGGCCAGGATGGGGGCGCCCGCGGACATGGCCTCGGCCAGCACGATGCCGAAACTCTCACCGCCCAGGTTGGGCGCCACGAAGACGTCCACGGAGTGGTAGGCGCGGATCTTGTCATCCTCGCTGACCATGCCGAGCACCACGACGCGGTCCCGCAGCTCCGGCGAGACCCTCGCTACGACGTCGTCGGCGTCCCCGGGGCCGGCGAGCAGCAACCGCAGGGCGGGGCGCTGCCGGCCGAGGACCTCGAAGGCCCGCAACAGGACCTGCAGCCCCTTGCGCGACTCATCCATGCGGCCGAGGAAGCCCAGCGTGCCGCCGAGCGGCCCCGGCCCCGCCGGTTCACCGAAAGCGCCCTCGCCACGACCGGGCCAGCCGGGCAGCGGCTCGGCCATCGCGTAGCGGTCGGTGGCCACGCCGTTGGGGATCAGCACGGCGTCACCGCCCAGATGCTCGACGAGGGTCTTGCGGGCCGCCTCGGACACCGCGATCCGGCCGCTGATCTTCTCAAGGGCGGTCTGCACGATCGGCGCGGCCACGGTCATCGCGCGGGACTTCGTGTAGGAGGCGTGAAAGGTCGCCACGATGGGCCCGTCGGCGGCCCAGCAGGCCAGCACCCCGAGGCTCGGCGCCGCGGGCTCGTGCACGTGCAGCACGTCGAACCGGCCCTCCCGGATCCAGCGCCGCACCCGGCTCGCGGACAGGAACCCGAAGGACAGCCGCGCGACGGAGCCGTTGTAGGGCACCGGAAGGGCCCGCCCGGCCGAGACGGCGTAGAACGGCAGCGGCGCGTCCTCATCGGCCGGCGTGATCACCGAGACATGGTGACCATAGGCGATCAGCGCCTCGGCCAGATCGCGTACGTGCTGCTGCACCCCGCCGGGGACGTTCCAGGTGTACGGGCAGACGATGCCTACCTTCACTGACCGCACGCCCCCTCAGTTTGATCGCGTGGCGTCCCACCGCGGACGCCGGCCGCTTCCGGGCGCCGGCCGTCGCCGGACCGCCACCCCGTCAAAGATCCTCCGACCAGACGCGCTGGAGCATGTGCCAGTCCTCCGGATGGGCGCTGATGCCCTTCTCGTAGGCGTGCGCCAGCTGTTGCGTCATAGCGCGGATCTTGCTCTTCTTGTCTCCCTCGTCCGGCACGGGGATCTCCTCGTGGACCTGGGCGCCCCAGTGTTGACCTTCGTACCACAAGGTGGCCGGCATCAGGGCCGCACCTGTCTGAACGGCCAGCGCGGCGGGCCCTCCGGGCAGCCGCGCGGGCCGGCCGAAGAAGTCGACCTCTATCCCGCGTTCGGTCAGATCCCGGTCGGCCACGAGGCACACCACGCCCCCGTCGCGCAGCCTGCGCGCCAGCGTGCCGAACGCCATGCCCTCGTGGCCGGTGTGCGCCAGGATCTCAAAGCCCAGCCCCTCGCGGAACTCCACGAACCGGCGGAACAGTGACTCGGGCTTGAGCCGCTCGACGACCGTGGTCAAGGGATATCCCATGTGCACGAGCCAGGCGCCGGCCTGCTCGTAGTTTCCCATGTGGGGCAGTGCAACGACTACGCCACGACCGGACTCCAGTGTGGACAGCAGCTTCTCGTGACCGCTGATCCGCATCCCGGACAGGATGCGCTCCCGGCTCATCTCGGGCAACCGGAAGGCCTCGAGCCAGTAGCGGAAGTAGGACCGCATGACCTTTTTGCCGAGCCGCCGGACGTCGTCGTCGACGAAGTCCTTCCCGAGGACCCGGCAGAGGTTCTTCTCGAGCTGGCGCACGCCGCGGCCGCCCCGCCGCCACGTCCGATCCGCGAGCGTCATGAAGATCGTCCGCGCCAGGCTCTCCGGCATCTTGCGCACGACCTTCCAGCCGAACGCGTAGCCCGCGTCAGCGGCGAGGTCTCTCAGTCCGGTCGCGGCCGGCCGCCGGCCCGTGGCCGGTCCTGATCCGTTGGTGCTCACAGCTGTGCCTCCGCGAACGCCTGCCGGCGCACGACCGCGAAGCGCTGCACAACGGTGATCGCGCTGGCGACGGCGAGCAGCCACAGCCCGGCGTGGAGCGCGTAGGGCACGCCGAGCCCGTGCAGACCGGCGGCCACCAGGACGATGATCAGCCGCTCCCCGCGCTCGGCGATGCCGACGTTGCAGGTGTATCCGACGCCCTCGGCGCGGGCCTTGATGTACGACACCAGCGCCCCGGCCACGAGGCAGAACAAGGCGATCCCGGCGAGCGGGAGGTTGTGGCCCCGGCCGCCGAGCCACAGGATCAACCCGGAGAAGATCGCCGCGTCCGCCACCCGGTCCATGGAGGAGTCCAGGAACGCACCCCACTTGCTGATCTTGCCGGTGACCCGGGCCACCGCTCCGTCGAGCATGTCGAACAGGACGAACGCGGTGATCACCACGGTGCCCCAGAAGAGCCGGCCGGTCGGATAGAACCCGAGCGCGCCCGCCGCGACGCCCACCGTGCCGGTGATGGTGATGGTGTTCGGCGTGACGCCGGTGCGGGCCACCGCCTTGCCGATCGGCGTGAGAACGCGCCCCAGTGCGGGCCGCAAGAGGTTGAGCATCGCCGTCCGATCATGTGTGTCGTCTGCGCGGCCGTGAGTTGCCTGGGCCGTCGGCGCGCCCATCGTAGTGCGTCGCCTGGAAGCCGGTTTGGATAGGCCGTGCCTTTCCGGGCCCGTCCCCTTGTGTTCGGCCGCCTGGCGGGAAATGGTGATGACACGGTGTGACGCCCGTCACCTGGGGCGTCACCTGCCAGCCGAGCGGGCCTCTCGCCTCGGAGGCCCCTCACCGAGGAGGGAGTCACATGGCGGATAAATCAGGCCCACAGGCGGCCGCCGGCAGGGCACCAGAGGCCGATCGGCCCGAAGCGGTGCGCAACATCGTGCTGGTCGGCCATTCCGGAGCGGGAAAGACCACGCTTGTCGAGGCGCTGCTCGCCACGACGGGCACCATCCAGCGGGCCGGCCGGGTCGAGGAGGGCACGACGGTCAGTGACCACGACGAGGTCGAGGTGCGCCAGCAACGCTCCGTGAACCTCGCACTGGCGCCCATCGGCTATGGCGACGTCAAGGTCAACCTTCTCGACACCCCGGGCTACGCGGACTTCGTGGGAGACCTCCGGGCGGGACTACGGGCGGCCGACGCCGCCCTTTTCGTGGTCTCGGCCGTGGACGGCGTCGACGGGCTCACCCGCATCCTCTGGGACGAGTGCGCGGCCGTGAGCATGCCGCGCGCCGTGGTGATCACCAAGATCGACCAGCAGCGCGGCGACTTCGACGATGTGCTCCTGGCCTGCCAGGACGCCTTCGGCGAGGGCGTGCTGCCGTGCTACTTCCCGCTCCAGACGGGAGACGGCGTGACGGAGGGGCCCACCGGGCTGATCGGGCTGCTGTCCCAGCGTTGCTTCGACTACTCCACCGGCGCCCGGACCGAGCGCAGCCCCGGCCCCGAGTTCCTGGAGCGCATCGAGGAGCAGCGCAGCGCACTCATCGAGGGGATCATCCAGGAGAGCGAAGACGAGACCCTCATGGACCGGTACCTGTCCGGTGAGGACATCGACGTCAAGGTGCTCATCGAGGACATGGAGAAGGCCGTCGCCCGTGGCAGCTTCTTCCCGGTGCTGACGACGTCGGTCCCGCACGGCGACCACCCTGGACCGGTGATCGGCATGGAGGAGCTCCTCGAGGTCATCACCGAGGCGTTCCCCTCACCGCTGGAACACGGCGTCCCATCGGTGAGGGGGATCGACGGCAAGCCCGCGGCCGACATCACGTGCGACCCCGACGGTCCGCTCGTCGCCGAGGTGATCAAGACCGCCTCCGACCCCTATGTCGGCCGGATCTCCATGGTCCGGGTGTTCTCCGGCACACTGCGCCCTGACATCACGGTGCACGTCTCCGGCCACGGCATGGCCGAACGCGGCCACGAGGACCATGATCTGGACGAGCGGGTCGGTGCGCTCACAGCTCCGCTGGGCAAGACCCAGCGCACGATCGGGGAATGCGTGGCCGGGGACATCTGCGCGGTCGCCAAGCTGACCCACGCCGAGACCGGAGACACGATCTCCGACCCTGCCCGGCCGCTGGTGATGGCGCCGTGGACCATGCCGGATCCGCTGCTGCCGGTCGCGATCCGCGCGGAGTCCAAGGCCGACGAGGACAAACTCAGCCAGGCGCTCGGGCGGCTGGTGGCCGAGGATCCCACGCTGCACTTGGAGAACAACGCCGAGACCCGCCAGCTCGTGCTGTGGTGCATGGGAGAGGCCCACGTCGACGTGCTGCTGGACCGGTTGCGATCCCGCTACGGCGTCGAGGTCGAGACCGTAGCGCTCCGGGTCCCGCTGCGGGAGACCTTCGCCACCCCCGCACGTGGGCTCGGGCGGCACGTCAAGCAGAGCGGCGGGCACGGGCAGTACGGCATCTGCCACCTCGACATCGAGCCGCTGCCGTCCGGCACGGGCTTCGAGTTCGTCGACAAGATCGTGGGCGGCGTCGTCCCGCGCCAATTCATCCCGTCCGTGGAGAAGGGCGTGAAGATCCAAATGGAGCGTGGCGTCCTTGCCGGCTATCCGCTCGTGGACATCCGCGTGCGGCTCTTCGACGGCAAGGCACACTCGGTCGACTCCTCGGACATGGCCTTTCAGACCGCCGGCCAGCTCGCGCTGAAGGATGCCGCGGCGGGCGGCAAGGTCGTGCTGCTGGAGCCCGTCGACGAGGTGGCGGTGCTGGTCTCCGACGAATACGTCGGGCCGGTGATGTCCGACCTGTCCTCCCGGCGCGGCCGGGTGCTCGGCTCGGAGACGATCGCCGGCGGCCGAACGCTCGTGCGGGCCGAGGTCCCGCAACTCGAGATCGTCCGCTACGCGATCGACCTGCGGTCGATGTCGCAGGGCACCGGCACGTTCAACCGGACCTTCCTGCGTTACGAGCCACTGCCGACGCAGCTCGCCACCAAACTGATGGAGACCGACGAGGACTGAGCCCTCGGCACCGGCAGGCCGGGCGGCCGCGTGGCGCGGCACGCCTGGCCGGCCACCCGACGCCGACCCGGGCGAGTTCAGCCCTGCGACGCCGTGCCCTGGCGCAGTCGTACGGGAAGCCCGCAGGCCGCCGTGCCACCAGGGATGCGGTAGCGGTTGTCGGCGATGAGCCGGTAGAACGCGTGCGCCAGCCAGCGGAACGGCGGGATCCGCGCGATCACACCGAGCAGCCACCACGGCCCCCCGGCGTCCATCAACAGCTTCGCCACCGCCTGCGCGCCGCCGTAGACGTGGCCGCCGCGATCCACCCACAGCACCTCGTGTGCCGCCCGTTCCCTCGTCGTCCCCAGGTCGTCGAGGTCGGTGGACTGGAAGGCGACGATCTCGGCCGACGTGGGAACGTGTCGTTCCACGAAACGAACCGACGTCCTGCAGAGCCTGCAGTCGCCGTCGTATACCAGCACCGGTCGCTCGCGTCGCAACATGCTCTCCATCATGCCCCTACGGCGCCGCGGTTACCCACCGCCCGGTCCCGGGAGGACCTCAGCCGTTCGGCCACGCGCCGGCCAGCAGCGCCCGCGTGTCGCGCAGGAGCTGCGGCAGCACCCTGGTGCGACCGACGACCGGCATGAAGTTGGTGTCGCCGCCCCATCGGGGGACGACGTGCTGGTGCAGGTGCGCGGCGATGCCGGCGCCGGCGACCGCGCCGATGTTCATGCCCACGTTGAACCCCTGCGCTCCGCTGCCCTTGCGCAGCGCCTGCAGCGAGTGCTTGGTGAACTCGGCCAGCTCGGCCGTCTCGGCGCCGTCCAGCTCCGTGTAGTCGGCCACGTGGCGGTAGGGGCACACCATCAGGTGCCCGGAGTTGTAGGGGTAGAGGTTGAGGACCGCGTAGACGCTATGACCGCGCGCGACGATCAGGCCGTCCTGGTCGCTCAGCTTCGGGATCTCACAGAAGGGACAACCGTCGGCGGGCCCGGATCCTGTGGGCTTGTTCTCGCCCTTGATGTAGGGCATCCGGTGCGGAGTCCAGAGCCGCTCGAAGTCGTCCGGGACGCCGGCGCCTCCCCTTTCCTCTTCGAACGCCGGCTCCTTCGTGGCCTCGGCCTCCGATTCGGGCACGGCGTCATTGCGCGCCTCCGGCACTGTCGGCTCCTCCGGCTCTACGCTCAAGACGGCGCTCTCCTTCTGCTCAACCTGCCAAGCAGCATAGAGAGCCGGAGCAGCCGGTCCGAACCCGGGACACCTTGGCGGCCTTTCGTCCCATAAATCATCAAATCTGGACTCTTGTGGCGTGTCGGACGTCACTCCAGACACTATGGACACGTGACCAACGAGTGGGGGCCATCGATGAGCGAACTCGACAGCGGGTACCCCCCCAAGAACGGTGGCGGGCCGGACCCCATGGAAACCGGACCCGTGCCCTTCTTCCCGGGTGCGCCAAGCCCGGCGCCAGGCGCACCTCAGGGCATCCCACTGAGCGCGCCCGTCGCGGCGCCTGCCCCCGCGCCCGCGGGACAGCCACCGGCGGGCCGGCATTCACAGGCCACGGGGGAGCATCCGTTGTCCGCGGCCATCCCCGCGCAGGGGCCGCCGCTCGCCGACGAGCGGGCCGTACCGCCGCCCGGGGAGCCGCCGCCCGCCACCGGGTCCACGCCGGTCGTCAAGGGGCGGATCAAGGTCCAGGACGAGGTCGTCGAGAAGATCGCGGCGCTCGCCGCCCTCGAGGTCCGGGGCATCGCGAGCCTCGGCGGAGACACGGAGCGGGCCATCGAGTCGGTACGCAACCGGATCGGCGTCGGCCAGCGCCGAGGTGACCAAGGTGTCACGGCGAAGATCCAGGACAACGAGATATCGCTCGATGTCACTGTCGTGGTGGAGTACGGCAGCATCGTGATGGAGGTGGCCAAGGCGGTGAAGAGCAACGTAGCCCGCGTCACCAGCCGCATGCTCGGCATGCGGGTCACCTCGGTCAACATCACCGTCGATGACGTGCACATCCCGGGCGAGAACGATCTGCGCGGTCCCGCGGGCCCGCCGGCCGAATCCCTCGCGTGACCGGCCGGGTCAGTTCTTCGCGGGCACGTCGCAGGTCCGCAGTCCCGCCCCGGTGATGACGGTGACACCGACGCGCTGGGTGATGTCGGCCGGAACGCCCGGGAAATCGAAGGTCTGCGGCCGTCCCGTATTCGTAGCGCTCTTGGTCATGGACTCGCGTCCGGTCGCCTCGACGAAGGCCGCCACATATCCGGTGCCGGGAAAGTTGACCGTCACCCGGATCATGTCCCCGAACCGCTGGTAGCCGGCCGACCGCGCCGGGCACGGGGATGTACCGCTGCTCAAACCCCTCCCGGCGGCTCCGGCATTGCCGCCAGTGCCGAAGTCGGGCCGCGGGGCGGACTGCTCAGAGGCCTGGGGCCGCCCTGAGGACACCGGCACGTCCGAGGCCCGGGAGGAGTATTGGGGAGGGGCCGGCACGCCGGAGACCTGCGGGCCTCCCGCGGCCGTCGGCGTCTGCGGGCCGGCCCTGTGATCACCGCCGGTGAACAGGTCGACCAGGATGGCCAGCGCGACCGCCACCAGCACGAGCGCGCCGCCGTATCCGAGCACCCTGGACTTCATCCCGGTCTCTTTCTTCATGTCGGTATTGGGGGCTGAGGCTATCAATTCGCACGGCGACTTCGGCCCGGGCACATCATCGGCGCGGCAAGTCTTCGCCCCCTTTCACGCTGTGTCATCATCCCCGGAGATGGCAGTGCTCTCCACCCGATCCCGGCTGTTGTCCGCCGCTCTCGCCGCGGCCTTGCCTGCGATCCTCCTCAATGGCACGACACCGGCCTATGCGGCCTCGAACGGCCCCCACGGCGGCGAGCGGATCGTGGTCACCGAACAGGCCACCGGCCAGATCCTCCTGCTGGACGCAGATCGTCAGAGCTGGCGCAACGCCAAGGTGCTGTGGCGGTGGCGCCCCTCGGTGTCGAACGGCCTCGGCGACCTCATGGGGGCATGGGGGCTGCCGGACGAGGCGAAACTGCGCCATCGGCGTGGCCAGGCCTACCTGCTGACCGCCGGCTCCTACGGGCTGGCCGCCGTCGTGCCGTACCCCCAGGGCGGCCGGGCCTACTGGGCGGCGGATGTGGGGCGGCGTGCGAACCCGCACAGCGTCGAACTGCTGCCGGACGGCAACGTGGCGGTGGTCGCTAGCCACGGCGACTGGTTGCGGGTGTACACGGCGTCCGAGGGTCCGCGCGCGTCCTCCTACGCGCAGTTCGACCTGCGGAGCGGGCACGGGGTGTTCTGGGACGGCCAGGACGAGCTGCTCTGGGCTCTCGGCGGCAGGGAGCTCGTGGCGCTGCGGGTGGAGGGCCGGCCGGACAGGCCCGTACTCAGGGAGGTCCGGCGAACCGCCCTCCCGTCGCGGAACGGGCACGACCTGCAACCCGTCGCCACGCGGCCCGGCCGCCTCTGGGTCACGACGGACACCGGGGTGTACCAGTACTCCCCCTCGAGGGACGAGTTCCTGCAGGACTACCCAGGCGCGGACCGCATCAGCGTGGCGGGCGTCAAGAGCGTCGGCGACCTCCCGCGGACCGGCGAGGTCCTGACCGCGGTGATCCAGCGCGGCAACCTCTGTACGTGGTGCACCGACAGCGTGACGCTGGGCAACCGCGGGCAGAACCTCACCCTGCACGGCGCACAGATCTACAAGGCCCGCTGGTGGATCGACCCGGCCACGAGGACGAGGCCGGGTGGTCCGGGCCCCGGGGCCGGGGAGGCCCGGCTGCCGTGATGGGGCCACGACCGCATGTTCCGGTCGCCCCGGGTAGGCCGTCATGGACAGCTGAAGCAGCGCGCCCGCTACGGGGCCGGGTGCGTGTGATCGAGGAGGCGGATCATGCCCCAAGACGAGGACATCTCAGACATGCGGGAGCGGCTGCCGGAGCCGCCGGCGGGCGAGAACCGGCGCACGGAGGACCCCGAGGCCATACCGGAGGTGGACACGAGCGTCCCTCCCCATGAGCGGCCGGCCGGCCTCATAGACGAGGAGCAGGAGGGCGTCACCGGGGACATCAACAGCGAAGCGGCAGCATGGGGTGATCCGGGACCGCACGCCGCGGCGACCCAGCCCGAGGAGGCCGCCATGCGCATCGACGAGGAGCTACCCGAATGACCTCTCGCCATCGTGATCTTGCGGTGGCTCGCCGGTGACCGGGAACAACCGCAAGATCACGAGGGGGCGCCGGCCGGTCAGATCTGGACGCGGTCCCCGACGGCCTTGACGATCTCGGCGACGGCGTCATCGATCGGGACGCCGTTGTTCTGGTCTCCACTGCGGTAGCGGAACGACACCGCGTCCTTGGTCACGTCGTCGTCGCCGGCCAGCAGCATGTAGGGGATCTTCTGCTTCTGGGCGTTGCGGATCTTCTTCTGCATCCGGTCGGCCGAGGTGTCGACCTCGACCCGGATGCCGCGCTCACGCAGCCTCGCGGCGACCTTCTCAAGGTGCGGGATGTGGTCGTCGGAGATCGGGATGCCCACGACCTGCACCGGAGCCAGCCACGGCGGGAGCGCGCCCGCGTAGTGCTCCAGCAGCACGCCGAAGAACCGTTCGATCGAGCCGAACAGCGCCCGGTGGATCATGACGGGCTGCTGCCGGGACCCGTCGGCCGCCTGATACTCCAGCTCGAAGCGCTTGGGCTGGTTGAAGTCGACCTGGATGGTCGACAGCTGCCAGGTACGTCCGATCGCGTCCTTGGCCTGGACCGAGATCTTGGGGCCGTAGAAGGCCGCCCCACCGGGGTCGGCGACGAGCTCCAGGCCTGAGTCGTCCGCCGCCTCCTGCAGCGCCGCGGTCGCCTCGGCCCAGTCCTCGGCGGAGCCGATGAACTTCTCGGAGTCATCGCGGGTGGACAGCTCGAGGAAGAACTCGCTCAGGCCGTAGTCGCGCAGCAGGTCGAGCACGAAGGTCAGCAGGCTCTTGAGCTCCTCCCCCATCTGCTCGCGGGAGCAGTAGATGTGGGAGTCGTCCTGGGTCATGCCGCGTACCCGGGTGAGCCCGTGCACCACACCGGACTTCTCGAACCGGTAGACGGTGCCGAGCTCGAACAGCCGGAGCGGGAGCTCGCGGTAGGACCGCCCGCGCGCCCGGAAGATCAGGTTGTGCATCGGGCAGTTCATCGGCTTGAGGTAGTAGTCCGCCCCGTCCAGCTCCATGGGCGGGAACATGTCGTCCTTGTACCAGCCCAGATGCCCGGAGGTCGCGAAGAGGTCGCCCTTGGTGATGTGCGGGGTGTTGACGAACTCATACCCCGACTCCTCGTGCCGCCGCCGCGAGTAGTCCTCCATGACCTTGCGGACGATGCCGCCCTTGGGGTGGAAGACGGCCAGGCCACTGCCGATCTCGTTCGGGAACGAGAACAGGTCGAGCTCCGCGCCGAGCTTGCGATGGTCGCGCTTCTCGGCCTCCTCGATGCGCATCAGGTACGCCTTGAGGTCCTTGTCCGAGAAGAAGACCGTGCCGTAGACGCGCTGGAGCTGCGCCTTGGTCGCGTCGCCGCGCCAGTAGGCGCCCGACACCTTCGTGAGCTTGAACGCCTTGCCCAGCTTGCCCGTCGACGGCAGGTGCGGCCCGAGGCACATGTCGAGCCAGTCGCCCTGCTTGTAGACGGTGATGATCTCGTCCTTTGGCAGCTCGTCGGCCCACTCGGCCTTGAACTTCTCGCCGTGGTCCACGAAGTACTGCTTGATCTTCGGGCGGTCCCACACTTCGCGCACGATCGGCAGGT
>JAOPYH010000522.1 GCA_025964715.1 Streptosporangiaceae bacterium | reverse complement strand
CCGGGGGAGTAGCACAGTGGGGCGAGGGTGTGCTCGACGACCTCCTCGGCGAGCGCGCGGGGGGTGTAGTGGGTGCCGGTGGCGCGTCGGTCGCCGACCTGGGTGAGCAGGACCGAGCCGGCCGGGCCGACCACGGGGAGGCTGCGCAGGTCGTGGCGGAGCAGGCCGAGGAAGGGCCGGATCCGCTCGGCGAGGACGGCGTCGTTGTCGCAGGCCGCGTGCAGGGCGGCGAGGTCGTCTGGTTTCGGTTCGGCGGCGAGTGCCTTCTTCGCGGTCGCCGAGGTGAAGCCGGCCTTGTCCTTCAGCCACGCCGTGAACGCATCGTTCCCCTCGCTGTGCGCCTGCTCGACGTCGGTGAGCGGCAGTTCGGGCTCCAGCTTGCCGCCCAGCCCCACGTACGGTTCGGTGACCCGCAGGCAGGAGAACTCCAGCAGGCCTTCGTAGACGTGGCCGATTTGCTCGACGTCCAGGCCGGCGTAGGAGAGCTGTTCGGCGCCCTGCTTACGGCGCAGCACCAGGAGCGCGTCGAGGATTTCGCGGACGACCCGGTCGCTGACCTGGGTGCCGGCGAGCCAGGGGTAGCGTTCGGGGTCGAACAGCGAGCCGCCGTAGGCGGGGATGCGCAGGTCGGGGTGCTCGCTGCCGCTGTGCAGGGCGGCGCAGGTGGCGAGCAGGCGCGGCCAGGCGGCCGAGCGGCGGTCGCCGACCTCCTCGCCATACAGACTGCGCTCGTCCTCCAGGCGCCGGTGCAGGGTGGAGACCGCGTAGGAGTCGGCATACAGCTCCGACTCCATCGGCAGCAGGCGCTGCTCCTCTGCATACAGCAGGAACACCAGCCGCATCATCACGGTGAGCGCGGCCCGGTAGACCTCGCGCGGCTCGACCTGCGCCAGCAGCGTCCCGCCGGATTCGCGGTCCAGGCGGGAGAGTTCGGCGACCAGGAGGTCGACGGCGGCGCGGACCTGGCGGCCGAGGGTGTCGGTGATCTCGGCCTGGGCGGCTGCGCTGCGGTCGAACAGCGCGGCCAGGCTCGTGGTGGGCGTGCCGTCCGGGCGGAAGGCGGGTGGCAGGACGCGCTGGGCGCCGGTCAGGGTGGCGAAGGCGCGCAGCAGCAGCCGCTCCTCCAGCCACAGGTCGGCGTCGAAGGTGGCTGCGCTGGTGGGCTCGCCGCGGCGGGCCTGGACGAGGGTCCACAGGCGGCCGTTGGTGACCAGGGCGAGCGGGACGCCGGTGCGGCGGCAGGCCTCGGCGGCCTGCTCGACGGGGGAGGCTTCGCCCTTGGCGGCCCGGGTGAGCCGCTCCTCCCAGGGACGGCGGTACACCAGTAGACGGGCGGCGCGGCCGTCTGTGCCGTCCGGGCCGAAGGCGACCGCGTCCGGGCGCAGGCTCCCGGCGCCGGCCGGGGCGGCGGTGAACTCGGCCGGCACGGCCGCCCCTTCGGTGAGGGTCGGGCCGCTGTAGGCGAGCACCTCTCGAAGGACCAGGTCCGTCCAGGCGGGCCCGAGCAGGTCGGGGGCCTCGCAGACCTCCGTCCACGCCTGACGGACACGGGCCAGGGTCTCGTCGGGGACAGTCTCCAGGCCGTGCGGGAAGATCTCGGTGAGGACCGGCAGGGCGAGAAATGGACCGTCGACTGGGAGCAGGCGCAGCCAGTCGGCGTGCTGCTCGGCGGGGGAGGGACCCCCAGGGTTGTTCGAAGGCGGCATCAGCGAGCACCTCGGGCCAGCGCAGAGGGGACGAGGAAAGTGACGGCGGCGGGGAACCAGCGCGCGGTGGGGTCGGCGTAGCGGCGGCGCAGGGCTGAGGTCTCCTGCTCGCGCAAGCCGGGGATGGCCTCCAGCCGCTCGGTGAGCGCGGCGCGGTCCTTGCGGAGCTGGTTGGCCTCGGCGGCGACCTCGAAGAGGCTGGCCTGCTCCCAGTGGGCGTGGTCGGTGAGCGCGGCACGGATGGAGCGCTCCAGGTCGGCCAGGACGCTCTCGACGCCGGTGACCTCCTCGGTGCAGCGCCGCTCGAGCAAGCTGTGCAGGCTGCGGGCCCGCTGGTCGGCGCGGCTGCCCAGGGCCCGGCCCAGGGATCCCTCCAGCCTCGGCCACAGTTCGGCGAGCCGGCCGAGGAAAGCGGTGTCGGGGAGTTCTCCGGAGGCGGCATCCAGCCAGGAGGTCACGTCGGCCTCTTTGGCGCGTACCAGCTTGCCGCCCTCGATCAGACCGCCGGCGGCGACGACCTCCTCGTGCAGGCGGGTGCCCTCGGAACCGATGACCACCACCCGGCCGTGGGCGACGACGGCTGGGGTGCGCAAGGTGTCGCCGGGGACGACGCGGGCAGTGACCCGGGAGAGCTTCGTTCCGGTGCCGCCGGCCCAGATCTCGGCGCGCAGCAGGCGCAGGCACATCTGCACCAGACGGTGGCCGAGGTGGAGCAGGACCACGTCGCTACGGTCGAAGACCGCGTCGGCATCGAAGGTGATGGACCGTTCGGCACTGGTGACCGGGTGGTGCAGGCCGTCGTTTCGTGCATCCGCCCAGGCACCGGGCAGCTCGGGCAGGCGGAAGCACGCCGCGCGGACGCCCTCGGGAGCCTTCGCCGGTATGAGGTCCTTGCGGTGGGCGAGGGCCAGTCCGGTGCGGACCACCCGCTCGACGGTGGCGGGGGAGAGGTTCAGCTCGCTGCGGCTGTCGGCCAAGGCATCGGTGAGCCGCTGCAAGTCCCGGGCTAGGTCACGTTCGATCTTCAGGACGGCCCGCCCGGAGCGACGGGTGATCTCCGCGTCGGCGGTCTGCCAGTCGGCGCGCTTCCCGAGCATCTTCTGCTCGACCTGGGTGGCGATCACCTCGCCGGCGCTGCCGAGGTCCTCGCGGATCTGGTCGACCTTGCGCGCGGCGTGGTGCAGGAAGTACAGCTCGTTTTCCAGCGAACCGTCGGCGAAGGCGTCGGGGTCGGCCTCCGCGCGCTCCCAGCCTTCGGGCACGAAGTGAAAGACATCCACCTGCGCGGCGCGCTGGCCGTGCCGGTCGATGCGCCCGTTGCGCTGCTCGAGCCGGTTGGGGTTCCACGGGATCTCCCAGTGCAGCAGCCGATGGCAGTACCGCTGCAGGTTGATGCCCTCGCTCGCCGCGTCCGTGGCCAGCAGGATCCGGACCTCCCCGCCGGGCAGGTCCGGGGACTCCTGGAAGACGTTCTTGACGTGCTCGCGATCCCTCTCGTCCTGACCGCCGTGAAGCTGGGCGATGCGCTCAGCCGGAGCCCCCGCGGCGACCAGCCGCTCATACAACCAGCGCTGGGTGTCGCGGTACTCGGTGAAGACGATCACCCGCTGATCCGACCACTGCCCGCCCGGGCGGACGATCGGGTCCAACCAGGTCGTGAACGCGCGGAACTTCCCGTCCGCCCGGTCCTGCGCCCCCCGAGCCCAGGACCGCAGACGCTCCAGCAGCTTCCGCTCCTCGGCCGACAGCGGCGGAGCGACCTCACGCACGGCCGTGAGCGCATCCGTAGCGGCGGAGGTGAACGCCGCATCGTCCTCGGCAGTCTCCTCCAACCGGTCGATCAGCGGCCGCAGCACCCGCGTACCCGCATCCTCAGCCGCCGACGGACGCGCACCCAAACCGAAGGCCCCTTGCTCGCGGGCGTTCATCGTCACCAAATGCGCATCCACGGTCTCCGCGAACGCCTTGGGAGAGGAAAACAACCGCTTCTTCAGCAGCGTGGTGACGAACTCCGCCGCTGTGCGCTGCGCCCCACCCGAGGCCGCCTGCCGGCGGCTGCCCGCGTAGGCGGCGAGCATGCCGTGCGCCTCACGCTCGGCGTCGTCGTAACGGACCGGTAGTACTTCCAGGATGCGCTTGGGAAAGCGGGGTGTGCCGTCCCAGCGCGGCGGCAGGTCCCGCTTGAGCCGGCGCACCATCACCTGCGCCAGCTGCTCGGGGTTCGGCTTGACCCCGCGGGCGAACCGCTGGTCGTCCAGCAGCTCCAGCAGCGCGGTGAACGACTCCAGGTACCCGTTGTGCGGGGTGGCCGACAAGAACAGCCGGTGCTCGCAGTGCGGTGTCAGCGCCCGGATCGCCCGGGTGCGCTGGGAGGCCACGGCTCACCTGCCGTTGCCGGACGGCACGCAGGTGTGCACCTCGTCGACCACCAGCAGGTCGAAAGCGCGCGGGTAACTCGGCACCGGCGGGAGGATCTCGCGCAGCAGCCGCATCGGCCGCTCCCGCTTGAACCAGTCGATGCTGACGATCAGACGCGGGTAGTGCGTCCACGGGTTCGCGTACAGGCCACGGGAGCGGCGCAGCTCCTTGAGCATCGCGGTGTCGACGATGCGGAAGTCCAGGCCGAACTTGTCGCGCATCTCGTCGCGCCACTGCACGGTCAGACCGGCCGGGCAGACCACGAGCATCGTCCGCGCCCGGTGGCGCAGCATCAGCTCCTGCATCACTAGGCCCGCCTCGACGGTCTTGCCCAGACCCACGTCGTCGGCGACAAGGAGATTGGTGCGCGGCATCGACAGCGCCCGCACCACCGGGTCCAACTGATAGTCCTCGATCTGGATGCCCGAACGGAACGGCGCCTGCAGTGCGGTGCGGTCCGCCGAGGCGATCGCACCCCAACGCACCGCGTCCAAAAACGCGTCCAGCCGCTCCGGCTCGTCGAAGCCGCGCTCCGGGGAGGGCAGCACGTGCTGGTCGTGGGCTACCGCCCCGTACTCCAGCTCCCACACCACCCGCAGCTCCTCGTCGCGGGCATCGTCCTCGATCGACACCAGGGTCACCACGTGCTGGGGCGGCGTGGTGAACGACGCGGTCGGGTCGCTGGAGGCCACCGTGCCGGCCACCACATCCGAGGCGATCCACTGGCGATTGCGGACCGTCACGAGCTGGCCCGGCGCGGGCGCGCCGACTATATCGGCCTCAATGAGACCATGCATGCTCAATCCCCACCCCTGGAAAAGGCGGCTGCCCTGGGCTGAGACTGCGTCAACAGGAC
>JAOPYH010000518.1 GCA_025964715.1 Streptosporangiaceae bacterium | reverse complement strand
CGAAGACCACCAGGTTGCCCTTCTCGTCGGCCACGCTCATGGGCGACGCCGGGATGCCGCCCAGGGTGAACGCGGTCATCTCGATCTGGGGGAACGCGCGGCGCATCCCGTCCGCGTCCACCACGGGGAGCCCCAGTTCGGCGGCGACCGCGATCGGGATGAGCGTGTTCATGCCGCCGACCTCGATCGGCATGATGGCGGCCGGCTCGTCGCCGAGGTAGCGGGCCAGCGCGCGTACGGCGGCCGTGAACTCGGTGCCCGCCGGGACCTTCTCGATGATCACCGTGGGGGCGCCCATCATGGCCGCGGTGAGCACACGCGCGTCCGGAGGCAGCTCGGACGGGTCGACGACTCGCACCGGGCCGAAGTCCTCGATGGCCTGCCGGGCCATGAGCCGCGCGATATAGGGATCACCCCCGCCACCGGTCCCCAGCAGGGTCGCCCCCAGGGCCAGATCATCGATGTCGGCGGTCGTGAGCTCCCGCATGCATCCCTCCTCGGTGAATGTCACGGAAATTTACGCATCACCGGCTCCACGGCAATGTGCGGGATGCCAGGTCCAGAGCGGGCGGCTGTGCGCAGTGCCCATGCCGTATCCCGGCGTGCCTCCTACGGTGGCCCGACTTCCCTCTGAGAGGAGCTCGCTGATGAGCCGGTTCCGTGTCTCCATGGACATCGGCGGCACCTTCACCGACGTGGTCGCCTATGACGAGACGACCGGCCGCTTTCAGGCCGGCAAGTCCTCCACGACGCCGAACGACCTCACGGAAGGCGTGTACGCCGCGCTCACGTCGCTGGTCGGATCGCCGCGGGACATCTCGTTCACGGTGCACGGCACCACCCAGGGGCTCAACGCCTTCCTGGAGCGGCGCGGGGTCAAGGTGCTGCTGCTGGCGTCGAAGGGCGCCGGCGACAACTACCACATCGCGCGCGGGCCGCGAACCCGCCTGTACGACCTGCACTTCCGCAAGCCCGAGCCGCTGGTGCCGCCGCGCGACGTGGTGGAGATCGGCGGCCGGTTCGACTCCAACCGTACGGAGATCGAGCCGCTGGACGAGCAGGCGCTCCGCGCGGCGGCGGGCCGCTTCCGCGAGGAGGGGTTCGGCGCGATAGCCGTCGCGTTCCTGTTCAGCTACGCCGATCCGGCGCATGAGCTGCGCGCCCGCGAGATCCTCGTCGAGGAGCTCGGGGAGGACGTCCCGATCTCGCTGTCGCACGAGGCGGCCAAGGAGTGGCGGGAGTACGAGCGCTCGTCCTCGGCCGTGATCGAGGCCTACACGGGCCCGGTCGTCCGCAGGTACCTCACCCGCCTGGAGGACAGCCTCGTGGAGCGCGGCCTGGAGGTGCCGCTGCACGTCATGCAGTCCTCGGGCGGCGTGCTCACCGCCGAGTCGGCGCGCCGTCGCCCGCTGCAGACCCTGCTGTCCGGCCCGGTCGGCGGAACGATGGGCGGCGTCGCGCTCGCCGAGGCGATCGGGCGGCCCAACCTGATCTGCGTCGACATGGGCGGGACGTCGTTCGACGTGTCCCTCGTGATCGACGGGGAGCCGGACGTCTCGCCGGAGGCGCAGCTCGAGGGCCTGCCGATGCTGATGAGCGTCGTCAACATCCACACCGTGGGCGCGGGCGGCGGCTCGGTGGCCTGGCTCGAGGCGGGCGGCCTCCGGGTCGGCCCCCGCTCGGCGGGTGCCGCACCCGGCCCGGCCTGCTATCAGCGCGGAGGGACCGAGCCCACGGTTACCGACGCCAACCTCGTCCTCGGCCGGATCGAGCCCGACTCGTTCGCGGGCGGCCACATGAACCTGTCCAGCGAGGCCGCGGCGGACTCGGTCACCGAGCTCGGCAAGAGTCTGGACCTGGACACCACCGCGATGGCCGAGGGCATCTGCGACGTGGCCAACGCCAAGATGGCGCAGGCCATCCGCACCATCACGGTGTCACGGGGCATCGAGCCGCGCGAGTTCACCCTCGTCGCCTTCGGCGGCGCGGGACCGATGCACGCGGTCTTCCTGGCGCGCGAGCTCGGCATCACCGAGGTCGTCGTGCCGCGCTTCCCTGGCGCGTTCTCCGCGTGGGGCATGCTGCAGACCGAGATCCGCAAGGACTTCTCGGAGCCGTACTACTTCCTGGACGCCGACCTTGACACGGCGGACATGGCGGCCAAGGTCGCCGCGATGGCCGGCGAGGGGCTGCGCTCGCTCGACAGCGAGGGCGTCCCGGCCCAGGGCCGGCGGGTCGAGCACTCGGTCGACATCCGGTACGCCGCGCAGGAGTACACGCTCACCGTGCCGGTGATCGACGCCGACGAGCCCAGGCGCGAGGACTTCGTGGAGCTCATCGCGAAGCGGTTCGGACAGCTGCACGAGTCCCGTTACGGCCACGCCAACCTCGGGGCGCCGATCGAGTTCGTCACCTTGCGGACCACGGCCTTCGGCGAGCTCGGCCGCGCGGACACCGAGCGGGTGGCCGACGCGTCCGGCCCGGAGTTCGAGCACGAGATCCGCGAGGTGGTGTTCGGCGGCGAACGCCATCAGGCGCTGCTCGTACGGCGGGAGGCGCTCGCCAAGGGGCATGCCTTCGACGGCCCGGCCATCGTGGTCGAGGGCACCGCGACCACTGTCGTGCCACCGGGATACGCCGTGTCGGTGGACGCCATCGGCTCGCTTGTCATTTCCGACCAGGCCGCCGGCGATGAGGGAGTTCAGCGATGACCACCAAGACCAGCGTCGATCCCGTCGTCGTGGAGATCATCCGCAACGCGTTGACCTCCGCCGCCGACGACATGAACGCGACCCTCATCCGATCGGCCTATACCCCGCTCATCTACGAATGCGGCGACTGCGTGGTGGCCCTGCTCGACGACCAGCACCAGGTGCTCGGCCAGTCGGCCGGGCTGCCGATCTTCCTCGGCAACCTGGAGACCTGCACCAAGGCCACCGAGGAGGAGTTCGGCCGTGAGGTGTGGCAGCCGGGGGACGTCTGGATCCTCAACGACAGCTATCTCGGCGGCACCCACCTCAACGACGTCACCATCTTCGGTCCCGTGTTCGTCGGCGCGGAGCTGGTCGGGTTCACCGCCACCCGCGCGCACTGGATCGATGTCGGCTCCAAGGACCCCGGCGGCTCCATGGACTCCGTGAACATCTTCCAGGAGGGCCTGCGCCTGGGCGCGCAGAAGCTGGTCGAGGGCGGTCAGGACGTGCACGGGGTGATGAGCACGATCGCCACCAACGTCCGGTTCCCCTACCCGACGTCCGGCGACATGCACGCCATGATCGCCACCATCAAGATGGGCCAGAACCGGCTCGAGGAGATCATCCGCCGGTGGGGTCTCGACACCCTGCGGGCCGCGCGCGACGAGATTTTCGCGCAGACCGAGCTGCTCGAGCGGGAGGTCCTCCGCGGCATCCCGGACGGGGTCTACACCGCCGAGGGCTTCCTCGACAACGACGGCATCGACCTGGACACGCGCATCCCGGTGAAGCTGAAGATCACCGTGTCCGGCGAGGACATCGACTTCGACGTCACCGAGTCCGCCGACCAGACGGTCGGGCCGGTCAACTGCGGTGCGGCCCAGGCCGTGGCGGCCTGCCGCGTCGGCTACAAGCTCCTCGTCAGCCCGGACGTCCCGGGCAACGGCGGCTCCTTCCGGCCGATGACGGTGCAGGTGCGCGAGGGCTCGGTCTTCGGCGCGGTCGCACCGGCGGCGTGCCAGTGGTACTTCTCCCACCTGGGCCTGCTCATCGACCTGGTGGCGAAGGCGCTCGCCGCGGCGCTGCCGGACAAGGTGGCGGGCGCGAGCCACGGCGACTCGATGATCGTGCTGCTCTCCGGCCACGATCCGCGGACCGGCCGGGACTACGTCAGCCTGGAGGCCACGCTCGGCGGCTGGGGCGGATGGGACGGCTCCGACGGCGAGACCGCGCTGATCAACAACGTGAACGGCTCGCTGAAGGACATCCCGATCGAGGTGTTCGAGACGCGGTTCCCCTTCCGCATCACCGACTACCGCGTTCGCGCCGACTCGGGCGGGGCCGGGAAGTGGCGCGGCGGCAACGGTGTCGTACGGGAGTACGTCGCCGAGCACGACTGCACGGTGTCGCTGTGGTTCGAGCGTTCGGTGACGCCCGCCTGGGGCTTGTTCGGTGGCCACGACGCGACGCCGCCCGAGGTGGTGATCAACCCCGGCCGCCCCGACGAGCGGCGGCTGCTCAAGGTCAACGGACTGCGGCTGAAGAAGGGCGACGTGATCCGCTGCGAGACCGGTGGCGGCGGCGGATTCGGCGCGCCGGAGGAACGCTCCGCCGAGGCCGTACGGGCGGACCTGCTCGACCGCCAGGTCACCCCCGCCGCGGCGGCCGACCGCTACGGCTTCCGCGAGGCGTGACCGGATAGCGAGGTGGCGGCCGAGCCATCTGACTCCGCGGGCCACATCCCGACCGCTCGTACGGAAAGGGCCGCTCGCCATGGACTTCGCCACCAGGATGGACATCCGCCGCCGCTATGGCTCGGGCACGCTCGAGCTGCTGGAAAAGGTCCGCAAGGGCGTCCACTGGCGCACGGCGGCTCGGAGGGCTTCGGCGGGAACGGCTCGTATGGCAACGGCGCGGCGATGCGCGTCGCGCCCCTCGGCGCCTTCCACGCCGGCGATCCGGCTCTGGCCGCCACCGAGGCGGCCGCGTCCGCCGAAGTGACCCACACCCACGCCGAGGGCATCGCGGGTGCCGTGGCGGTCGCGGTGGCCGCCTCACACCTCGCGGGCCCCACGCTTTGGGTGGCCGCCCGGCACCTGAACGACTACGAGACGGCGGTGCGGACCTGCGCCGCGGTGGGCGGTGACATGGACACCACCCGCGGCGATCGTAGGCGGCATCATCGGGGCGCACGCTCCCAGCATGGTTCGGCCACGACGCCTAGGGTCTGTTGCGAAAGCGCTGGTCACAGGCACTCGTTGAGGACTGCGACCAGCACTGCCTCCTTGTCAGGGTGCCGCCTCGCAAAGGGCGACGAACACGCCGCGGCTCTCATCACCATCCGGCGAGCGCCATCCGGCGGTGACGTGTCCCCGGGCCTCGGTCGTGCTGGGGCAGGAGAACTGCTGGTCCGGCCGGAGGACGCGCGTCACCCGGATGATCAGAAGTCCCGCGGACTCGCTGTCCGGCTCGGCTTCTGTCGTGGATTCCAGGACGATGTCGGTGCCGTACGGGCCGTTGGCGACGGCCACCGACTCGATCTCGATCGACAAGGCGGCTCCGGAGAAGGAAGTAGTGACGGATGGGTCGGGGGTGTCGGTCGCGCTCTGGGCCTGCGGCTCGGCGCGGCTCTGGAGGAGCGCGAGCAGCTGAGCGATGAGGACCGGGTCGTGGGTCCCGTCGTACACCCACCGCCGTCCCAGTTCCCCGTGTTCAGCCGTGCCGATGAGGGCATCATCGGCTCTGGCGAGCGGTGCTCCGCGGTAGGTGAGCGGTACGTGGTAGGAGATCGGTGGGTCGCCGGACTCGTCCGTGACCACCATGAACTCGATTTCCACCTCGCCTTGTGGGTCATCGAGCCGGAAGCCGCCGGCCTGGGTCAGTTCCGGCTCGCGGTCCGTCTCGACGTACCACGGCTGCGTGGGTAACCAGGCCGCAAGAAGCTCCAGCGTGCCGGGCGTCATAGCGGTGTTGTGGATGACAGCCATAGCCCATGACCTCTTCCGCCGGCGTGCCCTTTCCTCCACCGTCTCATCCGGCGTCCGACGGTTGCGGACCCGGTCCGCAGGGACGGGGACGGTCGCCCTGAAGCCCCGTCATCCCGGCGGGGCGCTCGTCAGGGCGTGGGCGGCCAGGTGCAGGGCCAGGCGGCGGTCGGGATGGTCCAGGTCCACCCCGTACGACCGGATCCGCTCCATCCGTCCGAGCACGGTGTTGCGGTGCACGCCCAGCCGGGCCGCCGCCCGGCTCGTGGAACCACCGTGGTCCAGCACCGCCACCAGGGTCTCCAGGAGGGTGGGGGAGTCGGCGGCGGACAGGAGGTCGGTCAGCACCACCCGGGCCGCGCGGGCCAGCTCGTCCGCCGGCAGGCAGGCGAGCACGAGCCGCTCGCCGAGCTCCGCGAACGTCTCCACGTGGCCGGCCGCCTCGTGCCGGGCCGCCACCGAGGCCAGCTCCGCCTGGACGAGGGAGTCCCGCAGCCCGGCCACGTGCTCACCGGCCTCACCGACCCCCGCCACCAGGCCGATCGGCACGCGCATCCGGGCGAGGCCCTGTCGCAGCTGTTTCGCCACCGTCGCCGGGCTCATGTCGTTTCCCGACCACCAGCTCGCCCACCCGGCCGGGCGGGGTACGAGCGGGCGGTCGCCGAACTCCTCCTGCCACGCCGAGACCACGCCGGGCGTGGCCGCGTCGTTGCCGAGGTCCACGTCACTCGCGGTGCGCAGGAAGACGGCCACATGCCTCCCCTCGATGCGCCACCCGAGCTCCGGAACCGGCTCGGGAACGGGCTCGGGAACGGGCTCCGGTGCGGACGAGCCACCGGACCGGGCCGGAACGGGGGCGAGTAGCGCGTCCAGGGCCGCGCCGGCCCGGGCGCTGTCGTGCACGAGATCCAGCCGGGCCCGCGCCACCGACGCGGCGAGCGGCACCCGCGCGAGCCGCAGGATCGTCTCAACGGTCGTGACGAGGTGCCGGCCGACGTCGTCGAGCTCGGCGACCAGCGTCGCCCACGGCCGGCCGTCGGGACCGGGCACGTCCACCCGCAGATCGCCCTCGGCGCGAAGGGACCGGCCCGCGAGCACGTGCCCGTCGGGGGAGACCAGCGCGGCCCGCACCCCCGGCACCTCGGAGTTGATCACGCCGAGGATCCCCCTCGTACCGGCGCGCTCGCCGAAGAGCACCCCACAGCGGGCGACCAGCTCGGCCCGTACGGCCTCGGGGCTCGTGATCGCGGCGGCCAGGTCCAGCGCGCACTGCGCGGAGTCCCCGGGCACCACGAACACCGGCGTCCGCAGCCGCCGCGCCAGCCGCGCGGTCGGCTCACCGATACCGGGCAGGAACGGCGTCACGACACACGCCGCCGCCCGCTCCCACGCCAGCCGCATCGCCGCCTCCACCGCCCACACGCCGTGCGCGAGCGACTGGTGCAGCACCACCGCGGTGCGTGGCGCGCACGCGCGGATCTGGTCGAGCTCGGAGACCAGCGCGACGTGGGGGACCGGCCGGTCGAGGTGCTCGTCGATCAACGCCGTGGTGCCGGCGAGCGGACCGTAGTTCACGAGCGCGGCGACGGTCGGCGCCTGGGGACCCAGGCTCATCGGCGGTCCTCCTTGGAACGGATCTCCATGGGACGGGTCTCCTTGGGATGGGCCTCCCTGGGGTGGCGTACGGGCAGCCCGAACGCGGCCGGACCCGCCAGCGCGAGGCCGGCCGCGCTGTGCCATACCGGCGCGGCGGGGACGGCCAGCACGTCGACGTCGTCGCCGACCGCCACGCGCTCGAGCCCCTTCATCCGCAGGCTGTGCCGGTCGAGCAGGCACAGCAGGTCGGGTACGGCCGTGGTAACCACGCCGTCGATCACCGCCAGCAGCAGCTCGTTCTGGGCCTCCAGGCGGATCAGGCGCCCGCGCCCGTGCTCCTCCTGCACGACCACCGTGGTCGGGTTGGCCGGTTGCGCCGGCGCGCCGCGCCGGCCGGACGGCCCCAGCTCCACGACCCGTCCGCCGCCGAGGACCGATGCGCCCACGGTGCCGGCGAGACCCCGCACGATCGCCTCGTGGTCGGTGGCGTTCGTCAGCACCCGTCCCACCCGTACGACCCGGCTCATCGACCCGGCGATCGCCCCGGCGGCGAGGTCCCGCGCCGGCGTGGGATGCAACGCGCACATCAGCCAGCCGCCCGCCGTGCTCAGCAGCGCCCGGATCAGCAGTTCGGCCCTCGCCGGGGTGGTGTCGATCGAGATGAGGTCGTGCACCACGCTCGTCGCGGACAGCGGCGTCAGCGGCAGCCCCGCCATCGCGTAACTCGTCTGGTGGATCAGCGGGAGCGCGCGGCCCATCCCGTCGCAGTCCACCAGCGGCAGCCCGAGCTCCGCCGCCGCGATCACCGGGAAGACCGCGTTGACCGTCGCGGCGTTGATGGGCATCACGGCACCGATCTCCCGGCCGAGCTGCCTCTGCAGCGCGCGGATCACCGTGACCGGCTCGTCGCCCGCCGGCGGCAGCTCCGCCAGTGCGGCGACCGAACCGGCCGTACCGACCGCCGCGCACAGGACGTCCGGTGCCAGGTCGGCCACCGGCACCAGCGACACCGGCCCCCGGCGCGCCAGCACCTCCGACGCCCAGGCCCGCACGCCGGCCGTGCTCCATCCCGCCACGGACGAGGAGAAGAACTCCGCACCGGCGATCAGCGCGTCGACATCGTCGACGCCGATCCGGGACACCGCGGCGTTCATTGCTCGACCCCCGATCGTCCGCTCGCCCGGATGACGATCCGGTAGGAGCCGCTGCTCAGAAAGGACATCGGAAGGACCGCCGAGCTCACGACCCGCTCGCTACCCGGCCGGGCGCCCCCGGAGGCGAGCATGGTGCACGCCCGCTGTTCGAGGAGGGCCCGCACCCGCTGGAGCTCGGCCGGGGTGTCCGCGGACACCACCGTGTCGAGCCACGCACCGGGTTCGGTGCCGGCGGCGCCCACGGCGACCAGGTCGGAGCCGGGGTCGACCAGGATGCTCCCTTTGAGCCGCCCGGCGAGCTCCCGCGCCGTGTCCGCTCCGGCCTCGTCCACGGCCGCGATCACGGTGGCCTCGGGGCCGGCGGCCGGAACGGCCTCCGAGAGCGGGGAGAGCACCGCCTGATGGGTCGCGAGCCGTACGCCCGCGGACTCCATGACGTCGGCGGCGGTGTGGGGGAGCCCCTCCCGGACGTGACCGGACACGAGCCCGCCGTCCTCGGCGAGGATCACCCTCGCGGTCGGGGCGCCCGCCAGCATCGCGGCACCGAGCAACGCGGCGGCTCCATGGGCGCCCAGCACCGCCACCGGGAACGTGCGCGTCCGCTCGGCGGAGAGGCGGACGCCGTCACCGGTGGCGAACCAGGCAGTGGCGCGGGGGAGAGCCGCTGAGGTGATCCGTTCGCACCAATCGAGGAGCTCGGCCGCCAGCGGACGCAGCGCGGCGTTGAACACGGTGGCCGCCTCCCGCTGCAGCAGCCCGAAGCCGCCGATCTCGTGCGAGAGGGACAGCCGGAGGCCCGGAACGGCGTCGAGGATCCGCTCGGCGGCGGCCGTCTCGTGCTCGGCGGAGCCGACGGCTCCGGTGGCGGTCACCGCCAGCGCCTCGAAGCCTGCCTCCTGGGCCG
>JAOPYH010000503.1 GCA_025964715.1 Streptosporangiaceae bacterium | reverse complement strand
AAACCATCCGTACCTTCCGGTGCGCAACCCCTCGGTGGACTCCAGGTCGAGCAGCCACACCAGGGCGAGGCCCGCGTACAGCGCGGCGGTGAGGAGCCTCCGTACGGGCAGGGGGAGCAGGTCGGGGTCCGCGACTCGTCGGTCGTGCGCGTTTTCCACGCGGCGAGGCTATGCCCCGCAGACCGTCCGGCGGGTCGGCCGAATGGCCGATCCGGGCCCCCGATCGTTCGGTACTCAACGAGCACATGGTGAACGTCGACAAGTCCTCCCCCGTACCGCCGGCCGATCTGGCGCAATCCGGTCAGCCGCATGGAGCCGGTTCTGGTAAACCGTCCCCCCTTGCTTCGTCACCACAGTGACGCATCGAGGGAATGGGGGATCGGTTTTGCGATTCAACAGATCAGTAGCGATGACCGTGGCGTTGGGGGCCGCGGCGGTCACGGCGTCGGCATTCGGCGCGGGCGCGGCGGAGGCCGCCTCCCGGGTGGCGGAGTGCTCTCCCCACGGCCCCGACTTCAACGGGGACGGCTGCGGCGACGTCGTGGTCGCCGACCCGGATGCCACGGTGGCAGGCACGCTGCGGGCCGGACGGATCAATGTGCTCTACGGCGGCGAAGGCGGGCCGATTGTCCGTCGCTTCGTCCCGTGTCATGCTCGGGTGGAACGGCGATCCGAGGGCCGGAGGTCTCGATGGAAAGACCGTGGGAAGCCGATCCAACGGCAGGGTTCAAGAGACGCCTTGGGAAGTCCGCCCTTGAGCTGGGGGACACCAACGCCACGGCCGGGAGCCCGGACATCTGGGAGCTCGAGAACGGGGATATCGCCGTGATCGGCCGAGATCTGACGGAGGCCTATGCCGATCGGCTCCCTGAGGGCGTGGGCATCGTGCATGATGAGCGCCTCGTGGTCATCCCCCGGAACATGCTGATCGCTGCGAAGCCCGACATTCCTGATGCTTGAGCGGCTTCTCGATCTCCCTGGCAGAGAGCTGGGTCTCGACGCCTATCTCTCCGACTTCGAGTCCTACTTCTGGCAGGTGGACGAGACCTGGAAGCTGGAGCGGCAGCAGACCTTCCGCGAACCCGATGTGCCCAGCTGGGCGGCGCTGGCCGAAGGTGACTGCGCAAAAGCGCTCCGGCTCGCCGAGGAGATGCGTCCGTCGATCAGGGCGCATCAAGAGCGGCTCGATGAGCGAGGCATCACTCAGCACCGCATACGGATCGTAGAGATGCCGCCCTCGCCCTACCTGTGGTGGGAACTTCATATCCTCCGTATCCGGGCGGAGCTGGGCGAACGTATAACCGTGCTGGACGCCGCCGGCCTCCGCTCGCTCGAGGAGACACGAGAGCTCCCCGAGGTCCTCGTGCTGGGTGACCAGGCTGCCTACGTCATCCAGTACGACCGGACGGGAGTACTCAACGGGGCGCGCAAACTCACGGACCCACAAATCGTCAGGGCCTGCCGTGAAGAGATCGCAGCGCTGCATCGCAAGGGGGAAGACCTGTTGAGCTACTTCTCCCATGAGATAGCTCCGCTCGGGCCTCCTGTCATGTGACGGATACGAAAGTGAGCGGGAGATGCCGGAGGACGAGGGGCGGTGGTGGCATCGTCCCGGTGGCCGCCGCCACGGCGTCCGCGTGTTCGTCTTGATCCTCGTTGTGCTGTCGGCCATGTTGGTCGGCCTGTCTCCGCTGGCGCTTGACTCATTCGGCGGGAGCGCTACCTCATGGGCTCGCCGAGGCACTATCGGAGAGACCTATGGCGCCGCGGCCGCGCTGCTCTCGGTCCTGGCCTTGGCCGGTATCGCCGCGTCTCTGGTATTGCAGGCCCGGGAGATGATGGTCAGCCGGGAGCAGGCCGCCCGGGCCGTGCACACCGACCTGCTCAAGATGGCGATGGACGACCCCGCCTATCTCGAATGCTGGGGCCCGTACAGCTCATCGGCTGATCAGACCGAGCAGCGGCAGTACCTCTACGTCAATCTGATCCTGTCGTACTGGGAGAGCAGGTACGAGCTCGGTCAGCTGACCGACGTGCACCTCCGGGCCGGCGCGAGCCGGTTGTTCCAGGCGCAGCCCGGACTCCGGTTCTGGGGAGACACCAGGTCCCTGCGCGTCGAGACCGCTGAGGGGCGCCGGGCCCGTCGCTTCCACCGGATCCTGGACGAGGAGTACCTCAAAGCCGTCACCCGATCGCCTCAACCCTGAATTGGGACCGGGCCAGGGCTCGTGACCCACGGACGGCGTCCACGCCGACGGCTATGCGATAGCGCTTGGCCTGGATGATGCTCAGCTTGCCTCCCGCGCCGACTGGGACGCCATCGCCCGCGGCCTCAAGCCGATCTATACCGCCGCCACCGAGGCCGCAGCCCTGGAGCGGTTCTATGAGTTCGCCGAGGCCTGGGGCGGCAAGTACCCCGCCATTATCCGGCTCTGGGAGAACGCCTGGTCAGACTTCGTGCCGTTCCTGAACTTCGACCCCGAGATCCGCAAGGTCATCTGCTCCACGAACGCGATCGAGTCGGTCAACGCCCGCATCCGCCGGGCGGTCAAGGCCCGCGGCCACTTCCCCAACGAGCAGGCCGCACTCAAATGCGTCTACATGGCCATCATGAGCCTGGACCCGACCGGCAAGGGCCGCAAACGCTGGATGAACCGCTGGAAAGCCGCCCTGAACGCCTTCGAGATCACCTTCGAAGGCCGTCTCGCAGCAGCCCGCCGCTAACCCCATCAACCACATCAGTTACACCGGAAAATTGACAGACCCGGCGCCTGCTCCCTCGAACGATGTAAGGAAACGTCATGGTGTTGTCGTCAGCCGGTGCCGCCTCGAAGTTCGCGCTGTTGGCCGTGAGTGCGGCCGCGATGGTCGGCCTGTCGGCATGTCAGGTGAGCGGCGCGGCCTCCGGAGGCCCGTCGGCGGCCGGTCCTGAGGTCTCACAGCCGGCGGCGGGCGGCAAGGTCCCGACCGACAGTGGCTCGGACGGCAAGGCTCCGGTTTCCGGAGGCTCGGACGAGGGTTCGGGTGGTGTGGGTCGGTGCGGTGCGTCGGATCTGTCGGTGGATATCGCCGATCAGGGTTCGATCGCCCCGGCCGGGACGGCCAGCTGGCTGCTGACGGCCACCAACACCTCCGGTCGCTCCTGCGCGATCGACGGCTACCCGAGCTTCGGCCTGCTGGACGCCTCCGGCAGCATGTGGTCGGGACTCGCACACCACCTACGTCCGCCACCCCGGAGCGCCGATGAGGACCGTTCTGAAGCCGGGCGGGATGGCTTTCGCGGGAGTGAAGTGGCCGGTCTGTTCCTCCGGTGACCTGGCCGGCGGCCTGGTGATGACACCTCCCGGCGACACCGAGCACACCAAGGTCACCGACCACATCGGGAGTGAGGAGGCGTGGACGAAGCTGTTCAGGGTCTGCAGCCGCTCCGTCACCGCCGGCAGCTTCCAGCCGATCCGCCAGGGCGTGGTCTTCGCCTCCTGACCACCCGCCGCCGAGCAGCCGACTGATGAACTGAAGGAGACATCCTCGTCAGGTTGATGACGCGGCGGTGCGGGTGCCGGCCTCCGGGGGGGTGAGGCCTCCTGCGCACCGCCGCGCCATCTGGGGTGGTCGTACGGCTCTGGGGCCCTGCTCCGGCGGGAGCTCTTCTCTGCACCAAGTAAGCCGACACGCCAAGACGGAGACCAACACGCACGCACGTGTGCTTCCGCAGCCCGCGCGCTGGTGGGCACTCAGGTCTCTTTGCGCACTCCGCTCATGCCGAATTGAGTGCGTGGCGCGTCGCGCTCGGTAACTTCCGTCGTGCGCCACGGGAGAACAGCCATCACCGGAGTGCGCGAGTAGACACGCCGCGGCGTTCGGACGACCATCATGCACATCCGTTGTAGGCAGGAGGACCGCATGCGCGCCACACGCATTATGGCCAACCTTCGAGTGGCTGACGTTGAGGCAACGAAGAGCTTCTACACCGAGTACCTCGGGCTGAGTACCGAGGAGTTCAACATGGGATGGGTGGCCCGCTACACCTCTCCCGACACCAGGGCGAACGTCCAGCTCGTAACGCGCGACGCAACCGCACCCGAAGACCCGGTCATTTCCGTCCACACGGATGACGTCGAAGGTGCTTATGAAGAAGCTCAGAACCTCGGCTACGAGATCGTGCACCCGATAACTACAGAGCCATGGGGTGTGCGCCGGTTCTTCGTCCGAGCACCAGACGGCAACGTAATCAACATCGTGAAGCATCGGGACTGACGGGCTCGACCTCGCGGCCCGCCACATCCACCACCACGTACGGCAGCGAGGGCGCCGAGCCCACCAGCACCGCACCGACACGCGGCAGGTCAGCTCCTGCCATACATCAGATCGCGATACGCCCCATAAAGCTCACCGGTCCCAGTCATGAGGACCGATGCTGTACGCCTCACGCCATGAACGCCACTCGGACAACCAGATAGTGCAGTCAACGGGTCAGGCCGTACGACCTCGTCCGGGCCTTCCCCTGCCCAGGACGATGGACATGTTCGTTCAGCGGTGGGCCGGCGACGGGCGTTCGGCAGGATCGAATCGTTATCCCGTAGGGCTTTTCGATCATGGTCCCCTGTGATGGCCTGCCGATGTGGGCATCGACCAGTTCTTTACGCTCGGGCCGGATGTTCCTTTCCGGGCGAACAAGGTCTTCACCAACCGCGAGCCACACATCCAGGCGTTCCACGAGCGAGCCGTTCAGCACTGCTCTCACAACTGGCCGGTCGCCGAGCTACTGAACTTCCAGCGCCCCGCGAACAACATCGTGGTGTTCGCTGGTGAAGGCGGGATAGGAAAGTCCACGCTGGCACGGCGCGCCCTACAGCTCGCGGCCGAGCGCGGACTGCACAGCCTGCCGGACAACCTGGCCTATGCCGCGGTCGACTTCGCCGACCCGTCGAGCCAGAGCTTTGAGACGGTCATGCTGCGGGTGCGTGCCTCGCTCAGCCGCCTCGGCAGGTCGTGGCCGGCGTTCGACCTCGCGCTGGCGGTCTACTGGGAGCGCAAACATCCCGGCGAGCCGCTGACGACGTTCCTGAAGAAGAGTTCCAGATCCGATTCCCTCCGGATGTCGGAGCAGGTCGGCACCACCCTTGACGCGTTCCTCGGCGGGTTCGGCGTCGGTTCCCTGGCGGTCCGGGCCGTTGATCTGCTGGGCCGCTCCACCGTGCAGGCCGCGAGGCTGAAGAGGCTACGCGCCGGCCTCCCGGCCCTCGAGCCGATCCTCGGTGAGGACGACCCGGACCGGATGCTCGGCTACATGCCGGTGCTGCTGGCCGCCGACCTGGAACGCATCCGGGCCCGCAAGCCCACACTCGCGCTGTGCCTGCTGGACACCTTCGAAACCGTGCAAGCACTGCCCGCCGAGCGGGGTGGCCTCGAAGACCTCAGCGCGCGGCTGGTGTACCTGATGCCCAACGTGCTGTTCGTGGTGACGAGTCGGCAGCCGCTGCGGTGGCACGAGCCCGTGCGGAGCGTCGGCCTGACCTACGGTGGGGAGCGCCGCTGGCCGACTCTCGCAGGCGATGACCAATGGGGGCTCGGCGGCTTCGACGACGCCGCGGCGGATCACTACCTGCGGACCCGGCTGACCGCGAGCGACCGTCCCGTGATCGCCTCGTCCGTACGGCAGCGGATCGTGGCCGGGTCGGCCGGATCTCCGCTCTATCTGGAACTGTCGGCGAGCCTGTACGAGCAGTATCTCGTCCGCGGTGAACAGCCGCCGCCCGAGGCGTTCGGGCATCCGTTTCCCGAGCTCGTGCTGCGCCTCATGCGCGACCTCCCGGAAGAGCACCGCGATCTGCTGCGCGCCGCGGCTCTGCTGGAGGCCTTCGACGAGGACGTGCTGCGGTCGGTGCTGCCGGATATCCGCGGACGTCATGTCGAGAGCTTCCTCGACCACCGCTTCGTACGTCGTGATCCGAACGTCTGGCCGCCGTACCGCCTGCACGAGAATCTGCGGCGCGGAGTGACCGGCAGCGACGAATACACCTCGGACGGCTGGACGGGTAGTGAACGGCGGGCCGGCGCGCTTCGTGCCATCGAGCACCTGGCGGCCCTGACCACGAGCGTCTGGGACCGGCGGCCGAGCCCGTCGCTTCCGCCGTGGGAGCACAGCGCCCGGACGGTCCCGGCGTTCCTGCTCGCGTTGTACGCATCGCATGAGCACAGGATCCTCACGCCGGAGCTCGGGCAGATGGCCTATACGCTCAGCCAGCTCGGGCACTGGCAGGTGCTCGCCTCCCTGCCCCAATATCCCGATGACCCAGAGCTGGCCCGGCTCACCGCGGTGGCTCGCATCACGGCCGGCCCGTACTCCACCGTCCGGGAACGCTACGACGCCATGCGGCGCGCCACAGGCGACTATGCCGACAGCGTGTTCGCCGACTATCTGTGCTTCGAGCTCGGGAACCGGGCCCATATCGTCGGGGAGCTCGACGACGCCATGGCCTACTTCGCCCACATCCCCGGCGGTCCATCCCCGATCAGCGTGGGAGCGATGTTCGGCCGTGCCGACAACGCGATCAGACGCAGCGACTACGTCCAGGTCACGGCGCTGATGGAGTCCATCCCGGCCGGGAGCCTGGACCGGATTCGCATCGCCGACATGCTCGGTCACGTCCATCTGCACAACGCGCGGTTCGGCGAGTCCGCACGGCTCTTCCAGGAAGCGCTGGAGCTGTCCGAGCGGTCCAACGCGCCGCTGTGGAGCGCACGTGGCGCACGGCACCTGGCCCAGGCGCACATGTGGCATGACCCGGAGCGGACTCTGCGGCTCCTGCCGCGCGCCCGTGAGCTCAGCGAGTCGGTCGGCGAGTTGATAGGGCTGGCCCAATGCGACCTGGCCGCCTCCATGGCGCATGCCCTGATGGGCGAGTGGCACCGCGCCGGGACGCTTCTCGGCGACGCCCGCCGTCGGTTCGAAGAGCTCGGTGCGACCCGTGAGCTCCTCCCCATCGACGTCATCGAGGTGCTGCACCACGCGGCCGACGGCCGCATGGACGAGGCGGCGGCGATCTCCGCGCGACTGGCCCAGGCCACGGCCGGCGAGGATCGGCTCTGCCTCCCGGTGTGGGTGGCGGTGACGACCCTGTGGACAGGGCAGGATGGGCTCTTCGACTTCAGCGCCATCGGCTGGCTGGACCCACCCGAACAGACCCGCCGCCGCTGGCTCGAACCGCTGGAGCGACTCAGGAGGGAAGCACGGTGATGAGGGAGGTGTGCGGCCCGCTCGACGTGGGCGACGCCCGCGCGCTCATCTCGACCATGGCGCTCCATCCCGCTGAGCTCGTGGCAAGCGGCCGGGCGGCACTGGCCAGCCCGGCTTTCGACGGGTCCGTCACCGCGCTGGACGGCACGGAGACCGCCGTCGCAGGGCGCCGCACGTTCATCAAGCTCCAGCACCGTTGGCACGAGCGGCTCGAGACCGTACTGCGGTTCGAGGAGCTGCGGCGGCACGCCGGGACACCGGCGCCTCGGCTCCTGGACCACGGCACCGTCAAGGCCGGCTCGGAGGAGATCTGGTGGGCGGTGCTGGAGCGCCTCGACGGCCGTCCCAGTGAGGATCCGCTTCCCTCACAGCAGCGCCACCTCGGTCGCCGGCTCCGCCGCTGGCACGAACGCGGGTCGCTCGGTGGCCTTCGGCTGGACGATCCCGGTGGGCTCGGTGTGCTACTGGGCACCGCGCGCTTCGTGGTCCCACGCTCCTACCCGCAGGTCGCGGCACTCTTCGACGCCGCCTGCCGAGGCCGGCGGGTCACCGCCATCCATGGCGACGTCGCGGTGGGCCACAACGCGCTCTTCGACGGTGATGAGCTGACCGGGATCCTGGACCCTGGCGCGGTCGAGGTCGGCCCGCCCATGCTCGACCTCGCGTGGGCCCTCGCCGTGGACCTGCCGCACGGAGCCTCCGCTGATCCACTGCTGGACGGGTACGGAAGGGACGCGGTGGACCATGAAGCTCTCGAGGCCGTACTCCCGCTCATGATGCTGCGACGGCTCGTCGACACCTTCACACTCGGCACGCGGCACGACACCAAGTGGCTGACCGGCTGGCTGCAGGAGCACGCCCCACACCTGCTCGATGTCGTCGGCGGCGAGCTGGCACTCTAGACCGGGATACCGGCCCTGACCGCACAGGCCACGGGGATGTATCGGTCGAGCACGTTGGCCGGTACGGACAGGCGCTCCAGCAGCTCGGGTTCGTCGTCGCGCGCGTAGAAGCGGTTGAGGCCGTCGAAGAGCGCCGGCCGGTAGCCCGCTTCGAGCACCGCGGGCTCCCACGCCTGATGGCTGAGTTCCGCGGACAGCGGGACCGTCGCCTCGACCACGATCGCGCGTGGCCCCCAGTGCTCCAGATCCGCGGAGGCGAGGACGTCCGCCTCTCTGCCCTCGACGTCGATCTTCAGCAGGTCGAAGCCCGGCTCAGCATGCTCTTGCAGGATCGAATCCAGCGTGACGACCTCGACCGCGAGCTCCTGCGACAGATAGCCGGCGCGGCGGTGCCGGTCATTGACCGCCGCATCCAGTGTGCTGAGGCCGACCTGGTCGCGGGGGCCGTCTTTCGGCGCTATACGGAAGAACGCCGCGGTGCCCGGCTCGGTGCCGACGGCGACCCGCAGGTTCGTGTCGTACGGCCGGGCCGCGCAGAGCCGCTCGTGGCGTTCCGGCAGCGGCTCGACGTTGACGCCACGCCAGCCCAGCCGGTCCACCAGGTTCTTGGTCAGCGATCCCCTCACCGGCTCACCGGCCCCCACGTCCACGAACAACCCGCCGCGGCGGTCGCCGAACGCCCGCATCAGCACCACGTCCTCTGCGTTACCGGCGTAAGACACGAGTCGGTAGGCAGAGGCTGTGTTGTCTCGCATGGCGGCCTTTCCATGCCTATGGCTAAGAAATTATTATGCAGGCCTGCTTAGCGGATGGCATGGTCTTTGTCTGGGCCGGTCTGCCCTCAACGAGCTGTTGTTCTCTCTGCTGGGTAAAGGATAGCCAGGCCGATGACCGTCAAGAGGTCGGTGCAGCATTGGTTAAAGACGGACTCGAAGGTCACCGGTGCATACATCTCCTTCAAGGATTGTGGGGCACTGGCGGCGAACACGGGTTGGCGGCGGGTGTAGTCGGCGTAGGTGATGAGGTAAGCCCGACGGGCTTGGACGAAGTCCTCATCGGTAACCTCACCGGCGTTGAGCCTGTCGACGGCGATGAAGTGGGCCCGTAGGACATCTATGAACGCTTCAGTCGTCATGGGCGCGTCCGGATGGCCAACTGCCCTGCGGATCTGCCCGTGACCGGGCTCGAATACCGACCGAGCCACGCCTTCCAGCCGGTTGGCGTCGAACTGGCCGGTGTAGCCAATATCGGTGAGCACCGTCAGTAGCTCGCGACTGGCTTGGCGGCCTGCGTCGGGATGGGCGATCTGGCTCAGGATCGTCTTGGCAGTGTCCCGCGCACGCTCCTTGCTCAGGCGGGGGTCGCCGAGCCAGGTTATGAACGCGCGGCGCACCTGATGGAGAGGTACGTAGGTGTCTCCCCAGTACAACCAGATCCCGACTGGGATCCTGGCCCCGCTGCTGATGCCGGTGCCGGTCCTCTTGGACAGCAGCGTCAGGAACAGCATGCGCTGGTTGGCCGAATACAACGCCGGACGCGACCCGCGCCCTTTACCTGCTGGTCTCTTGCCTGGGTAGTCCAGCAGACCTTTCTCTGTCCAGTCGCGAATCAGACGTCGAGTCACCTCGTGGCCTTCGGCTGCCGCGTCCGCGACGAGGTTGTCGATAGTGCCCGGCTCAGTGATCAGCACGCTATGGAGATTACACGAGATCCGGCCTCTTAAAGAGGCGTTAGCTGCTATCTAGCAGTACATACTTGCAGGGGATGACACGGATTCATTCCCCTGCGGCCGGTGTGGATATCTGGCACGCAGGCCTCGTGGGCTAAGAAAGGAGGGTATTGATGAGCAAGAAAGACTGGCGACTTGCCGGGGACGCCCTGGCGCTCGCTGCATTGCTGAACCGCATCTTTGGGGTGTTCGGCCAGTACATGACGGCCTGGCTGTCACTCGGATCGGCTACGTGCGGCGTACTGGCCGCCAGGTAAGCCCATAGCCTGGCATCAACTACCTCTGTGTCCCGGCCCGAGAGATCTCTCCCGGGCCGGAGCGCTTTTTTTTGGGGGCGTTTCTAAAGAACCACCATAGATAACTACGGTGACGATGGAATTTGAACCGGCTGAGGTGCGGTAGGTAGGCTATTTCCTAGGCGCGATCTGAACGAAGATCCGGCCCGTCTTCATTGGTTTCGGCATGTGGACGTGCGGTAGTCGTTCGGAGACGAGAGCTACCACCCTGGACATGAGCGCCCTCCTAAGGGTCCAACCCTTTTCGTGGCCTCTTCCTCGGCTCTGCCTCCGGCCCCTTCAGCTGCGACTGGCCTCCGAGGAGCAGGAGTACTGCGGCGATCTCACTCGCATTCCAGCCCACAGTGGCTAGCACCACGATTAGGGTCGTCACACAGAGCATGAACAGCGCTGAGTTGTTCAGGCGAGGTAGTTTCATACGAGCTCCTCTCCACTGGGAAGCGCGAGGGGTTACCGGCCTTCCGATGGCGATGCTGTGGCTGGCACTGAGTCGGGAGGTCGGCCCGCGCTCCTCGCGAGAGTAACTATTTACACAGTAGAAAATCTACCATTGTACCCTGACTTAGTGCCCATTGTGGAGGTACTTAGCGACCGGGTAAAGCAGCAGGTCAGACGCGTGCCTGCTGAATCCATGCAGGTCAAAGCGTTTGCACC
>JAOPYH010000480.1 GCA_025964715.1 Streptosporangiaceae bacterium | reverse complement strand
GAGGTCATCGGGCCGCTCATCCTGGGGAAGGAGCCACAAGGGTCGTGGGCTCATCGCACCATCATCAAGCCGGTCGACGGCAACGAGTTCGATGCCGACTTCATCCTGATGATGGCCGAGCAGCCCGGCTGGAGCCCGGCCCGCTACATAGACGAGGTGTACGCCGCCCTCGCCCGCCACAGTGTGTACAAGTCGATGGTGTTGGCCCCGAAGTGCCGGTGCGTGCGGGTGGTCTACGCCGGCGACTTCCACGTCGACATCGTCCCGTTCCTCGACTTGTCGGGAAGGCAGGTGATCGTGAACCACGACGAGGACGAATGGGAGGACACGAACCCCAGCGGCTTCACGAGCTGGCTCCACGAGAAGGACACCATCACCGGTGACCACCTGCGCGAGGTCATCAGGCTGGTGAAGTTCTTGCGCGACCACGGCGGTAACTTCAAGCGGACCCGGTCGGTCCTCCTGACGGCGATGCTCGGCGAACGAGTCGAGGCAGCCAACGTGGACGCGGATCCCGGCTACTACAACGACCTGCCCACCACACTGCTGCATGTCGTCTCCGACCTCAAGACCTGGCTGGACGCCAACCGGACGAAGCCGTCGATCGCGGACCCCAGCGGCGCGACGGACCCACAAGGCAACCCCGTCACCTTCGACCACCGGTGGACGGAGACGGACTACCAGAACTTCCGCTCAAAGATGAGGATGATCGCCGCCGACATCCGCGCCGCGCACGAGTCGACCGACGAAGGGGAGAGTCTCGAGCTCTGGCAGAAGGTGTTCGGTGGCGACTTCAAGAAGCCCCCATCCAGCGGCGGCCGGCTCGGCGGACCCGCGGGAGGCGCGGCGGTAAGCGCCGGCCGCACCGTGCAGTCGGGCCGCTCCGGGTGACCAAGCCTGAGTGACACGTCGATCATCACGCCGGTCCCGGCAAACCCCGTCGCAGTCGGCGCGCTCGCACGCCGTTCAGGAGTTGCGAGAGCTTGCTGCCGAGCACCCGGCGTTGATCCTCGGTGTTCAGGAGGTTCGACGGACACCGACCGCGATCGCGATGCGGGTGAGTCTGTCGCTGGATGGGATCGCGCCTGTTCCCGGTGGTCTGGCGATCGATGCCGTCGAGGATGTGGTGGTCGTCATCCACGACGGCTTCCCAGACCGGCCACCGCTGGTGCTTGTGGAGCACGACCGCTTCATCGGGTTCCCCAACGTCTTGCTCGGGCAGGAGCTCTGCATCTACCTCGACGTGAATCGCGAGTGGCACCCCGGCTTCGGTATGCGCGAGGTGCTCGAACGACTGTGGAGCTGGTTCGATGACGCCGCCAACGCCCGCTACGACGCTCGCACCGACTTGTTTCACGCCATCGGCGGGCGGCAGCCCACCAACGTCGGCAGCCCGACCGTGGTGGTGCGCGCCTCGCCGCCCAACGACCACAAACGCCTGTCTCTGGCCACCCTGCGGGACCGAGGTCCCCATCGAATCGATCTGGTCGGTTGGCGGCTCGGGCGCGCCGAGCGCCCGGACCATTCCGCCCTTGTCTTCAGTGTGCCGACCCCGCTGTACCGAGGCCTGGCCGCACAACTGGGACCGCTCCTCCAGCAGCTCGCGGGTGCCGACGGTCCACCCATCCCGGGCGCGATCACAGCCCTGCACGGAGCCGCCGTTGCCGCTGGAGCGGGGCAACCGGTCTACTTCCTGGTCGCCGTGCGACACCCCGCCGACCAGGACCTCCAACATCTCGTTCCCGGCCGTCTACCCGCTGTCGTCGCCGACGTCCTCCGCAGCAATCCGGGCGCGGAAGCCCTTGGCACCGCACCGCTTGAATGGCTGCCTATGTCTGATGAACGGCAGGAAGTCGTGACGCGACGTGATGAGGCTCGACCCGTCACCGCCTTCCGCGGTACGACCATCGAGCTCTGGGGCTGTGGCGGGATCGGATCGTGGACCGGCGAGTTCGCGGCACGTGCCGGCACGAGGCGGCTGACCCTCCGCGACATCGCTACGGTGACCGGTGGTCTGCTCGTTCGGCAGAACTTCACCGAAGACGACGTCGGAAGGCTCAAGGCTGCAGGCCTCGCTGCACGGTTGCGCGCCATCACGGACGACTTGGATGTGGTGGCAGCGCCAGGAAACGCTGTCGACATGATCCGGGAGAAGGGTCTGCCGGACGTGGACGTCATCGTCGACGCCACGGTGAATGAGACCGTCGCGGCTCATCTCGATGAGGCCGCTCGCCGGAACCCGGCGAAGGCGTCGCTCGCGCAGATCGCGACCGACACTCGCACGGCGTCACTGGGTCTGCTGGTCTTCGTGCCGCCCGAGACTGGGGTTGGCCCAGCGACGGTGGACCGTTGGGTCAGCGAACAAGTCCTCGCGAACGGCGAGCTCGAGCGGTACCACTGCTTCTGGACACCTGCGGACAAGGCCGATCAACTCGTGCCCGCAGCCGGCTGCACTGTCCCGACCTTCCATGGCTCGGCCGCCGACCTCGCAGTTGTCGCCGGAGGCTTGTTCAGCCTCCTCGGTCAATCCCTCAAGAGCGGCACACCGGGAGTCCATCTCCTAGCCTCCGCGCATGCCGGCGGTGTGGGACCGACGCACGTCTTCATCCCCTACACGCCATAGAGCGCTACCTGCTCCACGGCGGAGGCCGTTCGTCGTGCTGCCGGGTTGCGAGGCGAGCCAGCGTCGTCCATTACGGCAAGGACGGGGACCTAGTGGGACCGGACAAGAAACACCCAGGAGGTCTGGATGGTTGCCCTCCACCTGCTGCAGTCGGCGTCCGGCATGCCCTTCGCCATCAGCTTTGGCGCGCTCCCCCCAAGTGGCGCCCAACCTTCATCCGACGGGCTCGCTCGCCCGGTCATTTCTGAGTCCGAGAACCAAACGATATTGGAACCCAAGGCCGTCATCAACGAGGCGGAGCATCGGCTCTGGCCACAGCATGCTCCACGAGTGTCTGGACGCCTGTCCGGCGATCCCGGCCGGAAGTCGCCGACTGGTGGGGCCAAGAGCGACTCCGTGGGTCGAGAAGCCCGCAAGTGGAGCTGCCTGCAAAATCCGCATATATCTCGCCGGTATAGGATGAGGGACTAAGCCGCGCAGTATGCCTCGGCTTGGTGCCAATTTCGTCGTCGCCCTGGTGGGTCGATCGGCCAGCCCCCGGTCGTAGGATGCTTGTCCACAGATCACAGAGCAGCCGAGGGGGTGACGGGGACATGACGGACATCGAGGAGCGGGCGCGCCATCGGACCGTCCTCATCGACGGCCACTTCACCGCCCCGGTCCGGGTAGAGACGGTCGAGGACATCGGCGCCGACATGCTCCTCGTCCGGGTCCGCACCGCCGAGGGCCTACCC